>JANPLC010000190.1:0-4840 GCA_031426335.1 Planctomycetota bacterium
CCCAGCGGGACGCGGTGGAAATAGCCCGGCACTTCAGTGCCGGGATGAATGTATCCGATGAGAAAAGTCCCGGAGGGACGGCTGTAACGTAGGATTTTTCAGCCGTCCCTCCGGGACTGACTGGAAGCACGCGCTGGTCCCGGCACTGAAGTGCCGGGCTATTTCCAGGCTGCCCCTGTGGGGCGCAGACAACAGGCAATCAAATGAGAGCTCAAAGAACGTTTCCGCCATCCACGACGAGGACGCGAAACCTGACATGCTCACGAAATCCGCTTCCCCTCCGGCACCACCTGCAGCGCCTGATCCACCACTGTCCAACCATTGCCATCCAGGTAACTGCGATTCCCCAGACGCGCTGGCGCGGCGTGCTTGTGCGGATCGGGAAAACCATCCGCGGCCAGGATGCCCGCCCCCGCGTGCAGATGGACCACCTCCAGCAGGCAGAGCGTCGTCGCCGGGTCGCCTACCGGGATCTCCTGGAGTAACCGGCATTCGAAGGCGACCTGGGCATCGGCCAAACGCGGTGGGCGCACGACGGTGCTGGCGACGGTCTTCAGTCCCAGTTCACCGACCTCGCTCACCGCGGCGGCGTAATCGCCACCACTTTGATGCACGTCGGCCAAGCGCGCGGGCGGCGCGATATGCACCACCGCTTCGCGCGTCGCGCGCAGGTTGCGCAACGTGTCCTTGATCGGCTCACGATGAGCGATGGCGACACTAAGCACCATCGGACTGGCGGTCACGCCATTGAAGAAGCTGAACGGTGCGAGGTTCACCACCCCCTCGGCCGACACCGTGGTGATCCACGCGATCGGTCGCGGCACGACGCAGCCGATCAGCCAGCGGTAGGCCGCACGACGGTCGAGGCCCGACAGGGGAACTTGCATCACCGCACTAGGGTTTGGGAGTTACGGACTTGAACACATAGACGCGCAAGAAGCGCGTATCCGCGTGGCCCTCAACCAGTTCTTCGACCATCAGGCGACGACCATCGTAACTCCACGCCGGCGCGTCGCCGAGCGCTGCCACCTGATGGCGAAAGGAACCATCGTAGCCGCAGATGACCACGGCACCACTTTTGCCGACTGCGGCGCAGACCGGTTCCTGAGGATGAGGCGCGCCGCTGCGAGCGTCGACCGCAACCAGCACTGGCGCCGCTTTGGCATGCGCGAGGAAATAGAGATCGGTGCCGCCGCTCCACCACGGCTGCCCAGGGACGGGCTCGGCGCGCATTACCGTGCACAACACGCCGCCGGTCGGCGTCCAACGGGCTTCGACCGCATTCGGCATGGTGGTGGTCAGGCCCGAGCGCCAGCGGATGATCAGATTGCCGCGTTTGGTGGCGTTGCCAATCCAATGATCGGTCTCAAGCACTGGACGATCCTGCCACGCAATGCCTTCACCTTTGCGCTGTGGTTCCGGCATGAAACCGGGGCCGAACTCGGCGATGGTGCCAAAGGGATCGACCACGTAGATGCGATCTTCGCTGGCGGCGACGATATTGCGGCCCCACACCCGCGGCCGGTAGCCGTAGGTACTGAGGCTCTTCGGCGCCTGCGGCACATCCTTGCCGGTGATGGACTCCAGCAGCGTCACCACCGAAAGGCCTTCGCTGGTCGCCACCACCCGTCCATCAGCGGTGGTGATGACGTTGTCCTTCGGCCCAAAGACGAACTGCCGCGCGCTCACCCAGGCGGGATAGGCGGTCTCGTGTTTGCCGCGCGAGGCGAAGTACTGCTGTTTGCCAGAGCCTTCGTCGAGCAGCACAAAGCCGCCAGAGCTGCGCGCGAGCACCTGGTAGGTTTCGGGATTCCAGATCGCCTGCGGCGACGCCACGGTGGTCGGCCAGCCGTAGGTGCGCAGGATCTGGAAATCATCGGCGGTGATCGCTCGTGGCGGCTGAGCACAACCACTGAGCAGACCCAGGACGAGCAAAGCGACACCAAGGATCGAAGTACGCATGGCCGGCAGTGTCGATCGTCCGACCGACGTACAAGACGGACCCGGTAAAAACATCCGCGGGCGAGCGGTGCAGTCGCCTGGAGTCCGTGGCCCTATCCGCGCAGCAACGCCGCGCGCTCGCACCACGCCTCCACCTGCTGCCGTTCCGCCACCAAATCGACGCCCATGCCCAGCGTCGGATAGGACGCCAACAGGTGGTCGCCCTCGGCCATCACCGCATCGCGACGCGGGCCGGGTGGCAGGCGTTGCAGGGCGCCACGCACGTCGAGCGCACGGTCACGCAGGCGACGCTGGGCGCCGAGTTCCCCTTGGATGCGCCGTGCCGCGGTCGCCAAACCATCACGTAGGCGGCCTTCGGCGAAACCCGCACCACTACCACCGCCGACCACCAAGCCGAGGAGAGTCTCCTCGCGCACGGCAGCTAGTTCACGCAGAGAACGTCCCAGGCCAAGCGCCGCGATCAGGCGCGGGTCGCCGGCGATCGCCTCCTGCCACGCGGACAACAGCGCGGTGATGCGATCGCTCGCGCGCAGCATGTCCTGCGGGCGGTTGCTCGCGCCATCGAGACGTCGCCCCAGACCGTCCAAAAACGCCGGCACGCGTTGAATACCGGTCCACGGCAGACGCGTGATCCACCCAGGCGCCAGCAGCAGATCGAGGTGCGTGCCGACGCCGCGCGCGACCGTGGCCATCGCCAGAGACTTCGCACCCTGACGCAGGCGGTTGCGCAGGCTCTCGCTGCGTTCGGCGATCTGGTCGAGCAGGCCGTCGATGCCAGCGGCTGCCGCCCGCAGCGCTTCACCCGCACGTAGGCTGAGCGTGGTGAAGGCTGCCTGATCACGCACGACACCGCGCTCGGTTGAGCAGAGCACGGCGAGCGCCACGTGACGACGCAACAACCCCAGGCGCTGAGCAAACGCGCGTTCGACGCGAGCTGAACGCGCGGTCGACGGAGCCGTGGCGATGGCGGCCAACTCGGCATCGTGCGCCGCCTCCAACGCCGCGTCGATGCCATCGTCATGCCACGCGGCAGCCGCATCAGCGGCACCGAACACCGCACGGCGTACCGCCACCGCTCCGGTGGCGTCGCGCGCGCGCACCACCGCCAGGTGACCGGTGATGCCGTGCACGACCGCCGTCAGTGGACAATCGCCCGGCCACGTCGTGCTGGGCATGGATTCCCACTCGGCGCGTACCAGCCGCAGACGATCACCGGCGGCAGCGACTTGTGCCGCCAGGAACCGCGGATCGCGCCCGGCATACGCTTCCGCACCGTGCGCATCGATGATGCGAAAACGCAGGCGCAAGTGCGCCGGCAGCGCGGTCTGATCCAGCGGTGGACACGCTTGTCCCAGGCGTTTGGCAACCAGCGCAGTCAACGCCGTCACCAGCGCCTGACGACCACGCAGCGGTGCGAGTTCCGCCGCTAGCGCCACGGCGGTGTCCGCCAATGGAATCAAACGACGACGCTGATCTTTGGGGATCTGCTGGAGGTACGCTTCGATGGTTTCGTCCAGGCGTGCGGGCACCAACCAGTCGAGCGCCAACGCATCGACCTGCGCCAGGTGCTGCTCGGCGATCTCCAGCGTCGTGCCGTCAGCCCCATCGCCGGGAGCAAAACAATAGCGCAGCGGCAGTCGCACGCCGCCCATCACGGCCTGCAGCGGTGCAACCTCCGCCGCCAGATCGGCCAACGCATGGTCGGCCAGATCGCGCAGCGTCACGCGCAGGCGATCGACGCCATGCGTGGCGATGAAACGGCGAAGGGCATCGGTGGACGCCACCACCGGAGCATCGTCGCGGCTGAGGCCGAAACGCTCACGGTAGAACGCCTCCATCTGAGAATCGTCGATATACAACGACGGATCACGCAGGCGTTCGCGCAGACCACGCGCCAGACGCGCGGTTGTGCGGTTGTCAGCGACGAAGGGGAACTCCCGTTCGAGCGCACTGGCGTCTTCGCTCTCCGCCACTAATGCCTGGGTGATAAACACCCGCGTGGCATCCGCCGGATCGACGCGTTCATACGGCACCAGCCGGCCATCACTGAGTGGCAGGCCCTTCCAACTGACGGTCTCGCGGCAGACCACCTGTTTGCGTTTGGCGTGCCAGTGTGGATCGCGGTGACGGCGTTTGACCCGTTCACCGGCGAGATCGATGACCCACTGTGGCTCGATCGGCGCACACAAGCGGGCGAACAAACGGCTGGTTTCCACCACTTCGCAGGCCACCAACCACGGTGGTGGTGGCGGCGCACGTTTGCCGTCATCCACTTTCCCGGCCTTGAGCGCGCTGCCCGGATGCACGTGCAGGCGACGATCACCGGCACCGTGGTAACACCGCTCTTCGCGGTCGTAGAGCAGCACGTTCCCGAGCATGCCCGCCAGCACGGCGCGATGGACGCGATCGAGTGGCCACGCATCACTGGCATGTCCGGTCGGGGGCAGCGGCTTGCCGCGCCGCCCTTCACGCAATGAGTTCCACAACTGGTGGCGCACATCCGCCCATTCGCGCATGCGCCGGTAGCCGAGGAAGCCCTGCTCGCACAAGCGCGCCTTCGCACTGTTGGACGCCGCCTCTTGATACGCCTCCCACAATTTCAGGACGGTGGCGAGATCGCCGGCTTCATGCACGAACCGGCGATGTGCCGCATCGGCCTTGGCTTCCGAACCGACCGGACGCACGCGTGGATCCTGCACCGAAAGGAACGCGGCGATGGTGCAGGCTTCGTGCGGGACACCTTCGCTGACGCCAGCGAGGAGGATTCTCGCGACTTGGGGATCTGCCGGGAGTGCGGCGAGCTGTTTGCCGATAGGGGAGAGTCCGGAAGTCCGGAAGTCCGGAAGTCCGGAAGTCTTTCCGCCTGCAGTCGATTCCG
>JANPLC010000191.1:0-15048 GCA_031426335.1 Planctomycetota bacterium
GCGAATGGCGAATGGCGAATCAAACCTACGCATCACCACCAGTCTCGTTGTCAGCGATGACGCACTGACGGGTGGCTAGCGGCGGACGCTCATTTCTTCTTCTTGCCCTTGGGCGGCTGGTCGAGCACGCGCGAAGCGTACATGATGCCACCCAGCAGATGCTGGAGGAACTCGGGTTCAGCGTAGCTCTCCTTGGTGTGGCCACCCGCGGTGTAGAACGACCGGCCGGCGTCGATCTCGTGGTACCAGCACATCGGGTGGTTGTCGCCGTTGGCGCTGCCACCCGCGTTGTAGCTCTTCTCGTCGATCTTGATCAGCACGTTTACGCCCTCGGGCGGTTTCTTGAAATTGTACCACTCGTCCCGGCGTTCCCACACGTCAGGCAAGTGCATGGTCGCTGGGTGTTTCTTGTCGAGCACGTTGAGCTTGGCGGTCTGGATATCCGGATGGCCCGCGAAGTGCGCGCCCACCAGCTTGGCGTAGAAAGGCCAGTCGTACTCGGTGTCGGACGCCGAGTGCACGCCGATCCAGCTGTTGCCGGTGCGGATGTGTTCTTCAAAAACGATCTGCTGGGCGTCGTCGAGCACGTCGCCAGTGGTGTTGAGGAACATCACCACCTTGTAATTTTTCAGCTTCTCGGCGGTGAACAGGGCGGAGTCCTCGGTGGCGTCGACACCGAAGCCGTTCTTCTCACCGAGCTTCTTCACCGCCTCGATACCGGTTTCGATCGAGTCGTGGCGGAAGCCCTTGGTCTTGCTGAAGACCAAAACTTTGAAGGGGCCGGCTTCCAGCTTGGCGTCCTTGTCCTTCTTCTCGACGGCGGACAGACCGCTGGGCCAGGCGAAGACGCCCGCGACCAACGCAGCAGAAAGAAAGCGGGTAGGGGACATGGGCACTCCAAGAACGCGGTGGGGCAGCCAGGAAACGGGACACGAACCCTACGGTGACCAGTGAGGCTGCCAAACGCCGGACGGTCGCCCACCCGGACGGTGTGCGGGGCGCTATCAGATGCGCCCAACGGGCCAAAAGTTACCTGCGATCTCTGTCAGGTTGCGATCGGAGATACACACCGCTCGGACGAAATGCGTCGTCGAGGGTGAATATCCCTGGGACTGCAGGCTTCAGCCTGCCGTGCGCGGTGAAATGCAGGCTAAAGCCTGCGGTCCCAGGGGCTCACGGCGTTCGGCACGGAGAAACGTCGACGCCGTTTGTCCGTTGATGGTCCATTCCCCCTCGCCATCACGAACGCCATGATCCGCACCCTGCTCCTGCTGCTCGCGCTCCTTGGTCTTAATGCCGGCGAGGTCAGCCTGCCCAAAGCCGGCACGCTCGATGGCGTCGGCGTGAACATCCATTTCACCCACGCCAAGCCCGGCGAGTTGGAAATGCTCGCCGCCGGCGGCTTCCGTTTCGTGCGCATGGACTTCCACTGGGAAGGCATCGAACGCGAGAAAGGCATCTACGACTTCGCCGCCTACGACCACCTGCTGGCGGACCTCGATCGCCTGGGGCTGCGGGCGTACTTCATCCTCGATTACGGCCATCGTCTCTACGACGGCGGACTGTCGCCGCATACGGATGAGGGCCGCGCCGGATTCTGCACCTTCGTCAAAGCGGCGATGCAGCACTTCGCTGGTCGCGGGATCGTGTGGGAGATGTGGAACGAGCCGAACATCAGCTTCTGGAAACCGAAACCGAACGCTGACGACTACGCCAAGCTCGCGCTCGCGGTGGGCGAAACCATCCGTGCGGTGACACCGAAGGAGATCTTCGTCGGACCGACGACGTCCGAGATCGATCTGACGTTCATGGAGACCTGCTTCAAAGCTGGCTGCCTGTCGTACTGGGATGCGGTGAGCGTGCATCCGTATCGGCATCGTCCGCCGGAAACCGTGGCTGATGATTACCGCACGATGCGACAGTTGAGCGCGCGCTATAATCTGAAGCACATGATTGGTTCCGCTGTCACGTATAAAGATCAGCCGGTCGTGTCGCCGTCCAAGGTTCTTCCCATCCTCTCAGGTGAATGGGGCTACAGCTCCTCCATCGCCGGCTGGGGCACGGGCTACGACGAAGTGCGCCAGGGCCAATACCTCCCGCGCCAGTGGTTGAGCAACATCTCCAACCAAGTGCCGATTTCGATCTGGTACGACTGGCACGACGACGGCACCGATCCCAAGGAAGCCGAGCACAACTTCGGCACCGTGCGTCATGCCTACCGCGAGGGACAGGCGGAAGTCTACGAACCGAAGCCCGCGTATCTCGCGGCGAAGACGCTGACGACCGTGCTCAAAGGTTACGAATTCAGCAAAGCGCTCGCGCTCAAGGAGAACGAGCACGTGTTGCTGTTCGCCAAGGGCGATCAGCTCCGTCTCGCCGCGTGGACCAGCAACACGGAACCGTGTAGCGTCATCATTCCTGCGAGCGCGGGACGTTTCCGTGTCATGGGACACCTCGGCAAGGAACTGCCGGAGGTCGTCGCTGACGATAAAGGCCTGACACTGACGCTCACCGGTGATGTGCAGTACCTCGCGCCGATCGATGCGAATCCGTCGCTGCGATTGGCCGTGGCGTGGGAACGCTTGCCACTCGATCTGACCGTAACGCTTCCGCCGGCGGTCAGTCATGTCGTGGTGAGACGAGAATCCACCTTCAACGACACGGTCCTCCGACCAGTCGATCCTGATACGATGAGTCTGATCGTGGACTTGCGCTTGACCAATCCATTGGAGCGTGCGCTCGAGTTTCCTCAGAAAATCGAGACGCTTCCTAACAACTTTACAGTCGCCCATTCTACCCACCCGCTGCCCTATGGTCAGACAGCCGTCCTCCCCGCGATTTTCCTCTGCGGCGAACGTTCAGCCACTCCACAACCCGTCGCCACCTCGTTGGAGGTCGATGGTCGTCTAGTCTGGACCCAGCCAGGAATGCTGGTCGTCACCAATCCCCTGACCATCGGCCTGCTCACCCCCTTCGTTCGCGATGGGACGACCGTGGTACCGGTGCTGCTGGACAACCGTGACGGTACGAACGTGAAAGGCGGCGTGGTCCTGCTCGACCAGTCCGGAAATCCTCTCGGCGGACACCAATCCATCGCCCTGCTCGATGGCCAACAACAGATCGTACTGCTGCCGCTCAAGGAATCCTGGCAGGACGGGGTTGCGCTGGGTGTGCGCGTGGATGCCGTGAACTCCACCCGTGCGCTACGATCTGTGACTCCGACAACGCTACGACCACTCTTCCGTCCGGGCATCGACTGGAGAGTCGAGCCGGACGGCGACAACAAGGTCGCCTCGGCCCAAAGCGTGAAACCGGGAACCGGCGACATCGATCCCGCGCTCACCGGTCAAGCGACGCTCGATCTCGATTACCGTTTGGACAAAGGCTGGAAGTTCCTGCGCGTGGCGCCGAATAAGCCAATCGACCTGGGCGCGGCGAAAGAGATCCGCATGTGGGTCTTCAGCGATGGCAGTGGCAACGTCGCCCGGCTGCGCGTGGTCGACGCCAGCGGGCAGACTTTTCAACCCGACGCTGGACGCCTGAACTTCATCGGCTGGAAATGGCTGACCTTCGCCATCACGCCACACACCGCGCATTGGGGCGGTGCGAACGACGGCGTGGCGAAGGCGCCGCTGAAACTCGACACGTTGTTTCTGCTCGATCAGGCCGACCAATCACGTCCGAGTCAGGGCGTCATCCGCATCGCCGGCGCCATGGCGGTAGAGTAGTTCGGGAGCGACGGCTTCCAGCCGGCCAGGGGCAATCCTTCGCGTAATCCGCGCACACCACACGCGCGTCCCGCGCGGGGCGCCACGAATCTCAGACCTCGAGTTTCCCTTCGGCGTGCCGGCGCTTGAACACCTCGATGGTTTCACGCAGACCTTGATCCATTGGGATGCGCAACAGACCCGGATAGGCCGCACGCAGACTGGCATCGTCGACGCGGCTGACGATCGGCAGCGGTGCGCCAGAACTGGTGATGAATTTTTTCGCTCCCGGAATCTGCCGGTCGACGGCGTTGATGAACTCCGGCATGTCGACGATGTCGCCGCCGACGGTGAACACCGGGCTGCCCTCGGCCGGACGGCGGGCGGCGGTGACGAACATGTCAGCGACTTCGCGCATGTGGATGTAGGCGGTTTTGCCGTTGAACGGGATGTCAAAGGACTGGCCTTTGATCGCCGCAGCGATGGCGCGTGTTGGGAACGAGGTCATGCCGGTGTCGCGACCAGGACCATACACCGTCAGCGGACGCAAGCCGACGCTGGGAATCTGGTTGGCGATCCAATACGCTTTGGCGCTCGATTCATTACACACCTTGAACGCACCGTAGTGCGTCGTTGGTTTGAGCGCGGCATCGTCACCGACATGGGTTTCGGCGTACTCGGCATCCGGGCCGAACACCGCGGCACTCGACGCGTAAACGATGCGCGGCAGCGGTGCACCAGCAGCACGCTGGGCCTTGGCCGCCTCGAAAATGTTGAGCGTGCCGATGACGTTGACCTTGGCGCCGGCAAGCGGGTTGTCGCGGCAGGTGGGAACTTGCAGCGCGGCGAGGTGGATGATGGCGTCGGGTTTCTCCGCTGCGATCAGGGCGAGCACCGCCTCGGTGTCGTCGATCTTCACCTGATGGAACGGCACCTTGGCGATTTCCGCTGAGGAAAGGATCATCTCCCAGCGTTTGGTCGTCTTCGCCACGTCGAGCACCACCGGTTGGTCACCGTCATCGAGCAGACGTTTGATGATCCAGGTGCCGAAGAAACCGCAGCCGCCGGTGATGAGGATTTTTTGAGGCATGGGGGATCTTTCTGGAGATGGTGAACAGAGTCTTCTAGAGAGGCTACAGACTACAGGCTACAGGCCACAGGTCGTGGGATGGCCTGTAGCCCGTAGCCTGTAGCCTGTAGCCACCACGATCTCGATCAAAGCGCGGAACGAATGCCACGCCACACCGGACCATCGGGGTACTGGTGGTCTTTCAGCGATTGCTGCTTCATTTCGATCGAGTATCCAGGGCGGGTGGGCGGCATATAGTGGCTGTCCTTCACCACACACGGATCGAGGAAGTGCTCGTGCAAGTGGTCGACATACTCGGTGACACGGCCCTCGGTCGTGCCAGCGACGCTCACGTAGTCCCACATGGTCAGGTGCTGGACGTATTCGCAGAGGCCGACGCCACCGGCATGTGGACACACCGGCACGCCGAACTTCGCCGCCATCAGGTAGACCGAGAGGATCTCGTTCACCCCGCCGAGTCGACACGAGTCGATCTGGCAGAAGCGGATGGCGTCCGCTTGCATCAGCTGTTTGAAGACTACCCGGTTCTGGCAGTGCTCGCCGGTGGCGACGCCGATGTCGAGCGACTTCAGCGCTTTGGCTATCGTCGCATGGCCGAGCACATCGTCGGGGCTGGTCGGTTCTTCGATCCACCACGGCTTGAACTGCGCCAGTTCCTTCATGTTCGCGATCGCGGTGCCGACATCCCACACCTGATTGGCGTCCATCATCAGCTTGCGCTCCCAGCCGATCTCCTCGCGGATGATGCGACTGCGGCGGATGTCGTCGGCCAGGTCGCGGCCGACTTTTATTTTCAGATGGGTAAAGCCGACGGCGATCGCTTCGCGGCAGAGACGGCGAAGTTTGTCGTCGCTGTAACCGAGCCAACCGGCGGAGGTCGTATAAGCCGGCACGCCCTTGCTCTGTAACGTCGCTAAACGCTCTGCTTTCCCCGCCTGTTTCGCACGCAGCAGGGCAATGGCTTCAGCCGGCGTGATGGCGTCGGTGATGTAGCGGAAGTCGATGCAGCGGACCAGTTCCTCGGGCGTCAGGTCGACTAACAAACGCCACAACGGTTTGCCCAGCTGTTTGGCCCACAGATCCCACACCGCGTTGACCACGGCTGCGGTAGCAAGATGGATGACGCCTTTTTCCGGACCGACCCAGCGCAGTTGCGAATCGCCGGTGATGTGCTTCCAGAACGCGCCCATGTCACTGGTGAACGATTCGAGCGTGCGCCCGACGATCAGCGGTTTGAGGGCTTCGACTGCAGCGACGCACAGTTCGTTACCGCGTCCGATAGTGAAGGTCAGCCCGTGGCCTTCCAAGCCCTTCGCATCGGTGTGCAGAATAACGTACGCCGCCGAATAATCCGGATCCGGATTCATCGCGTCCGACCCATCGCGATCCCGCGAAGTCGGGAAGCGCACATCGTGGACCGTGACGTTGGTGATGGTGACGGGCATGGGGATCCTCAAAAGACGGCGGAGCAGGATTGAACAAGAGGAATGGAGGAACGGAGAAAGCATGGACGAAGCGAAAAGAACGCGAACGGTGGTCTCTTCTCCGTTCCTCCGTTCCTCTTGTTCAATCCGGTCTTCCTCTCGTTCATGGTTTCAGGCGATAGAACGTGATAGCGTTGTCGTGCAGGATGCGGCGCTGGTCATCCACCGGCAGGCCGGCGAGCAGCGTGCGCGTGGCGTCGACCCAGTGACGGTAGTCGCTCGCCTTGAGTAACACCGGCCAGTCGCTGCCCCAACACAGGCGCGTGGACGTAAAGGTTTTCAGCGCGTGTTCGACATACGGCGCGAGGTCTTCGATGGTCCATTTTTCAGCCGCGACCGTGACGATGCCCGACAGTTTGCAAAATACGTTCGGCAGTTTCGCCAACTCGGCGAACGGTACCGCCCAACCGTCCAACGTGCGATCCTTGATCGGCGGATTGCCCAGGTGGTCGAGGATGAAACGCACCTGTGGACAGGCCTTCACCAAGGTGATGACCTCCGGCAGCTGCGCGCGACGCAGACAGAGATCAAAGCTGAGGTTGAACTCCGCCAACGCCTGCACGCCGGCGATGAACTCTGCCCGCGCACAGAAACCGGACGGCTCGCCTTGAACGTTGCGCCGGATGCCGCGCACCAGCGGATGTTTGGCGAGTTCGGCCAGACGCGCGCGTACGGCCGCGCCCTGCTCCAGCGGTGCATGCGCGACGATGCCGGCGATGCGGGCATCGACCGTGGCCTGCTTGGCTACCCACGCGACCTCCGCCGCGCCGTCGGTGGCATCGCACTGCACGAACACCGCACGCTGCACTTGGCACCCGTCGCTGGCGGCCGCGAACTGGCCCGCGTCGTACACTTTATTAAAGATCGGATTGCCGCGGGTCCACGGCACCAATGCCGGATCCCACAGATGCAGGTGCGTATCGATCAAGGGCAACATACCCACCTCCGATGCGGCGGCAGGTTAGGGCCCACCGCGGACGGGGGAAATATCCGAGTGCGACCACCCGGCCGGCGCGTAGCGATATGTCTGGATCCGCGTAACCCACCAATGGGCCCTCGCAGAAGATGTCAGAGGACGGATCGAAGGGCTGGACGGTGCGCGATCACCTCCGTGCTCGCGTAGAGCGGATTTCCGCGGCCGATTGTGGCTTTCACCGTGCTTTCGACATGACCGCGGCTAACGTCCCGACCCTCACGCGCCCGCTGCATCATTCAATCGATATGAACCAACACTCCCGCTCCCACTCGTCGAGCTTCTCCACCTGCGTGGTGGTTCTGGTCGCTTTCTGGATGTCAGCGGGAGCGATGGCCGGTGAAGCAACCGTGCGTCCGACGACCAGACCCTGGCTCGACATGCCGCAGGCGCCGCCGACTCCGACTGGCGCCCTCACCCCCACGATCGCCTTCCCGCACCTGACCTTCCAGGGCCCGGTGTCGATGGTTTTGGCGCCGCGCAGCAACCGCTTCTACGTCTGTGAGCGCGAAGGCCGGATCTGGTCCTTCGAAAACGACCCCGCCACCACCACCAAGACCCTGGTGCTCGATCTCAGCGCCCAGTGCCAAGGGCTCGATGACTGCGGACTGATGGGCTTGGCTTTCCATCCCGATTTCGGTTTGCCCGCGTCAACCAACTCAGCCAACCGTGGGAAATTTTTCGTCTATTACGAATATACGGATCAGACGCCGCTGCAGGGTGATGCGCCGGTGTATCGCCCCAACAAGACGGGCCAATACTCTCAGATGTCCACCCATCTGTGGAATCGGCTCTCCAGTTTCACCATCGCTGATGGTGAGGTGGTCGCCACTCCCACCGAAACAGTGCTGATCAACCAACGCGATCGTCATCCATGGCACGGCGGTGGTGGGATGTTTTTCCACCCTGATGATGGATTCCTTTGGCTTGTGATCGGCGATGAGGGAGCTTCAGGCGATTCCTATGGTCGTTCACAACGATTGAACGGCGGGTTGTTTTCCGGAGTCCTACGGATTGATGTCGATGGGCCGCGTACTGGCAAGAGCCACGCCATTCGGCGCAAACCCGATCTGGGAGATGCGACCACCACCACCGCCAATTACGGCATTCCGATCGACAATCCCTTCGTCGGTGTGCCTAGTGTACTGGAAGAATTCTGGGCTGTCGGTCTGCGTAGTCCGCACCGCATGACCCATGACCCGGTCAGTGGTATGGTACTGATCGGTGACATCGGACAGGGTAGCCGTGAAGAGATCTCACTAGTGATCAAAGGTGGCAATTATCAGTGGGTCTACCGCGAAGGTAACGGCGGAAGCGGCACGGGACCATCCTACCAGATCAATCAGGTGGGCGGCCACACCGGCGGAAGCAGCGAACTCACTATCGACACCAACGGCAACAGCCGTGGTGGAACGCTGCTTAATGAGCGTGTGGTGTTCGCCGGAGTGACCGGCACCTACACCGTAACCGCCGTAGCAGGTTTCCCGCACACCCGGATTACCATCACTCCGCCACTCGCTGGACCGGTGGCCAACGATGCGGTCATCACCCGGACCACCGGCTTGACGCTGACGGCGGCACTGACCGCCGGCGCGACCGTGCTACCGGTCACGGGTTCGGGGATGGCCCTGGCCCCGCGCGACTGCGTTCGGGTCCAGGGCCTCAGCGAGACCTACCGTGTGACTAGTGCCGACGCGAACAGCGTGACGATCACACCCGCTTTGACCGGCACGGCTGCACTCGGCGCACGCATCGACCTCAACCCGGTGATTGGCCGCGAACAGGCACCGGTCATCGACTTCACTGATCGTGGTGCCTTCAGGGCCATCATCGGCGGTTATATTTACCGTGGATCTCGCCACCCCGACTTGGTGGGAAAATACATCTTCGGCGACAATCCCTCGGGGGTGATCTGGAGCATCGACCCGACACAGTACCCGGCCACCGCGACCATCATCAGCAACCTGAGTCTGACGGCGCCCTACGATGGTGGTGATAGCGGTTACCGCGGGCTGTCGAGTTTCGCCGTCGATGCCGACGGCGAGCTCTACCTCCTACGCATGCAATACCGTGTGGATGGTGATCAGCTGCCGTCCATCTTGGCCACAACTGGGCGTATCCTGACGCTCGAACGTGTTGCCGGTCCAACCGATCCCGTCATCCCAACCCAGCTTTCCGCTACTGGTGCCTTCAACCCAACCGGCAGCGGGACGGCCAACTGGCCGCTGGTGCCCAAGTCGGATCTCATCCCCTATGACGTCAACTCACCGCTGTGGTCGGATGGTGCGCACAAGAGCCGTTGGATCGCCTTGCCCAATCCGACAGGAAAAACCGCCGGTTTCGATCCCGGCGAGCAGATTGCTTTCGCCGCGACCGGCGAGTGGACCTTCCCGGCCGGCACGGTGTTCGTGAAACATTTCGAACTGACGGTGAACGAACAGACCGGTGCGCGCAAACGTCTGGAAACCCGTCTGCTGCTGCGCAAGCCAGCGCCAGCAGGTGGTGTCTATGGTGTCACCTACCGCTGGCGGGCTGACAACAGTGACGCGGATCTGATCGATGATGCGGAGAGCGAAGCCATCACCGTGACGCTTGCCGATGGTGTCTCCACGCGGGTGCAGACGTGGAACTATCCTGGGCGAGCCGACTGCTTGTCTTGCCACAACGACAACGCGCATTGGGTGCTCGGGGTCAAGACGCGGCAACAGAATGGCCCGTGCAGCGATCCCGCCTTCCCCACTACCAATCAGCTCCGCACCTGGTCCGCGATCGGCATGTTCGATAATCCTCCGCTCGAAGCCGACCTGCCCAACCTAGCTCGCACCGTTCCGATCGACCATCCCTCAGCGACCATCGAGAATCAAGCGCGTTCCTGGCTCGATGCCAACTGTTCTCACTGTCACCGCCCAGGAGGCGTCCAGGCCTTCTTCGACGCGCGCTACGACACGGCGCTGAGCCAACAAGGCATCGTCGACGGCGACGTGGGCCTCGACCTGGGGGTGACCAATGCGCGAGTGATCGCACGCGGGTCGCTCAGCCGCTCGATCCTGCACGTGCGCGACTCCAGCCTGACCGCTGGGATCAAGATGCCGCCATTGGCGAAAAATCGCGTCGACGATCCCGCGATGGCGGTTATCAGCGCGTGGATCACCAGTTTGGGCGCGACTCAGAGCGTTGCGATCACTTCACCGTCGTCTGGCGACGCTTTGGGGTTGCCGGGGCCATTTAACATTACCGCTGATACGGGTGCTAGCACCTGGGTGACCAGAGTTGATTTCAAAGTTGATGGCGTGGTGGTGGGGAGTGATACCAGCGCGCCGTACTCCTGCGCTTGGACTCCGACGGTCACGGGCACCTATCAACTGACCGCCACGGTGAAGGATAATACCGGTGCAAGTACGACCTCGGCTGCAGGAACGGTGACCACTGTCAAATCACCGGCAACCATCGCGTTCACCACGGGCAGCCTGGCTCAGACCTATAATACCTTTGGGAAAACCGTGACGGCGACGACCACGCCTGCGGGCTTGCCAGTGACCTACGGCTATCCCGGCGGCACTCCGCCCGTGAACGCCGGCAGCCACACCGTCAGCGCCACCGTCGACCACCCACACTACCAGGGCACGATCACTGGCCAGTTGGTGATCAGCAAAGCCACCGCGACCGTCGCTCTCGACAACGCAGTGGTCACCTATGACGGTAATGCACACGCCGCGACAGCCACCACCACGCCAGCCGGCCTGACGGTGGATCTGGTCTATACCGGTGTTGATGCCGCGCGCATTGCTGCCGGCACCTACGGCGTCAGCGCCACCATCGCTGACGCCAACTACCAGGGCTCAACCACCGGGAACCTCGTCATCGGCAAGGCCACAGCGACGATCACGCTGAGTGACCTCACGTACACCTACAACGGCATGCAAAAAAGCGCCACCGTTACCACCGTCCCCGCCGCGTTGCCCTATACTATCGCCTACACCGGAGACGTGGCGCGCAGCAACGCCGGCACCTACGGTGTCACTGCCAACATCGTCGATGCGAACTACGACGGCAGCGCCATTGGAAATCTCGTCATCGGTAAAGCTGCCGCGACGATCACGCTGAGTGACCTCACGTACACCTACAACGGCATGCAAAAAAGCGCAACGGTCAGCACCGTCCCCGCCGCGTTGCCCTATACTATCGCCTACACCGGGGACGTGGCGCGCAGCAACGCCGGCACCTACGGCGTCACCGCCACCATCGTCGATGCGAACTACGACGGCAGCGCCAACGGAAGTCTCATCATCGGCAAGGCCACCGCGACGGTCACGCTCCAAAACCTGGTGCAAACCGTCGATGGGGCTGCCAAGCCGGTGACGGTGACCACCACCCCAAGCGGACTGACGACGGTGGTGACCTACGATGGCAGCGGGACGGTTCCTACAGCCTTGGGCACCTACACGGTAGTCGCTGAGATCGTCGAGGTGAATTATTCAGGCACGGTGACGGAACACCTGCAGATCATCGCTCAACCGGTGATCGATCTGGCAGCCGCCAGTAGCAATGAAGGTCACAGCGGAACCACCATCGTGACCATGGTCGCGACCTTGTCGCTCGCGAGTTCATCCGTCATCACGGTGGATTGGGCGGCGAATGCTGGAACTGCCCAGGCGGGTGACGATTTCACCGTCGCCAACGGCACCCTGACCTTCGCTGCGGGTGTCCTGACCCAACCCATCACCATCACCGTACACGGCGATATCACCTTTGAACCGAACGAGACCGTGATCGTAACGCTGACGAATCCGACGGCGGTGGTAATCGGCGATGGCGTCGTGAACATGACCATCGTCAACGACGACGCCAACAGCGCTCCGCTCATCGCGGAAGGCGCGGCGGTGGCCGTCACGGGGGATGAAGACAATACACCGACCGCCGTCGAACTGACCCTGCACGCCAGCGATGTTGACGTCGGCCAGGGATTCACTTGGTCGCTCATCACGCCGCCCACGCACGGCACCCTGGCACCGCTGGGCAGCGACGCCATCCAGGTGATCGGATATCAGCCGGTCGCCGACTTCAACGGCAGCGATAACTTCACGGTCCAAGTAGCTGATGATCACGGTGGCTTCGCGACCTGCGTCGTCACCCTCACCATCGCACCACGCAACGACGCACCCAGGATGCTCTCGGTACCGCTGGTGACCCTGGGACTTTCGGCGACCGCGAACACTGGAACGTGGTCGGATGGGCAGGATCTGATTCCTGGCACCATCACCCTCGCGCTCCAATGGCAGCGCGCGAACGATGCCGGCGGATCCAGCATGATGGACCTAGTCGGCGAAACTACGTCAACCCATCACCTCACCACAGCTGACGCCGGCAAGTTCCTGCGCGTGCGGGTAACCGCCAGCGATGACGGCGAAGGATTGCCTGCCGCGACCTCGACCATCGCCTATTCCGAGTACGTGGCGGTACCAACTGCCGGAGGATCCAGCAGTGGTGGTGGAAATGGTGGTGGAAGTGGTGGTGGTGGTTGCGGCCTGGGAAGTGGCATCACCGGGTTGCTGGTGTTCGTGTTGATACTGCTACGCCGCAACCGCCTGCGCTGATCCATGGATTGCTCCCTCCGGCTTCCAACCAGCATGCCAAGCCATGCGCACCGTCCTGCTCCCCGTGTTCCTGATCCTCTGCTGCCTGCCGCAGGGCTGCGCGCCCCAGCGCAGCAGCGCTGATGGCGGCACGTGGCAACGGAGTGAACTCTACTTCGGTCTGTCGCGGCCAAGCGCTGATGATGTGAGCGAGGCCGAGTGGCGGCAGTTTGTCGTCGCCGAAGTGGTGCCGGCCTTCCCGGGCGGTTTCACCGAATTGAGCGCCATCGGGCACTTCCGTCAGGATGGCCGCAGCCGCAGCGAGCCGGTGCGCGTGTTGGTGTTCCTCAACCCGCCGGAGCAGGCTGCCGAGGCGGGACGCAAGCTGGACGCGCTCGGCCGCTCATACTGCCGACGGTTCACTCAGGATGCGGTGCTGCGCGCCGATGCGCCGACCAACCTGACGTTCCTGCACGGCGATGGGCAGCCCTGACGGCAACCAGGACACAGACAGCGAGGACGGCGTGATCTTGCGCGGCTGATCCGCGCTGATGGGATGGCCGCCTCACCCGCAGCATCCGCTGAACCCGACGCTGCCTCACCAACGTCATCCAAGGACCTCTCATGATCGCCCTCGCCCGTCACTCCCTCCGACTCTTGTTGTGCTTGGCCATCGGCCTGGTGCTCCAGCTGCACGCCGCCACCGCCAAGGACATCCAGGGTGACTGGATCGTCGACGGCCCCGCCACCTGGGACGCGATGAAGACGGCGCCGCAGATCGCCGCGATGCCGCCCGAGCAGCAGAAGATGATGCAGGAGATGATCACCAAGCAGATGAGCACGATGACCTCGACCGTCACCGCCGACAAAATCATCTCGACCAAACCCGACGGGAAGCTGGAAGAGGAAACCTACAAGGTGCTCGCCATCGAAGGCGACATGGTCAAGACCGAGAGCACCGACGCCGCTGGCAAGACCGAGAAGACCAACATCCAAGTGAAGGGCGCCACCCTGGTGCTGACCAATCCGGATCAGCCCGGCATGACCATGGTGCTCAAGCGCCGAGTCGCCGCCGCCCCCGTCAAGTAAGTCGCTGCGGTTTTCACAGGAAACCAGAGCCACGGCAATCGCCGTGGCTCTGGTTGTTTCCAGACATCATCCCACCAGCGCCAGCGACACGTCCATGACGTTGGTGCCGGTCGGTCCGCTGCGCAGCAGATCGCCTAGGCGATCGAAGAACGGATAGGCATCGTGGCGGTTGAGGTGTTGTTCGAGGTCCAGCCCAGCTGCTTGTGCGCGCGCCAGCGTGGTGGCATCTGCAAAAGCGCCCGCCGCGTCGGTTGGTCCATCGCTGCCATCGGTGCCAGCAGCCAGGATCGTCACTGGCGCCGGCACCCGCGGATGACGCGCGCATGCCAGCATGCCGGCGGCAGCAAGCGCGAACTCCTGATTACGACCCCCCAGTCCATGCGCGGTACCCAGCGTCACGGTGGTTTCGCCACCAGCGATCAGGCACACACGTTCGCCCCGCGCGAGGTGGTGCAGAGCTGAACCGGCAAAGGTCGCTCCGGCGGCGCGCGCTTCGCCAGTGAGTGGCTGACGCCAGATCTCCGGACGATAACCGGCAGCAGCGGCAGCCTGCGCGATGGCTGCCAACGCCAGCGCGTTGCTGGCGACCATGTGATGCTGCACGCGGGAAAAACAGGGATCGCCAGGTTTGGGGGTTTCAGCCACAACACCGGCAAGGCCATCAGCGATCACACGCGCCACTGATGATGGCAAACGCTCAGCGATGCCCAGACGACGCAGCAGCGCATCGACCTCAGCGAAGGTGCTGGGATCAGCAATGAACGGCCCCGAGCCGATGGTCGCGAGGTCGTCACCGATCACATCGCTGACCACCAGACACAAGACGTTCGCCGGTTGAGCACGACGTGCGAGCTGGCCACCTTTCAAACGCGAAAGGTGTTTGCGCACCGCGTTGAGCGCGGCGATGTCGCCACCGCTGGCGAGCAGCAGACGCGTGACTGCCTGTTTGTCCGCCAAGGTCAGGCCGACGCGTGGTGCCGGCAACAACGCCGACGCGCCACCGGACCAGCAGGCTATCACCAGATCGCGTGCGGTCAGGCCGGTGAGCTCCGCTTCAATGGCGTGCGCCCCGGCTTCACCGTCCGCATCCGGCACCGGATGCGCGGCTTCGAGCTGGCGCACGCGCGCGAGC
>JANPLC010000192.1:0-8606 GCA_031426335.1 Planctomycetota bacterium
CCCGGAAGAACACCAACCACACGATCAGGAGGACAGGCATCAGGATCGGCAGGGCGTATTTCAGGAAGTAGCCATGCAGGCTGGGCACCTCCACCAGCAGTGCCCCATTGGCATCACGCGCCGATTCGGCTATTGCCTTGACCATCAGGTTTGGTCCGTTGCCGATGTAGGTCATCGCGCCGAAGAACACTGCGGCACAGGCACAGGCGGACAACGACGCCACGATCTGCGGATCGGTTGAGCGGCCGAGCGCAGCGACGTTCATGCCGAAGTGGCCTTCCATGCCACTGAGGAAAGCAATGAAGGTCGGGGCATTGTCGAGCACGCCAGAGAACAGGCCGGTCCCCAGGTAGAAGGTCGAGACCGTCAGCGGGAAGCCGAGGATAGCTCCGCTCTGCGCCGCGTTACGGATCAGATCCAACGCCGGGATCATGGTCAGGAAAATGCCAACGAAGAGAAAAGCCACTTCGCGGATCGGCTCAAAAGAAAAATCGTTGGTCTGAAGATGTTCTTTTTTCGCCGTCTTGAAGGCGATGAAGGCGATACCGAACATCAGTGTTTCACGGATGAAGCTGTAGTCATGGCCGTGGTAGCTGATTGCTGGCAGCCAATGGATCTTCGCTGGGTCGAGGAACACCACAACGACACCAAGCCCCAGCAAACCAAGGTGCGACCAACCTTGGACCGGTGGCAGTTGGCGGAACTCCGCGAGCGTCTGCGCGTGGCGTTTGTTTGCCGTATCGAAGCACCAGAACACCGCCAGGAGCAGGGTCATGGTCAACGCCCAAGGCCCGATGTTCAGTTCGAAGAAACGAAAAAAGTCGATGCCGCGCAAGAAGCCGAGCAACAGCGGCGGATCACCAATCGGCGTCAACGCGCCGCCGACGTTGGAGACGATGAAGATGAAGAACACCACGTGGTAGGGTTGTAAACGTCCGCGGTTGGCGCGCAGGAAGGGACGGATCAGCAGCATCGATGCGCCGGTGGTGCCAACCAAATTGGCGATCAAGCCGCCGACCAACAGCAGCATTGTATTCGACCACGGCCGGCCTTTGCCGCCTAGACCGATGACGATGCCGCCCGAGCAGACATACAGGCACGTCAGCAGGGCGATGAAGGATAAATATTCAAAGCCGACGTGCGCCAGGGCGCTGGTGTCGCCACGCCCCAGCACGTAATAGCCAGCAGTGATCGCACCCAGGACCAGCGCCACGCCAGGATACCAGCGGTGCCAGAAGTGTGGGAGCAGCACCGGCATCACGGCGATGCACAGCAGCAGAACCACGAACGGCGTGACGGTCCACAACGGAGGCATGTTCGCGGTCGCAGCAGTAGCGGCAGCCTCGGCGGCAGCCTCGGCGGCAACCCCAGGCGCGATGACGGCAAGCAGCAGGAACAGGAGACGGATCATGGTTCGGAGTCCGATTGCCCTGGGTGGATCCCTGGGCGAGGCGGCAGGATGGCCGGATCAGAGAGGGACTCCAGATGGCTTTTCCCAGGAGCATCGAGCACCAGCTCGGTGGTTGGCCATAGAGGGAGAGTCATGCCGAGCTGGTGTTCGGCGCTTCCGGAGCCGCCCATGTGCGCTCGGTGAAGGTCCGATGCAGATCCGCCGCGGCGTTGATCGACCCCCCGCGTGGGGGTTTGCAAACCGGAGGCGGCCCAATGATGCCCAGGCCATGATCCAGGGCGCTCCCAAAACCACCAAAGGCCGCTGGCGTCAGTTCGTGCATGGATTGATGAAGACCCTGCGTGGCGCGTTGTTGCTGCAGGACACGCCGCACCGCATCGCACTCGGCTGTGCCTGCGGCATCTTCGTCTCACCGCTGCCGACGCTCGGGCAGACCTTCATCGGCATGATCCTAGCCAAGCTGTCTGGCGGCAACGTCATCGCTTCGTTGCCGTGGAGCTGGATCACCAATCCCTTCACCACCCTGCCGATTTTCTATGGCTGTTACCGCGTCGGCATGCTCATCACGCCTGGGGAATGGAAACTGGTGTCGTTCGAACGCATGGGCGAGATCGTCGACAAGTTCAACCACCTCTCGATGGCCGACGGCTTCGCCACCGGCTACGCCGTGGTGGTCGACATCTTCGTGCCGATGCTGGTGGGTGCGATCCTGGTCGGTGCCATCGGCGCGGTGATTGGCTACCTGCTGATCGTGCGGGCGGTGGTGGCGGCACAGGAGCGCAAGCGGCAGCGGCTGTCGCATTGGCAGCGTGCCTCTGGTCGCACGGCTGCGGTCAACAACGACGGCATCTGAATGGGCATCGCAGCTCCGCCGACCCGCCGTTCACGCTGGCGTCGCGCGCGTTTCGTCGTGGTTCGCGCTGTCCGTGGCGTCCTGCACTTGAGCGACACGCCACATCGCATCGGCATCGGCAGCGCCGCCGGACTGTTCATCATGCCATTGCCCATTCCTGGGCAGGTGATCCTGGGGCCGCTGCTCGCGCGGGTTCTTGGCGGAAACATGGTGGCGTCGATCCCGTGGACGTGGGTGAACAATCCCTTCACCGTGTTGTTCTTCGTCTACGGCCAATACCGCCTTGGCCTGCTGTTCGTCTCCGGAGTGGGTGAGGTGATGTCGTTCAGTGCGCTTGGCGATCTGGTCGAGCGCCTGCAAGCCATGCCGTGGCGCGACGCGCTCAGCCACGGCATCGTCGTGCTCGGCGACGTGCTGGCACCCTTGGCAATCGGCACGTTGATCGCCGCCTTGGTCTTCGCGGTGGTGGGCTACGTCCTCACCGTCCGCTTGGTGGTGGTGGCGCAGGACAAAAAGAAAGCCCGCTACGCCCAGTGGCGTAGCGGGCCGTCCGCGTGAGTGCGTGGGGCCGGCGGTGTGGTCGCCGACCCGTGGGCACCAAGCTTTAGAAAGCGTACTGGGTGTAGAGCCAGAACTTGGTGAGCTGATCGGCGCCCGCGGTGGTGCCGACGATGTTGCCGGCGATCTCATCACCATCGAAGTCGGCGTATTTCACCCCCACCAGCAGACCTGGGAATGAGACGACTTTGTACTCCGCCTGCAGGTCGAGTTCATCACCGATGTGGTCGCTGACGTTCTCGGCGTTGAAGATGTAGTAGTTCACCGTCAGGGTCAGACCCTTGAGCATCGGCGGCACATAGGCCAGCGACAGCAGGTGCGCTTCCAGGCCGTTGTTGGGCGTGTTGATGAACTGGTCGCACCAGCCATTGAACGCGTGGCCGGTGGCCAAGGGTGTGGTGAACTTGTCCGTGGCGGATTCGCCTTCGAGCACGTTGTAGCCGTACTTGGCGGTGAAGCCGAAGGCCGCAGCGCCGATTTCCGCCTGATAGTAAGCCTTGGTGTAGTCGTTGGTGTTGCTGCCGTAGTCGCTCTGGCTGGCGTATTCGATTCCATAGAGCACGGCGACGTCTTCCGTCGCCTTGAGCACACCGCTGGCGCGTCCACCGATGGTCGCGCTGCTGTTGTTGGTCACCGCGGCGGCGTAGCCATCGCTGTAGTCGAGGAACAAGCCGTACACATGCAGCTGTCCGATGCCGTCCATTTTGAACAGCGCTTGTCCGACGTGGGTTTCCATGTCGAGGCGGCCCTGGAAGGGATTGGTCTGGACCTCATCGGGGAAGATGCGATTGGCGCGGTAGATGTAGTTGTAGCCCAGCATCAGGCTCTTGCCGTCGCTGTTGTACGGGGTGGAGGTGACGCTGCCGCCATCGAAGGTCTGCTGATCTTGGCGCCACGCGACGTTGCCGACCAGGCGCTGATTCCCGAGCAGCACTTCTTGCCGACCCCAGCGCACAGCGGTCTTCCACGAATCTTTCGGACAGATGTACTGGCCGTAGGCTTGGTTCATCTCGACCGTCGGCGTGTCGGCCACCAACGGGTAGGTGGCCAGGCCGTTCTCGCCATTGCGGTAGTGATCGTTGCCGTTGAGTCCGAACACGCCTTCGAACTGGATGAATCCGCTCACACCGTGGTAACTTTTGCTCTCGTAACCCAGCGCGACGCGGAGCGTCGAAGCGTTGGCGTCATTGGTCAGATTGGATTGGTCGACGTTTTCATAGCGATAACGCGCCGCACCGGTGACTTTGCCGAACGAGATCGCCTCGCGCAGATCCGACAGCTCATCGCTGAAGGTCGCGGCTTGACCGATGGCCGGCACGGCGAGCACGGCCAGTAGCGGGACGATGGAAGAGAGGAACGGTGAGCGGGTCATGAAGACTCCTGGTTTCGTGGGAATACAATCCACCCGTATCACCGGTCACACGCCGGTGGAGTGGGATACCGGCACGCAGGCTGCGTCCGGCGGAAAGGTGATCACTCAGGCTGGGGCAGCGCCTGGCACGGCGACCGGCTGAGTTTGGGGTTGGGAGGCAGGCGCTGCTTCGGCAGCGACCTTGGAGCGGGAAAAGAGGAAGCGGATGCACTCGTTGCGGTAGTGCGCGAACTGGGCGCTTTCGAAGATCTTGAGGCGTTCACGCGGGCGCGGGAATTCGATCTCCAGCACCTTGCCGATCGTGGCATTCGGACCGTTGTTCATCATCACCACTTTGTCCGACATGTAGATCGCTTCGTCAACGCTATGGGTGACCATGAACACCGAGAGGTGTTCTTCGAAGTGCAGACGCAGGGATTCGTCCTGTAATTGGCTGCGCGTCAGTTCGTCGAGCGCGCCGAAGGGTTCGTCGAACAACATCAGTTCCGGTCCCATGGCAAGTGCGCGGGCGAGACCGGTGCGTTGACGCTGCCCGCCGCTGATCTCATGCGGGTATTTGTGCATGTGATCTTTGAGACCGACGACCGTGAGCCAGTGCTCAGCGCGTTCGAGGCGTTCCTTCTTGGGCTTATCCTTGAAGACGGAATTCACCGCCAGCATGACGTTGCCGATGACCGTGCGCCAGGGCAGCAGGCTGTGGTTCTGGAACACCACCGCGCGTTCCGGCGCTGGTTTCATGATCTCCTTTTCCTTGAAGCACACCGAGCCGCTGCTCGGCAGGTCGAGGCCCGCCACCATGTTGAGCAGCGTCGATTTCCCGCAGCCCGAGTGACCGATGATGGTGATGAACTCACCCTTCTTGATCGAGAGGTTGATGTTCGACAGCACCTCGATCTTGCCCTTGGTCGGGTGGTTGAAGTGTTTACTGACATTGATGATTTCGAGGAACTTCATGCGGTTCTCAGGAGCGGCAGAGGTGGTCGGGGCAGTCGGAAGCGGCGCCAGATCGGCCTTGGTCGGCGTCAGCAGGGAGGTCAGGGGAGCGAAATAAGACATGGGATTCTCCGTCGTATCCGCTTCAGCGGACGTTGAGCATGGCGCCTGGGCTGACCAAGCGTTGGAGCGCGATCATGATGCGATCGAGGACAAAGCCGATGACGCCGATGGTCAGCACCGCGACCATGATGTAGGCGAGGGTGTCGTCGCTGGAGGACTGGTACATGTCCCAGACGAACTTGCCGATGCCGGGATTCTGCGAGAGCATCTCAGCGGCGATCAGCACCATCCAACCCACCCCGATCGACAGGCGCATGCCGTTGAAGATCTGCGGCAGGGCCGAGGGCAGCACCACTTTGAAGACCGTGCCGAACCAGCCGAGGTTGAGCACTTTCGCGACGTTGAGGTAGTCCTTGTCCACCTGCGCCACGCCGTTGGCGGTATTGATCAGCGTTGCCCACAAGCTGCAGAGCGTCACCACCACCGCGGAAATCAGGTAGCTCTTGGCCCAGAAACTATTGGCAGCCACGTCGGTCATGGTCGCACCGACGATGATGGCCACGATCGGCAACCAGGCGAGTGGCGACACCGGGCGAAAGATCTGGATGAAGGGGTTAATCATTTCGAAGGCGGCGGAACTCATGCCGCAGATGATGCCGAGCGGGATGGCGATGAGCGAGGCGATGACGAATCCGGTGAACACGGTCTTGAGCGACATCCACATCTGGTCGAGGTAGGTCGGCGACGCCGTGTAGGGCATCATCTCGCGCATTTCGGCTTCTTTGATTTCCGGATTGTCCTTCAGCGCCTGCGCGAAGGACACCTGGTATTCGGCGTAGTTCGCCTGCGATTTCTGATAGTCGCCGTACATCTTCCCCGCGGCGTGGGTGACTTCGATGGGACCTGGGAGTTTCGCGCCCTTGATCACCACCGCACCAGCCACGGCGTGCCAGGTGAAGAGGAAGATCGCCACCGCCAGCAGCGGCAATCCAACCATGCGCAGGAAGCGTTTGGCTTCATAGGCCACATCCTGACCGCAGAGCATCTTGATCGGCGGTACGAACCAGGTCAGGCCGAGGATGTTGAGATAAAGCACGATTTTGTTGAGCATTGTACAGTTCTTTCCACTGAGAGCGATGAACGCGTGAATGACGGCGAGCAGGGGCTAGGGGTTAGGGGCTAGGGTGGTGGTGCTGGCGTCGGTGGTGGGGATCTGGGTCAGGGG
Source organism: Planctomycetota bacterium (assembly GCA_031426335.1). Classification (GTDB taxonomy): domain Bacteria; phylum Planctomycetota; class UBA11346; order UBA11346; family UBA11346; genus BOG-1363. The sequence continues at coordinate 6,416 of JANPLC010000192.1, forward strand.
CAGGATCGTGATCGCGCGATTGCGACGTGCTCACCACGACCCTAGTCCCTAGTCCCTAGCCCCTGTGCATCGCCAGGAGCACTCCCCACCAAGTCATCACTTCAAACCGATAGGGAAGGCTTTGATGTAGTCGTTCGGCTTCTTCGGATCGAAGGCGATCTTGTCGATGAACGCCTCAGCCGGGCTGGCTTGGTAGTCGTCAGCGGGCAGATCCTCGGCTTTCACCTTGCCATCAGCGAGCAACTCGGCGAAGGCCTTGCGGTAGATGTCCGTGCGGAAGGTCTGGTCAGCGACGCCGAAGTACCAGGTGTCTGACTTGTTGTTCGGGATCTGGCCCCAGCGGCGCGCCTGCGTCAGGCCCCACACCGCGTGGCTCTTGAACGGGAACGAGGCGAAGCGCTTATAGAAGATGTTGAAACTCTTGGCCTCGCGGCGATCGCCCTTGGTGTACTGGTAGGTGCCGAGCATCGATTCGGCGAGCACTTCGACGTTGGTGCCGATGTAAGCCTTATTAGCCAGCATCTCGCACGCGAGTTTGCGATTCTCCGGGCTTTCATCGAGCCACTGGCCGGCACGAATCAGGGCCTTCACCACAGCATTCAGCGTATTGGGATGCTTGGACGCCCAATCCTCAGCGACGCCGAAGACCTTGTCCGGGCAGCCGTCAAAGACGTACTGGTCACCGTTGACCGCGACGCCCACGCCGTCGACCACCGCGCGTTGGTTCCACGGCTCACCGACGCAGAAGCCGTCGATCGTGTTGGCCGTGAGGTTGGCGACCATCTGGGGCGGCGGCACGGCGGACAACAACACGTCGGCGTCCTTCTTGCCCACCGGATCGTTGGAGCCTTCGTAAAAGCCGGGATTCACGCCACCGGCAGCGAGCCAGTAACGCAGCGTCATGTTGTGGCTGCCCGAGGCGAAGGTCATGCCGAAGCGCAGCGGATTGCCGGCGGCGGCACGTTCCTTGGCGATCGCTTTGAGGCTGTCCGCCTTCACCGGCAGCGGGTAACCCGCGGTGGCGAGCACCGGATCTTTTTCCTGCATCTGCTTGAAGATCGCGGTCGAGACCGTGATGCCCTTGCCGTTGATGCTCATGTTGTAGGGCGTGATGATGTTCGAGGTGCCCAGGTAACCGACGCGCGCACCGATCGGGTGGTTGTAGAGCATGTGCGAGCCGTCCAGCTCCATGCTCACCACGCGCTCCTGTACCACCTTCCAGTTGGCCTGCACTTCGATTGAGACGCTCAGGCCTTCTTCAGCGAAGAACCCCAGTTCACGCGCCGCGATGATGGGAATGCAGTCGGTCAACTTGATCATGCCGAACTTCAGCACCGGCTTCTCGATCTTGTTGGCCTTGATCTTGCCGATGTTGGGCTTCGGGCTGGCGAGTTGGTATTCGACGAACGGACCGGCAGGTGCCGGTGCTTGTTCACTGGCCGCGGCCACCGGTGCAGTGACGCCGCAGAACACGGCAAGCCCGGCGATCAGATGGCGCAGGCGAAGCGGGGCGAAGGACATGGTGGGCTCCAGGTGGAGATGAGGGAGGTTGGGCGAGGTCGCAGTGCGGGTTGCGGCAGCAGTCACCACCACGTCCCAGCGCACGGCACCCGAATAGTCACCGTCGTGCCAAGCTCACTGTGCGCTGGTGCGACAGTGCGCGTGCGCCCACGCAGCGGTCGGCGTTGTTTGTGGAACGAACGCGAAAAAGCGCGGTGAAATCAGTTATTCCGCGGTGACCAGAGCGAGAGCGGCGTCGGTCGGCAAATCCCCGTCCGCCGCGCCATCCAATGGCCATCTGCTGTGCCGCGTGGCAGATGTTTGCTGCTGAGTGATGAAACTGTGTTGTGCCGCTCAGCCATAATCAGTTTCGCACAGCAGCAGTTCGCGTCCGGCGAGAGCCAGTGATGCGGCGTGCGACAGTAATTTGGTCCTGCATCGGATGCGCGGTCGTTTACCCGCGAGAGCGCCGAACTAACCCCGATCCAACACGAAGACCGTTCGACGAACAACGCGAAACCGCGCGAAAAAACCGCCGGGAGCGCGGCCGCCCTCGGCCGCATTTCCTTTACAACGAAGCACATCGAATGGGTTGCGACCTGGTGCGAAGTGGTGCCTCGTTCTTCTGGGAATCGCTGATTATTCCTGGTTTGTGCGGAATGCGGCCGAGGGCGGCCGCGCTCCCGGCGGT
>JANPLC010000193.1:0-9321 GCA_031426335.1 Planctomycetota bacterium
ACGTTTGAGCAGCGCGTTGGTGAAACGTCCACTCATCGACGCCTGTTGTAGACGGTGAGCGACGGTGTCTTGGAAGGTCGAGGATACTTGGCTGCGGATGTCGGTGGCTACGCCCAGAGTTTGCCACGCGACCTGCGCCGCGCGTTCGCCGTTGCCCTGCTCGTCACGCAGCAGGTTGTAGAACTCGCGCAGTTCGGATTCGTCGAGATCACCGATGGCGAAGCCGGTGGCGAGATCGGCGACGCGTGCATCGAGATCGGGATTGCCCAGGGTCGTTGTCATCCGACCACTTCCCGTGAGCAAACGGCGCCCCCTGCGAGAGGCGAGCCCCAGCTCGCCTCATGGCAAACAGGCACGCGGAGTGGTGGGTGTGAGGGTGAACAAAGGCAAGGCGAGCTGGGGCTCGCCTCTCCCAGGGGGCTGGGCGTGGTCATTTGTCCCCCGCCAAGATGCGCTTCTCGGCGCACTCACGCAGCATGCGCTGCAGCCGCGACAGACGTTGGCGACAGGCCGGGGCTTTGATCCCCAGGATCTCCGCCGCGGCGTCGCTGGTCAGGCCCTGGTTGTGCACCAGGTCGATGAGTTGGCGGTGGTCCTCGCCGATCTCGGTCAGGCAGACCTTGAGCGCGGCGAGGCGCTGTTGTTGTTCGCTGTCGACTTCTTGCGGCGCCTGACGCAGCAATTCCTGACGCACCAATTCACGCAGGTGGCGGCGGTCGCGGTCTTGGCGGCGGTGGTGCTCCATCAGCTGGCTGCGGGCGATGGTCAGCAGCCACGCGCGCGGACTGGTGCCTGGGCGGTACTGTTCGCGTTTGGCCCAGGCGCGGGTCAGGGCCTCCTGCGCGATCTCGTCGGCCAGTTCCGGCTCGGCGGTCTCACGCAAGAGCGTGGCACGGATCAGGTGGTGGCATTTCTCGACCACCATGGCAAAGGCCTGTTGGTCGCCCTGATCGCGCGCGGCGGTCATCCATTCATCAAGGTCGTCAACCATCGGTCTGCGGATGATGGGGGCACGGGTGGAAGCGGAAGAGGGGAAGGGGGATCAGGCAGAGGTCGTCGCTGCGGTGAGGCACGCAGCGCAACCAGTCGGGGACTACGGATTTTTCAACACGAAGGCACGAAGACTCGAAGGGCAGACCGGTGGATCCCGATCACCCTTTCCGCCTGTGGTCTTACCCATTGGGTCAACTTCATGTCTTCGTGCCTTCGTGTTGAAAAAATCTCTTCTTCCGTGTTGTGACCACCCAAATGCGCCAGACGGACGTGCATCTGCACTCGTAGCCGTTGTCACAGCCCCACCGACCCGCCGTTATCCCGACGTAGCCAGGAGCCTCCCATGTCCAGCGATGCCGCACTTCAGCCCAAGACGGCCGCCCATGCCAAACCTGCCGCCGGCGCAGCTGGCGCAACAGTGCCGCAGAAAGCGGGTGAAGCCGAGTTGGTTGCACGTTTGGCGCAGGCACGCACGCAGGTGCTCGAGGAGATGCAGAAGGTCATCGTCGGTCAGCGCGAGGTGCTCGAACAGTTGATCCTCGCGGTGCTCTGCCGTGGTCACTGTCTGCTCGAAGGTGTGCCCGGTCTGGCCAAGACCGTGATGGTGCAGACGCTCGGCCAGGTGCTCGACCTGTCGTTCAGCCGCATCCAGTTCACGCCTGACTTGATGCCGTCGGACATCACCGGCACGGACATCATTCAAGAAGATCCGGAAACCGGTCGTCGCCAGTTCGAATTCCTGCAGGGCCCGCTGTTCGCCAACATCTGTCTCGCGGACGAAATCAATCGTACGCCGCCGAAGACCCAGGCCTCGCTGCTCGAAGCCATGCAAGAACGCCGCGTCACCTGCCGTGGCCGCACCTACGAACTGCCGGATCCGTTCTTCGTGCTCGCGACCCAGAATCCGATCGAGCAGGAAGGCACCTACACCTTGCCCGAAGCCCAGCTCGACCGTTTCATGTTCATGGTTAAGGTCGGCTACCCGACCAAGGAAGAAGAAGTCCAGATTCTCCGTCGCACCACCGGCGGCGCCAAGGTGCGCCTCAATCGCATGTTCACCGGTCGTGAACTGATCCAACTGCAGGACGTCGTGCGTCAGGTGCCGGTCGCCGACCACGTGTACGACTTCGTCGTCAACTTGGTTCACGCCACGCGCCCTGGTTTCATCGATGTACCGGATGCCACCAAGTGGCTGCAATGGGGCGCCGGTCCACGCGCTGGTCAACAGCTCATCATCGGTGGCAAAGCTCGCGCGCTGCTGCACGGCCGCTTCCACGTCACGACCGAAGACATCATCGCACTGGCCAAGCCGGTGCTGCGTCACCGCGTGGTGTGTTCGTTCGCCGCACAGGCGAATGGCCTCAACAGCGACGCGATCATTGATCGACTGCTCGCGCATTTCTCGTCGGCATCGGCATCTGCGGCCAAGGCCTGAACCACAGTCCTGTCGCGAGGGGAGGTGCGAAGTGCGAAGTGCGAAATTCCCAACATTGAAGCCATTTGCGTGCTCACGCGCCGCCGTCGCTTCATCCGTTTTGTCCTGATCGCCAACCACACACCATCCCACGTGACTTCGCACCTCGCACCTCGTACCTCGCACGCGGGCGCAGCGAGCAAAAAATAACATGTCCCTGCAATCGACAATCCAGGAGCAAATCCTCCAACGCCTGAGTAAGGTCGGCGTCGCCGCCCGTCAGGCGGTCGAGGCGTCGCTGGTTGGTCAACACCGCTCGATCCATCGCGGTTTGTCGGTGGAGTTCGCTGGTCATCGTCCCTATCAACCGGGGGATGATCTGCGTCGCCTCGACTGGATCGTCTACGCGCGTACTGACCGCTACGATGTGCGTCAGTACGAAGAAGAGACGCGCCTGCGTTCCACCATCGTGCTCGATGCGTCGGGTTCGATGGGCTACGGCTCCGGCGTCAACAACCACGGCGAATCACGGATCACCAAACTCGACTACGCGCGCTGGCTCGCCGGTGCCCTCGGCTTCATGATGCTGCGTCAAAGCGATTCCGTTGGTTTGGCTATCTGTGACACTGAAGTGCGCAAACACTTGCCGCCAGCCTCGACCATGGGTCACCTGCTGACCCTATTGGAGCACCTGGAAAAGCGCGAGCCCGGTGGTGAGACCAGCTTGGCAGTGGTGCTCGAAGACCTCGCGGCGCGGCTCAAACGTCGTGGCTTGGTGGTGCTGATCACCGACGCCTTCGATGACGCTGACCGTCTGCTGATGGCACTGCGTTACTTGCGCCATCGCAAACAGGACGTGCGCATCTTCCAGATCGTCGACCCGCAAGAAGAACAGTTCGCACTCGCCGGCATGATCGAATTCATCGGTCTGGAAGACGAACCACGCCTGCGTCTCGACGCCGACCGCGTGCGCGCCTATTATCAACAAGCCCTGCGTGAACATCGACGGAAACTCGCTGAGGGCTGTCACGCCATCGGCGTGCAGCTCGAAACCCTGCGCACGGATGAAGACCTCGCGCTTGGTCTGGCTCGCATCCTGACGGCCAGTGATGGTCCGACGACGGGAGCGCGGGTATGAAGAAGTCCGGAAGTCCGGCTTTTTTCGGATACAAGCGGAAGTCCGGAAGTCTTTCCGTACAACGTTTGCGGCGGATGAAGTGCGCCCATCGTTCGTCGATCGGTGAAATGGTTAAGCATGACCAAACGATTTCGCACGAGACTTCCGGACTTCCGGACTTTCGGACTTCCGGACCGGGCCGCGGAGCCATCCAATGATCGAATTGTTGAATCTAGCCCTCGCCGGCGGACTCGCTGCCGCCGCGGCCCCCGTCATCATCCACATCGCCCATCGCCGTCGGCTCAAGCCGATCGAATGGGGCGCGATGCGCTTCCTGCAGACCATGCTGCAACGGCGTCGGCGTAGTCTGTCGATTGAGAATCTGCTGCTGCTAATCATCCGCATTCTGGCGCTGGCCTGTCTCGCGCTCGCACTGATGCGGCCAAATTTCAACTACACCGCTGGCAGCCTGGGCGGAGATGTCATCAGCCGTGGAGCGAAGACCGCTGCGGTGCTGCTCATCGACGACAGCGTTTCCTCCGGCGAAGGCCGTACCATGCCGGCGATCGACGGCGTGAAGAAACTCGCGCTCGCTTATATCGACACGCTCCAGACGGGCGATGAAATCAGTATCATCCCGCTGTCGCGCTTACGTGCGCCGCCGGCTGATCCGCTCTACGATCTCGACGCCGCCAAGCAGCAGGTGCAGGAACTGCGTCCGACCGCGCTCGGCAGCGACATGCCCGCGCTGGTGGAAGCCGGCATCAATCAGTTGGCCCGTCACCTGAATCCCGAGGTCGAACTGGTGCTGGTCACCGATGGTCGCGGCGATGGTTGGAAATCCGATGACCGCGTGCGTTGGGAAGATCTGCGTCGTCGTCTGTCGGGCGGCAAGGACGCGGTCGATGGTTCACGTGCGCGTCCGCACTTGGTGCTGCTCGCGCCAGAGGTCGACGCGGTCGATGGCAACCTAGCGGTGACCGCTATGTCGGTTGACCGCGCGCTTATCCCGGCCAATCGCACGGTTGAGGTGCGCCTCACCGTCGCCCACACCGGAACGCGAGCGATCAGTGGCACGCTGGTGCGGCTCCAGGTCAACGGCCGTACGGTCGCGGAACGTTCGCTCGATCTCAAGGTTGGCGAACGCCGTGACCTGACCTTTAGCCACGTCTTCAATGAACCTGGCAGCTACGTACTGGAGGGCGTCGTCGAAGGCGCCCGTGATCCGCTCTCTGCTGATGACCACCGCGCGCTCGCGGTGCAGGTCGAAAGTACCGTGCCGGTACTGTTGATCGAAGGCACCAGTGGCGCGAACGGTTCTGGTGCAAACGGCCTGGATGGCAGCCTCGGCTTGGTCGCGGCGGCGCTTGATCCGCTCGGTGATGGTAAGGATCTCTTCAGCATCACGCGCATTTCAGTCGGCCTGCTCGACGATCGTGCCCTGGTGGGCAAACGCGTGGCCATCCTCGGCGATGTGCCGGCGCTCGACGCTGCTGGTGTCGCGGCGATTGAACACTTCGTTGTCGCTGGCGGTGGCGTGCTGATGGGCGTCGGTCCGCAGACACCAGTCGAACTCGCAAATCGTTTCTGGACTCGCGGTGGCGACGGCTTCCTGCCGGCACTGCTGCGTCCGGCGGTTGATCGTTCTCCTGCCGCCCATCCGGCGGTGTCGCAGATCGGCCATCAAGCGCTCAGCGCTTTCACTGCCGGCGGCGATGCCTGGGTAGAGGTCAATGTTCGCCGTCATCTGCCGCTCGATGTCGGTCCGATCAACGATCTGACGAAGATCCTCACGCTCGACGGCGGCGAACCGCTGCTGGTCGAACGCATGCGCGGACTTGGTCGCGTAGCGCTGCTCGGCACCAGTCTTGATGGCCAATGGAGCGACCTGCCGCTCAAGCCCGCGTTCGTGCCGCTCATTCGCGGTCTGATGGCGAGCCTTGGTGGGGTGGTGCTGCCGCCACGCAATCTCGCTCCCGGACAACGCCTCGCGTGGGTGGCGCCGGAAGGTTCGGGCGACGCCAACGTCACCGCCGAAGGTCCAGATGGTCTTGCGCTACCACTCGACAGCGGTGCGTGGGAAGGCCGGCGCGCGCTGCTCAGTGCGCCGCTGGTGCAACCCGGCACGTATCAGGTGCGTGTCGGTACGCCGCCGTCCGTGATCCGTTATGCGGTTGGACTGGGTGCGGAGGAATCCGCTTTGCTGCCGCTCAATCCGACCGAGGTGCGCAATGCACTCGGTGACCTGAAGTTGCACCGCGTCGAACGTCCGGCCCGCGTCGCGCCATTGTTCGCTCAGGGCGGCACCACCAGCTTTGAACTCGCTCGCTGGCTGATTGTCGCCTGCCTGACCTTGCTCTTCATCGAAACGATCCTGACCAGGCGAATGATCGCCGGTGAACGTGCGGCAGCGGCGGAACCGCTGCACAAGGCGGCCGCATGACTCCTGAATCTGGTTGGTCTTTCGAACTCATCGGTCTCGCCTGGTGGCTGATCATCCCGCTCGCGGCACTTGCCGGTTGGGGCATCGTCAGTTTGCTCAAGCTCGAAGTCGGTCGTCTGCCGCGTTTCCCGCGTTTGAGTCTGTCGTGGCTGCGTGGCGCGGCGGTGGTGGTGGTCGTGCTGTTGCTGCTCGAACCAACGCTGACCAAGACCACGGTTGAACGTCAGCTACCGGCAGTAGCGATCGTGGTCGATAGTTCCGGCTCGATGGCAGTGACTGATGCGCAACAGCCGCTCGCGCGCCAGCTCGATGAAGCCGTCGCGCTCGGGCTGGTCGACGCCTCGGTGCGTCCCGATGGTCCACGTCGTGCGCGGCGCGAACTGACGGCGCTGATCAATGATCTGCCTGGGCTCACCGCGGCGCTGGTGGAAATTCAACAGGCCGCCACCGAAGGTCGCCAGCCGGCGAAGCTCGATCATTCCTTGGCGCGTCTGCATGCCAAACGTGGAGAAGAACTCGCGGGCGCTGGTGGAGACAACGATACCACCGCGCTCTTCCGTGATCAGGCGGCTCTGCTGACGCGCATCGCGGCGATGCTCGAACGCGGCAAACCTGAGGTCACGGGCGACAAGGCAGATGCGTTGGTGACGGCGCTCAGCGAACTCGGCAATCGTTGTCGTGAGTTGCAGCCCAAGCTTGATGCGGCGCAAGAGGCCAGTGATCGCGGTCTGATGGCCCAGGGTGGTCCGGCAGTCACCGCTGGTCTCGAACGCCTGCGGGCGATGTCACGCGCCGAACGTGCGGTAATGCTGGCGCGTACGGCGCTCGCACCACTGCTAGCCGATCGCGCCATCGTCAGCTGGCATGCCATCAACGGTCAGCAGCGTTCTGCCACCGGCCCTGCCACCTCGGCAGAAGCAGAGGACGGAGCCCTGACGACCGTGCTGGATCCGGCGGCACTCGCTGGCTTTGCTCCCGCCGGTTCCACTGATTTTTCCGGACCGCTCTCGACGCTCGCACGCAACTGGGGCGACCAGACCCATGCCGGTGCAGTGATTCTGCTTTCCGATGGCCGGCAGACGGCCGGGGTTGATCCCGTGCCAGCGATCCGTGCGCTCAATGCTCGAGGCGCGCTGCTGGCCGGCATCAGCGTTGGTGACTCCGGGGTGATCCGCGACGCCGTGGTCGCCGAAGTGCGCGCGCCCGCAGAAGTTTTTCGTGGCGAGACCATTCGCGTCGATACCCGCCTGCGCATCACCGGCTACGACGGCACCGACTGGCGTCTGGTGCTGACGCGTGACGGCAAGGTCATCGAACAGCGCACCATCAAGGCCACTGGCGCGTGGCAGACCGAACGTTTCGAACTGCCGGATGCGGAGGCCGGTGTGCATGGCTTCCAGGCGCGCCTGGAGCGCGCGGGTGGCAAGGACGTCGGCATCATTTCGGGTGGCGGTTTGCTGCGTGAAGTGTGGGGCAACCTGCCCGGCTCCGATCTGCGCTCGTTGCTCGATCATCCCAATTTCATCGCTGGCAAGGCTGATCGCAGTGAGGTCATTCCGCAGGCGGCATCTAATGAGCAAAGCGAAGCCGTCGGCGTACTGGTGCGCGGTTATGTGGTGCCACCAATCAGCGGTCCGTACCACTTCTGGGTCACCGCCGACGATCGCGCGCAACTTTTTCTGTCCTCCTCCGCTGATCCCGCGACCAAGGTCAAAATCGCCGAGGTGCCGGAATACACCGATCCTGGCGTCTATGATAAATACCAATCGCAGCGTTCGGCTGCAGTGGTGCTTGAGCGAGGCCGGCCGTACTACCTCGAAGTGCTGCATAAACAGGGCGGCGGTGGTGCGCACCTCGCGGTGGGTTGGACTTTGCCAGACAATCGCGTCGAGCGCCCGATCCCAGGGTCGTTCCTCGCGCCGTATGGCAAACCGCCGCCCACGTCGGCGTTGAACAAGGACGCGGAAGCGAGCTTGGCCAACAACCAAGCTGACGCGAGCGTGACGGTGAATGATGATCCACTCAAAGTCTTGATCGTCGATCACAGCGCGCGCTGGGAAAGTCGCTTTCTGGTGGACCTCTTTGAGCGCGACAAACGCGTGCAAGTGGTGCGACGTTACCAGTCGATCCGTCAACCGCGTGGCGAGAAGGAACTGCTGCCAGCGACGCAGCAAGAACTCGACAGCTACGACATCATCGTGCTTGGCGACCTTGCTCCTGGCCAGATCGCGGCGGAAGATCAGCAGCGTTTAGAGCGTTTTGTTTCTCGCCGTGGCGGCTTTGTCGCCACCATCGCCGGCCCACGTGGCATGCCGGCGTCGTATGCCCTTGGTGGCATCGCCAACCTGTTGCCGGTGCGTTTGCACACCGGCGTCGGATCGCCAACCGCCACAGTGAAACTCACCACCATTGGCATGGACCATCCGGTGACCGCGGTGCTTGATGACTCAGCGTTGAACCAACAGCTGTGGCCCGCGCTGCCGCCGCTGCAATGGCTTGCGCGTGGAGTGACCGCGAAACCTGGCGCGGAGGTGCTGCTCGAAACGCAGGATGAGCAAGCCACGCCGGTGGTCGCCACCATGCGCTACGGCGCGGGCCGCGTGTTGTGGATCGGCACCACGGATACGTGGCGCTGGCGTGATCGTTTGGGTGACCGCGTGCACCGCGCGTTCTGGTTGCAGGCCGTGCGCTGGGGCCTGGGTATGCGACTGCGCGGCAAAGATGATCGCCTGCAGGCGGCGCTCGACCGTGCGCTGATCGCGCCGCGCGAACGTGCTGAGATCCGTGTGCGTGCGCGGCACAAGGACGGCTCCGCCGCCACCGGTGCGGTGCACGCCGACGTCGCTCGTCTCGATGTCGACGGCAAGGAAATCGACGGATCGCTTCGGCGTATCGATCTCTCGCCGGTAGGTGATGCGGATGCGTTGTGGCATGCCGGTCTCGAAGGCCTCGGCGAGGGCCGTTGGCGCGTGACGGTGAAGTCCGACGATCCCGAACTGGCCACCTTGAACGAAGTACGCGACCTCGTGGTGCGTGATCGTCAGTCACAGGAAGGCATCGAACTCGGAGCCGATCCGGTCAACCTCAGTCGCCTCGCCACCGCCGGCGGTTTCCGCGCGGACAGCCTTGATCAAGCCGTTCCGCTGATTCAGGACCTCGCCGAACGCCTGGTGCCGAAGGCGAATCCGCGGCGCACGACACATTCGTTGTGGGACAATTATCTGGCGTTGGTTTTGGTGCTCGGGTTGTTGGCGGTGGAGTGGGTGTGGCGGAAGCGGGTTGGTTTACCGTAAGCGGATTTCCCACGTTGTTTGAGCCCTCAGAGAGGGCGCCCCGAAGAAAGCCCGGGGTGAA
>JANPLC010000194.1:0-9615 GCA_031426335.1 Planctomycetota bacterium
CAGACTGAAGTCCGCGCCCCTAGTGGCAGCCCCGCTCATGGCGTCACTGCCTCGGCGACCAGCGCCGGCAGGCGTGCCCCGGCGGACAGCCGCACGGACACGCTGCGGGTGCGTGAAGCGATCGTCACGATGCCGGCGGGATCACAGCGTTGATCTGGCGTGAACAACAGATCGATGGCGCTTTCCTCTTTGCCGTTCTTCGTGCCGCTTTGCACCGCATCGCCGCGCGCAAAGGTAACGGTCAGGTCATCGACGCTCTGAGCCAGGGCGATTGATTCGGATTCACCATCGGTCGGTTTGCGTTCCTGAGCACCATCGATGAGCGCGATGTGCAGTTCGCGGTTGGTCGTATCCAAACGCAGCCGCACCGCTTGGCCGCTGGTCGCAGCAAGGTGCTGACAACGCTGCGCCTGATCGACCAATGACTGCGCCGCCATGTCGACGCCAACGGTTCCACGCATGCCGCTGAGGCGAGCTGCTGCGAGCGACGCGCCCAGGCCGACGACCATGAGGACGAGAATGAGTTCGAGCAGGGTGAACGCGCTACGCGCGTGCAGCTGCGAACTGCGAGCTGCGAGCTGCGAGTCGACGACCGGACCACCGCCTTTGATTCCAAGGCGGTTGAACTCGTAGCTCGTAGCTCGTAGCTCGAAGCTCACTTGGTCCAATTAGCGATATCGTCACTACCGCCTTCAGTACCATCGGGACCGTTCGACCACAGATCGAAGCCTTCCGGAATGTGCTGACCGGGCTGACGGTAATTCCAGGCGTTTTCCCACTGATCCTTGGGCACCGCGTCGCCGTCGAGGTACGGGCCCTGCCACGCTTTGGTATTCTGACCGCTCGGCCGCTCGACCAGCACGCGCAGGCCTTCGCTCGACGAGGGATACCGTCCCATGTCGATCTCGTAGCGACCGAGCGCGAGCTTGAAATTCTGCAACTGCGTCGTCGCCGCTTTGATCTTCGCCGACTGGCTCTGACCAACGAAACGTGAGCCGACGATGCCGGCGAGCACGGCAAGGATGACCAGCACTAAGAGCAATTCGAGAATCGTGAAGCCGCTGCGGGACAGCCGTGCGAGGTGCGAGGTGCGAAGTGCGAGGCTTGCCTTAACCTCGCACCTCGCACCAGCCTGCGCAGGAGGCGACCGCACCTCGCACTCGTGATCCGCGACAGGTGATTGAGTGTTTTGTGAGTTCATTTGATCGCACTCCAGAGGTCAAAGATGGGCAGCAGCATGCCGATCACGATGGTGCCGACCAGGGCAGCCATCACGAGCAGCAGCAAGGGTTCGGCGAGCGACACCAACGTGCGCAGGCGGCGGTCGAGGTCGCGTTCGCTGGTATCCGCCAGGCGCAGCAATTCCTGCGGCAGGCGTCCGCTGCTTTCCGCGACGGCGAGCGCTTCGAGTGCGGTCGGCGGCAGCATCTGGCCCAGGCCGGCGAGCGCGGCGGTGAGCGCTTCACCCTGACGGACTTTTTCGGTGGCGACGATCAACGCCTGCGACAACACCGGATTGCCAACGGCTTCGCGCGACACGGTAAGCGCCGTCATCAGCGGCACGCCGGCTTTCAGCAACGTGCCCAGGATGCGGCAAAAACGCACCCGCGCGAGGGTGGCCTTGACCGCGCCGATGCCTGGCAACTTTAGCTGGGTCGCCTCCCACCACGCCGCGCCGGCGGGCATCGCGAGCAGCGCCTTGCCGCCGATGAACCCGCAGATCGCGAGCACGATCAGAATCCAACCGTGATGCACCAACAGTTCACTGGCGTGTTGGATCATGCGCGTCAGAAACGGCAGCTCGCGATTGAACGAAGCGAACAACGTGGCGAAACGCGGAATGAACCACACCAGCAGGAACGCCACCACGCTGCCGGCGATGACCAACAGCAGCGCGGGATAGATCAACGCTGACGTCACGCGCCCGATCAGTTCGCGAGTCCGCTCCAGGTAGTCGGCGACTTGTTCCAGCACCAGATCAAGAAATCCACCGGCTTCACCAGCACGCACCATCGCGACAAACACCGGCGGAAACAACGCGCCCTGTTCCTTCATCGCATCGGCGAGCGAGGCGCCATCGCGCACGCGCGCATGGATCTGTGACCACGCGGCCTTGGCCCCCGCATGGCCAGCTTCGCGTTCGATCACCGTCAACGCGCGCGACAGCGGGACGCCGGCAGCGATCAGCCCGCCGAGCGAACGCGCGAAGGCGAGAATCTGCGCCTGTGGGATGCGTGAACCAAGCATGCCGCCGGTGCTGGCGGGTTTTACTTCCGTCGGCACCAAACCCTGCGCCTCGATCGCACGTTGTGCCGCCACGGCATCGTCGGCCTCGACACGCCCGCTGCGTGATCCTCCATCGGTGGCCAAAGCGATGTACTCGAAGGTCGGCATGATCAGCGACCGAGCGTGCCCGAGTGCGTATTGCGCAGCACCTCGATCACCGACGTCTTGCCCTCACGTGCCAGACGCAGGCCGTCATCACGCAGCGACACCAGGCCTTCGCGATCGGCGGCTTCGCGTAGTGCCTGACTTGAGGTGTTTTCCCCGGCGGCGTGTCGCAGGGTCGGGCTCATGGCCATCGATTCGAAGATGCCGGAACGCCCACGGTATCCGGTGCCGTTGCACTCATGGCAACCGACTGGGCCGTAGAGCGGGCCGTTGTGCCCAGGCAACACCGCGAGCGCATCGACGCGTTCGGCCTCGCTCAGTTCGCATTTGCAGTGCGTGCACAACAGACGCACCAAGCGCTGAGCCACCACCAGCTCGATGGTCGACGCCACCAAGTAGGGCTCGATGCCCATGTCGACCAGTCGCGTGATCGCGCCTGGGGCGTCATTGGTGTGCAGCGTCGACAACACCAAGTGACCGGTGAGCGACGCCTGCACCGCGATCTCGGCCGTTTCACGATCGCGGATTTCACCGATCAACACCACGTCTGGGTCATGACGCAGGATGGCGCGCAGACCCTTGGCAAAGGTCAGGCCGGTTTTCCCGTCGACTTGAATCTGATTGATGCCGTCGAGTTGGTATTCGACCGGATCTTCGATGGTGATGATCTTGAGGTCCGGCGTGTTGATGCGCGACAAGCCGGCGTACAGCGACGTGGTCTTACCGCTGCCGGTCGGACCAGTGACCAACACGATGCCGTGCGGCAGGTCGAGCGCGTGTTGGAACATCGCCAGATCGCGTCCGCCCATGCCGGTGCCGGGCAAACCAACGAGTGCGGCGGAACGATCAAGCAAGCGCAGCACCACCGCCTCGCCGTGTAGCATCGGGATGATGCTGACGCGCACGTCGACCTCGCGGCCGGCTAGGCGCAACTTGATGCGACCGTCCTGCGGCAGGCGTTTTTCCGCGATGTCGAGCGAAGCCAGGATCTTCAGGCGTGAAACGATCGCGGCTTGTAAACGCCGCACTTCTGCCGGCAGCTTGGCTTCGACCAGCACGCCATCAACGCGGTAACGCACGGCGTAACGGCCTTCGAATGGTTCAAAATGAACGTCCGTCGCGCGGCGTTCGAGCGCTTCTTGCAGCACTTGGTTGACCAAGCGGATGATGCTGGCGTCTTCGGCGGCATCAGCGAGATCGACCTCGGCGTTGATCTCCTCGCCTTTGCCTTCGACCAGACTTTGCACGGTGTCGGCGCCGACCCCGAGGTGTTCACGCAGCGCCACCAACAAGAGTCGACGTGGAGCAACCACCACTTCGGGCAGCAAACCACCGCTGGCGACGCGCACCGCGTCGAGCGCGGCGGAGTCGAGCGGATCGGCGATCGCGATGGCCATGACGTCGGGATCGTCTGCGCCACCGCCACCGCCTTTGAGTGGCAACGCCCGCGCTGCCGCCCACACGCGCAATGGCACGCGGCTGAGCCACGCGGGTTCCGGAATCAGTTCCAGTGGGGTCGCGGCCAAGCGCAAACCCAGCACGGTGGCGAAGGCCTGCGCCACCGCCACGTCGTCGCCGACATCAAGCAACGCCTGCGCCACCGCCGCACCGCCAGCGACGCGGCCATCAACCGCCGCGCGGCTGGTGGGATCGAGGGCGAGTTCGTTGCAAAGACGCTCGGTTAGGGTGGTCATTTCGATTTGCTACTGGGCTGGGGGAGTCATGCGGTCAGGGACGGTGGCATCTCTTCGTCGCAGGGGCTAGGGGTTAGGGGCTAGGGTCGTGTGCTTGCGTCGGTCGTGGTGGTCTGGCGCTGGCCGCCTGATGACGTTGCTGATGCGCTGTTCTGTCCGGTAGCCTTCGACGAACGGACCGACGACATCACCTGACGCGTCGGTCCACGACCCTAGCCCCTAGCCCCTAACCCCTTTTATTCCGCCAGTCGCTCGACGATCTGACGCAGTGCGGCGGACGCCGAGTCAGTCTAACGTCCCGTTGTCGACCAAAATCGCTTCCTGCTGTGGCGTCAGCACCGCGCGCAGTTCTTCCTGCGCCTTGGTGAACACCGCGTCGAAACCCTGGCGCGCCTTGCGCAGCTTGGCGACCGCGCTGGCCAACTCGGTGGCGTTGGCCTGCTTGTCATCGACCAGGGCCTTGAGCGCCTTGCCGGATTCCTGGATCTCCTGCACCGTCGGTTCGAGCGGGGTGTCACCCAACAGCATCTGCGGATTGAAGAAGTTGTTACGCCCACGCTGGCCACCGGCGCCACCGGGACCGCCGCGTCCCATGCCCGGGGGACGACCGACGTTGTCGACCAAGCCCTTCTGCATGCGCAGGTTTTCGACCCGCAGCAACAGCGGCTTGATCGCATCGAACTCTTCCGGCGCCATGCCCAGCGCTTTGTTGAGCTCGGCATGCTGGGCGGCCTGGTTCTCAGCCATACGCTGGCGAATCTTCGGCGCCTCGGCCTCCATGCGCTTGGCCATGATCGCACGGATCTTTTCCTGGCCTTCGGGCGACTGCAGATCGACGCCCTGCAGTTCCGGGTTTTCCTCGACCATGCGGCGCATGAAGCCGTCGCGACCGCGATTCTGCTCGCCTTCCGCCGTTGCACCCGGCGGCTTCGGCTGATCGCCAGCCGCAGGAGCATCCCCCGCGGAGACGGTGGAGAAAGTGAAGGTGGCTGCAGCGAGCAGGGTCAGGAGTTTGTGCATGGCGGGTTCCCCAGAGGGCAAGTGGTGCTGGTGTGGTGACGAGTCGTGTGCGCAGATGCCGGACGACACCGCCAGCGCACACACCTTCTATACCGGCCCACTCCCATGGGTTTGCGCCTGGAAGCGTCAGGTGGCTGTCAGGGGGTGGGGTGACAAATGAGTAGCTGTCAGAAGGACAATCTAGCAAAGGTGATCGTATCTGGCTACCGAGCACAGTCCCGCAGGGACGGCGGCGGCCAGCCCAGCGCTTCAGCGCTGGGAACAGCGTACGCATTTTATGAATCAGTCCCGGAGGGACGGCGGCAGATGAGTCGGTGCTTCAGCACGGACGGTTTGAGGGGCGGAGTACATACCTGTGCCACGGTCAGCGCTGAAGCGCTTCCAGCTGCCGTCGTCCCTACGGGACTCTGATGTCATTTACGCTCGTAGTCCCAGCGCTGAAGCGCTGGGCTGGCCGCCGCCGTCCCTGCGGGACTGTGGTTTATCAGGTGATCGGGTTATCGCTTTTGCTCAGGTCCTGGATCCGCACGATCATCGCCATGCGTGCACTTGCCCGTCGCCGTCGTATATGGTCCAGCATCGCCGCCGGCGTAGTTGCGCTCCTGGTGCTGCTGGTGATCGTGGAAACGCATGATCCGCGTCCGGTTCTGACGCGGGCGACCATCGACGTGATGCAGTGGTCGTTGCAGACGCAGAGCGTGAAATGAACGAGTCCCTTTCCGAGCCCGAACCAAAAAAACGGCAAGGCTGTGGGCTGGCGGCGTTCGCGATGATTTCACTGGCCCTGCTGTTCCTTTTCGTGACGAGGACCTCACATTCCTGGCCGTGGTATCACGGAGAGAAGAATTTGGAGCGGAAACGGACCGAGATCATCTTCATGACTTTACGGACGGGAGTCGCCTTAGAGATCGCGAACAAGGGTTCCATCTCGCTCACCTTCGAAGGCATGTGCGCGGCATTCAAAATCAGCGGTGCCTATGCCGAGCTGATATCCCTCAAGGC
Organism: Planctomycetota bacterium; assembly: GCA_031426335.1. Lineage (GTDB taxonomy): Bacteria > Planctomycetota > UBA11346 > UBA11346 > UBA11346 > BOG-1363. Next base: position 6,108 of record JANPLC010000194.1, read on the forward strand.
GATCAACCAAGAGCAGCAGCGATTTGTCGACGGCTGGGGTCGACCGATCGAGATCGTTTCGGACGCGCAGGGAGGGATTGTCGTGATCTCCACCGGCGCGGACGGCATCGCAGGAACTAAGGATGATCTGCGTTCGGGCGGTACCGCTGGCCGGTGACGTCGTCCGCGGCTGTCGCATCCCGTACCCCCCTGTAACAGGAAGCTACACCACCTTTCCCTTGCCCTTCCAGGGGGTCTGGCGGCATACTCGGGACATGATCCTCGCGCTGCCTGCCCGGTTGTCCGCGCCTGTTCTGCTGGTTGCCCTCAGCGTCTGCGCCCTGCAGGCCTTGGAGGTGCCGAGCGGCGTCGTGGCGTTGCCGGCCGATCGCGCGCAGGAAGTCCCCTGTGGTGGCGCGGCGGTGGTGCTGAATCTGGATGGGCTGGTGGTGACGCTGGCCGAGGCCCTGCCGGACTCCGCGGCCAAAGCCGGCGAAGGCTTTCAACTCACGGTCGTGCTCCCAGGGGGACAACGTCGCCAAGCGACGGTGGTGAAACGCGGAACCACCACCACCGCTGTGTCGCTGCGCATTACCGATATGCCCGCGGGCATTACGCCGCTGCGCCTTGGCGACAGCGCGCTGGCCAAGGTCGGTGACAACCTGTGGACCGCCGGCAATTCTTTTGGCGCGCTTGAAGAAGACGGCGCCGCCGCCATGAGCCGCGGTATCGTCAGCGGCCGGTACACCATTCCCGCTGACAGCCCGACGGTGCGTGGCCGCGGTGGCCGCGGATTGTCCGAATACCGTGGTGACGTGCTGGAGATCGATGCCGCAGTCAATGACGGCAACCAGGGCGGTGCGGCGCTGGATGGCAACGGCAACCTCATCGGACTGGTGAGCCTGGGCACGGCGCGCAGTCGTCGCCTGGGCACGGTGGTGCCGATCCATCTGGTGATGAAGGACCTCGCGCTCGACCTGCCGGTGGTGCGCGACGTGGTGCCGGTCGACAGTCGCACGCAGGCGCTGGTGCGTGCCGCCGCCAAGGTCGCGCCTGGGCTGGCGCTGGTGTACCTCGAACGCACCAACGGTCTGGGCAATCCGCAGTCGGTGCCACGTCCGCCCCGCTTAGTCGAGGAAGTGCCGAAACACGAACGCGAACGCCTGCAACGCTGGTGGGACGCGTATTACCACCAGCAACAGATGTTCTACACCGATCAAGCGGTGACCGCGTTGGTGATCGATGCCAAGAAGGGCCTGCTGCTGACGGCGGCCAGCCATCTGCATGGCGACAGCGAACGCGGCGAGGTGCTACTGCCGTCCGGCAGCATCCCCTGCACCGTGCTGGCGACCAACCTGCCGCTCGACCTCGCCCTGCTGAAAGCCGATCGCGCGCTGCCGACGCCAGAGATCGCCTTCGCCACCTCGCCGCAACTGGCGGTCGGTCAGGGCGTGGCGCTGGTCGGTCGCCACGTCGGCGACAACGGCTTCACCTGCACCACCGGCGTGGTCTCCACCACCACCCGGCGCACGGCACAGAACGATGCGGTGTTCGCCCAGACCGATGCGATGGCCAACTACGGCAGCCTGGGCGGTGCGCTAGTCGACAGCCTCGGCGCCGTGGTCGGCATGCTGGTGATGCTCAACCCGGAAGCGGACTGGGGTCTGAACTCTGGTGTCGCGTTGTTCGTCGACAGCGCCACCATCGCGCGCGCATTGCCGCGCCTGAGTGACGGCACCAGCACCAAACGTGCGCCGATCGTCGGGCTCGGCGTGCAGCTGAAATACCTCGACGGCGGCCGTCCCACCATCACCGGCGTGACCAAAGGCACCGGCGCCGACGAAGCCGGCATCAAAGCCGGCGACATTCTGCTGAAGGTCGATGGCTTCGACACCACCAGCCATATGGCCGTCAGCCGGGCGCTGATCCGCCATCGTGCCGGTGACAAGATCGACGTGGTGGTCGAACGCGCCGGCAAGGAACTGACCCTGCCGGTCGAGATCAGGGCGTTTGGCGATGAGATGTAATATGGACAGCCCTGCGGCGTGCGGTGGGGAGCGTGCGGCGTGCGACGTGCGGCGTGCGACGTTGGAGAGTCCACGGCGAAACGGTATCGCATGTTTCCAAGAAACGCCGCACGCCGCACGCCGCACGCCGCACGGCTGTCTATCGCCGCTCGCCGCACGCCGCACGCCGCACAGCAAACTGTTCAATCCCCCGATGCACGCACTCATCCTCGCACTGTTCCTGGGCAGTTCGTTCGCCTTTGCCGCCGACGAACAGATCGATCGCGGCGTCGACCGCGCGTTCGCACAGCGCGTACTGGCGACCTACGTCTTCGTCGGCAGCGGCAGCGGCGTGGTGGTGTCGCCTGATGGGCTGGTGCTGACCAATCATCACGTGATCGATGACCTCGACGATTTCACCGTGCGGTTCGCCAATGGCGCAACGCATCCCAGCGAACTGCTCGGCACCGATCCGGTGGGCGACATCGCGTTGCTGCGCATCACCGGACTCAAGGAGGGCGTGAAGCTGCCCTTCGCGCCCTTCGCTCCGGTCGAGGCCATGCGCGTCGGCGCCGAGGTCGTCGCCATCGGCAATCCCTTCGGCCTCGGTGACCTGGACGACACGCCGACCTTCACCGCCGGCGTGCTCAGCGCAGCGCGCATCGTGCGCGGCGACTACAGCGACGCGATCCAGGGCGATGCGCCGGTGAATCCCGGCAATTCCGGCGGGCCGTTGTTCGACCGCGCCGGCCAGCTGCTCGGCATCAACGGCCAGATCCGCACGGTCACGGGCCTGCGCGTCAACAGCGGCATCGGCCTAGCCATCGCCAGCACCCAGCTGGCGGCCTTCATGCCACTACTGGAAAAAGCCGAGGGCGGTTACGTCCACCACACCTTCCAGCCCAAGGGTCTCGAACTGAAGTCCGACAATGCTGGCGTGATCGTGGTCAAACCCGGCGACGCGCCGCTCTCTGCCGGCGACCAGCTGCTGACCATCGCCGGCCGGCCGGCGGTGTCGGTCGATACAGCACGTGGCCTGTTCGCCTCGCTGCCTTTCCGGCCAGACACGCTGATCCCGGTGACCGTGCGGCGCATGGATCAAGAAATCGCCCTCAACGTCCCCGCCGCGCGCCAGACCATCCCAGGGCGCCCCTACCACGGCATCGAGATCGATGAACGCGGCGGACGCATCCTCATCGATCACCTCGACGACGACAGCCCGGCGCAAGACGCCAAGTTGGTGGTCGGCGAACAGGTGCTGAAAGCCAACGGCCGCGAATTGAAGAAGAAGATCGATTGGCTGAAAGCGGTAGTCGCCCTGGAGATTGGCGACCGCCTGGTGCTCGACCTCAGCGGAAAAGACGGTGCGCTGCGCAGCGTCACGATTCGCCTGCGTCCCAGGTGATGTCCCCGTAGGCTGCTGAAACAACAGCGGGAGGCCACATGCCGACCCTCACTATTCTTGCTGGCGGCGGATCCATCCGCATGGGCCGCGATAAAGCTCTGCTTGATGACGGTCGTGG
>JANPLC010000195.1:0-9494 GCA_031426335.1 Planctomycetota bacterium
CCCAAACGGAGATTTCACCACGACTTCGTTGCCGGGATCGTCGCGGCTTTCGACGCGGCCAACGACTTGCGCTTCGATGCGGCAATCGCGGGCGGCAGCTAAGCATGAATCAACGGCGTGCGAGGGGACGATGGCCTCTAAACGATGGCCCATGTTGTAGACCGAATACATCTCGGCCCAGCCCATGCCGGTGGCTTTCTGAATAGCGGCGAACAGCGGTGGCACCGGGAACAGGCTGTCCTTCACGTAGCGCACGCCGTTCTTGCGCCCACGGCCGCCGAATTTGACGATCTTGCTCTGACCGCCGCCGGAGCAGTGGATCAGGCCGTGGATGTCGGTGCGTGGGATGGTTTCGATCAGGCGTTTGATCAGCGGCAGGTACGTGCGCGTCGGTGACAGCAGCGCTTGGCCGACGGTCATAATGTCGCCTGGGAGGGGGTCGCTCAACTTGTACGGTCCGCAGTAGACCAGTTCCTTCTGCACCTGCGGCGCGTAAGTCTCCGGGTAATTGTCGCGGTAACCGCCGCCGAGCAGATCATGGCGCGCGCTGGTCAACCCATTGGAACCGATGCCGGAGTTGGGCCGCGTTTCCCACACCGCTTGGCCGGTCGAGCTGAAACCGACGATGACGTCGCCAGGCGCCATGCGTCCGGCATCGATCACGCGATCGCGGCGCAGGCGCGCCACCACCGTGCTGTCGACGATGATAGTGCGCACCAGATCGCCGACGTCGGCGGTCTCGCCGCCGGTCATGCGGCAGGGGATGTTGAACTGTGCGAGTTGATCGCACACCGACTGGTAGCCGTTGACGATGGCGGCGATCACTTCGCCTGGGATGAGTTTGGCGTTGCGACCGATGGTGTTGGAGATCAGGAACGGTCCGAGCGACCCGACACATGCGATGTCGTCGAGGTTCATCACCAAGCTGTCCTGCGCGATGCCCGCCCAGGTCAGCGCCAGCGTCGGCGTGCCGAAATTTTCCCGGCTGGCCAGGTAGGCGAGGCTGGCCTTGGTGCCGGCGCCGTCGGCATGCATGACCAGGCAGGTGTCGGCCTCGCCGGTGAGGTCATCGGGCACGATTTTGCAGAACGCCCCAGGGAAGAGGCCCTCGTCCTGCCGCGTGATGGCGTCGTGGACCTCTTGCTTGCCGGCGGAAACGCCGCGGGACTGGTAGCGAAGGTCGTGACGTTGCGTGTTCATGGCGCGGGCATGGTGGGTCGTAGGCAGGGGGTGCAAGACGGGGCTCGGTCAAGCTGACGGTTGCCGAAAGGGGACATCTCCGCGGGTTGCGCCTCTGCCTCGGTCTTCCATAGTCCGCCTATGCGGGCCGCGCTCAATTTCGTCCTGTATTTCCTGGCTTTCGTCAGTGGCGGCCTGGCGTTGGCGGCGTACTGGGAGCCGGCCTTCGCCACCGTGCTGAGCGATTACCTGAAAACCACCAACGGTCAGATGGTCGGTCTGTCGGTGGCTGGGCTGTTCGTCTTCTGTCCCTTTGCCGCGGTGTTGCGCTGGTACCAGGTGTGGCGCCGTTCGCGCGAAATCAGCTACACCACCGAAACCGGCCGCATCTCGGTCAACCTCATCGCGGTTGAAGAAGCCCTCACGCGCGCCATCGAAGGCGAACCCGACGTGAAGAAGGCCACCGTGCGGGTGTTCGAGGACCGCGTGAAACGCTCGATCATCATCGAAGCGGTGGTGACCCTGTGGGAGGTCGCCAATGTCACCGAGCGCAACCGTTTCTGTCAGCGCCTGCTGCGCCGGCGTTTCGCTGAGCTGATGCCGGAACAGACGGTGGTGCAGGTGAACCTCAACGTGCATCGTCTCAATCAACGGCGCGCCGATGACCGTCAGATGCGCCCGCCGACGCAACCGGTGGTCGAGTCGGCGACCGAGCCGACGCCGGCGATCGGCAGCGCGGCGGGACTCAATCTCGCCTACGAATCCAAGGAAACCTACCGGCCAAGTCCGCCGATCGGCGTCGAACTGGCGACCACGGAAGAGGACCTCTACGTCGGCCCAACCTATCCGGTGGTGCGCGACGAGGACGACGAAGGTGGCGGCACGCAGGCCTGGACGCGTCCGGCTCCCGGCAAACGCAATCGGGCCACCTGAGCACCCATGCAGGTCAAATCACTCGCCGCCAGTCCGGAAATGATCGCCAACGACGGCTGTCGTCTGCGCGAGCTGCTGCATCCGGACAAAGATCCGGCGTTGATCACCTACTCGCTGGCGATCGCCTGGGTCGACCCTGGGCAATCGACCCATCCGCATGCACTGCGCCAGACCGAGGTCTACTACATCATCCGCGGTAACGGCATCATGCACATCGGTCAGGAAGCGCGCGATGTCGGCCCCGGCGACGCGATCGTCATCCCGCCTGGGCACGCCCAGTGGATTGAGAACCGCGGCCCGCAGGCGTTGGAATTTGCCGCCATCGTCAGCCCGCCGTGGCGCGCCGAGGACGATCGGCGTCTGCCGATGCCCAGCCGTGGGTAAGGCGCGTGCGTCCGAAGGCCGGACAGCGAAGGTGATTTTTCAACACGAAGACACGAGGGCACGAAGTGGAGGCAGCGAGAGTCCGGCCCGGGCTTTTCGATCGGACTCCTTCGTGTCTTCGTGCCTTCGTGTTGAAAAATCCGTTTCTCGGATTGCTGTTGGCGTCGTTCTGCTGATTCCGTTGGCGCAGCCATTGCTCGCCGTGGATCCGCAGGCGGATCCGGCGCAGACCCACGAACATCAGGTGCCATTCGATCCCTTCCGTGGCATGGACCGTGATGGGCGCATTCCCAAGGCGCCGTTGCCGGCGGACCTCGAACATCCGGACCGTTGGCGCTACGTCCCGGAAGGGCGCATAAAACCCGGCTCGATGCTGGAGCGTTTCTGGGTCACCAGCTTCATCTCGCCGATCCTGTACTTCGAGGAGGACGTCGGCCTGGGCGGCGGCGTTGCGATCACCGACATCGACTTCCGCAACCAGCGCCGGCAGGAATTTGGCGGGCTGTTCCTCTCGACCACCACCGAGGGCCAGGAAAAATATACCGTCGTGTGGCAGCGTTGGCTCAATCACCGCAACCTGCCGACCGGCGGCGTGATCACCGAGGAACGCAGCTACCTGCGTGGAGCTGCGGGATATGATCGCTCGCTCACCCGCCGTTTCTACGGCATCGGTTCGCGCACCCAGGAAGACGATGAGACCAGCTTCACCGACGAGGTTGCTTACGCCCAGCTGCTGATGCAACTCAGCGTGCCGGACGCGGGTGATGACCTGATCATCCAAGTCGGCGGCCGCCTCGAACACCGCAACCTCTACCAGGGCCTCGTCAGCAACCGGCCGAGCACCGGCGATATCTACCCCGACCTGGTCACGCAGGGCGACAGCTACGACAGCGCGTGGCTGCATGGCGCGGTGCGCTACGACGTGCGCGACTCGCAGGAGAATCCCTACCGTGGCTGGCTGGTCGAACTGGCGGTCGACGCCGCGCCGTTCCAACGCGGCAAAAACGTCTCCGGCCATGACCTGGGTGCGATCTGGACCGGCACCGCGACCTGGACGATACCGGTCCCAGGGATCTTTCATTCCGGTGGCGTCGGTAACGAAGAAAATCCACCCACCGATACCTTCTCGGTCGGCGTGCGCGGCTGGGCGACCTCCGGCGACCTGCCGTTCTGGGCCCTGCCGAGCCTCGGCGGCTCCGACACGCTCCGCGGTTACATCGGCAACCGCTTCACCGACCGTGCAGCGTGGCACGCCGCGGCGGAGTGGCGCGTGTGGGCCATCCCGCGTGGCGCGGCGATCACGGATACCGTGCGCTTCGAACGCTTCGGCTTTGCCTTGTTCGGCGAACTCGGCTCGGTCGCCGAACGGGTGTCAGAGTTCGATCAGGCACGGTTGCTCTACAGCTACGGCTTCAGCCTGCGCACCTGCCTGGAACGCACCGCGCTGTTCCGCGCCGACTTCGGCTTCGCGGATGAGGGGATGGCGTTTACGTTTGGGTATGGGCTGAGCTTCTGAAAACCCAGACAGGAGCACGGTAATTTCTTTTGTTGGCTCTTTCCGTAATCCGAGTCGCCGCGCGCGAGCCTGATGCCCGTTGCCGAGAGGTGTCCACTTCCAAAACTAGGGTTTCAGGAGTCATGTATGCACGTGCATTTGATCGCCCCGTCGGAAACGGGCGCGGAGGGCGTCGACGCCCTGCAGGAAACCATCGTGCGCAACCCCCAAATCCGGCCGTTCGCGTTTCGCATCATGCAAAATACAGGTGTCGACGGGCTGGCCCTCCGGCTCAGCAGCAACAGCGAGCCCGATGGCTTCCGTCAGCGCCTATTCGTGGTGTCGGCGACCACGGCGTTCGATTTCGTTCGCGCAGCTGTGGTAACGATCCAGGCGCAGACGACCAGTTCTCGCGTATTGCCGATTTTCCTCATAAGCCCCTCGCCCGACGGCCTACGTGGTTCGTTGACCGGGATGGATTGGGCAGGAGTGGTCAGCGTGGCAGCGGTCGCGGACATCTGGCCGCTGATCGCGGACCGCGTGGGCGCCGATGGACAAGTGCTCAACCCACGTCCCGCGCGATCGCCGCGCGCGTCGCGCGCCTCGTCGGGCGCAACTGAGGTCGAGATCCATTATTGCTTCGAGGCGGATCAGCGTGCGTGTCTGGAAGCGTTGATCGACGGTCTGTCGTCCGATCGCGCCTTCCGGCCATCTTCCTACTTGAAAATCGATCATGACCCTGACGGCGATGGCTCGTTCACTTTGGTACTGATCAAGCAAATGCCCAAAGCGACTTTCGTCCGGTGTCAGCAGGAGGAACAGCGCTTGGCCTCCGCGCGCGCAGCAGAATGCGGCGCACGCTTCGGGGGACTCGTGGTAGATGGCGACGATGTCTGATGGGGCCGGCGACCCGATGACGTTGGCAGGATAATCTAAACGGTGGCCTGTAGAGCAGTGATCAGTCAGCCAGATTCAGAACAACCGCTGCTGCCCATCCGGCTTTTTCTCATCGCCCGTGGGCGCGTCGATGTCTTCGTCCTGCGCATCGGCGCGGGCCCACATCGGCTGGGTCTTCTTGTTCGGGTCGGGTTTCGCTGGCGCGTCGGCCGGTTTCGGCATCGCTTCGGTGGCCTTGGCCGCGGAATCAGCTGGCTTGGCAGCCGGCAGCAGCGGCGGGGGTTTCGACTTCGAGGGCCTTGAGCAGGTCGCCCTCGGTGACGGTCTTGACCACGGCGGTGGTTGCGGTCTTCGACGGCGGCAGCGTCGGCATCGGCTTGGCTGGCGTGTCTTCGGCGAGGAACTTGTCGATGCGTTCGAGGATCGAGGTCAGTTCGGCGGTCGAACTGCGCGGCGTGCCATCAGGCAGGATCGCCGGGGAAGCCGGCGTGGCTGGGGGAGCGGCAGGAGTCGTGGCCGTAACGACTGGTGTGGCGGGTTTGCTTTCCGCCTTGGTCAGATCGGTGGCGATGCCGTGGTGGAAGCCGAGTTCCTCCATGCGGCTGGCCTTGCGGCGCACGGCGACCGAGGGCGATTCGCTGGGCGTGCTCGGCTCATCGCGTTTGCCGAACAAACCTTCGAGCGCGTCGGCGTCGCTGTCGCTCGCGGTATCGCCGGTGGTCGGTTTCTTCGCGGTCAGTGGCGAGTCGGTCGGCTTCGGGGGGCTGACCGGCAGCTTCACGGTCTTGGCGGCGCCAGCTTTCTGGTGGCCGGTGAGGCCGGCATCGAGCGACCCTGGGAGGACTTCCTGACGGCCTTCCGGCGGCGGCGTCATGCCCGAGGGCTTGACCATGCCACCGGGTTGCGGCTTCGCTGGCATGCGACGGACCGGCGCGGTCATCGGCTTCGTTGGCGGTGCGCCAGCACCGAACGCGGCGAGTACCAGCACCCGACCGTAGATCGCGATCAGCGGCAGGCTGAGCGCCAGCACCCACCAACGATAGTCTTGGATAAATTCGACGAATCCCATGCGCGCGACCCTCTCGGTCTAAGGCTGTCCAGGGCACTATGAGCCGGGCTCAATACAGGCGCAAGTGGCCGGGAGTGCTTGGGCTGCATGCTGTCTCTGGCTCGTGCACGTGCTCCCGGGGAGCCGAGCGGCGCTACCGCGCCAAGCCCTTCAGCAGGTCTTGCGTGGTTTCGCGCGGTAGTCGCGGATGCGGTTCGAGAGGTCCTCGAAGCCTGCACGGCCGAACTGGGCGAAGGTCGCCTGTTTGCAGTGCTCGACGCCGGGCTGGTCGAAGGGGTCGATGCCGTAGAGCTCGGCGCTCATGGCGGTCGAGAGTTGCAGTAGGTAATAGAGCCCGCCGATGTTGGCCTCGTCGACCACGTCGAGCTGGATGGTCATGTTCGGACGACCAGCGGCGGTGATGTGCTGCTCGGTGCCCCAGTAGCCGTAGTCCATGATGGTGGTGAAGTCGGCGTTCTGCACGTGCTGCACCGCTTCGAGCTTGGCATAGGGCGCAGGCGCGACGAGTTTGGCGCCGTGGTCCTTGACCGTCACGAAGGTCACAACCTTGTCGAAGGGACCTTCGCAGAAGAGCTGCATCTGCCCGTGCTGGTCGAAGGTGCCGAGGCTCGCCACTGGGCTGGGGCCGACGTGCACCGCCTTGCCTTTGCGGTTGAGCATCTTGCCCTGCGACACCGCGCAGAGGTGCGAATACCATTCGCCTACGCCGTGCACGCGGTTGGAAAATGAGAACATCACGTGGATGGTCTTGCGGCGTTTGCGCGTCAGCAAGTAGTGCACCAGCGCGTGCATGTACGCGGGGTTTTTGAACGCATCGCCGTGGCGGCAACGCTTGTCCATGTCCGCCGCACCGGCGAGCAGTTTGGTGATGTCGATATTGCACAGACCGGCGGTGAACAGACCGGTGTTGCCGAGCACGCCGTAACGCCCAGGCAGGTTGGTCGGCACCGGCAGGGTGTCGATCTTCTCCTGCTTGGCGATCTCCATCAGGGGGCTCTTGTCGCGGTCGGTAGTGAACACCACCTGGTTCGACAACGCGCCTTTGCCGCATTTCTTTTTCAGCAGTTCGGAGAGCCACAACCAGATGGCGAGCGTCTCAACCGAAAGGCCGGATTTGCTGGTGACCTGGAAGAGCGTTTTTTTCAGATCGAGGGTCTCGATCAGTTCGCTCAGCGCGCGCGGATCGGGATTGTTGGCGAAGAACACTCGCGGAGCGTTCTTGCGGTCTTTGGCTTCGAGGTGGTTGTGCTGGCCGTGGCCGAGCGCGGTGAGCAGGCTGCGCGGCCCGATCGAGCTGCCGCCGATGGCGACGACCACCAGGTTGTCCCACTTGCCCTGATGTTTCTTCAGCAGGCCTTTGAGCTCGCCGAGGTCCTGGTAGGGCAGATCGAAGAACGCGCATTCACCAGTGGAGCGCAGTTCGTCGACGTTTTCGTGGTGCTTGGGGAACTTGGCGACCAGGGTGTCCACTTCGGACTTGGTCAGGCCATGGGTCGCACCGATGGCCTCGGAGAGGCAATTGGTGTAGTCCAGCGTCAAGAGGCTCATGCGCGCTCCAAGGATTCGACTTCAACCATGTAATGCCCAGTGTCACAGAAGCTTGAGTCTGACCGGCGGGGCCGTTCCGAGGCCGCGGTGCGAAGCGGGGAAGGCAGCGGTTGGCGCGGCGCGGGGTCAGGCATAAGGCGGTGGATGCAACTCCGCGGTGTTTGATCTCGCGTTGAATCAGCGCTGATCGCGCTGGTTCACCGGCAGAGAGACGGCGTGGGGTAGACCATACGCCCCGTGCAAGCGATTTTCAAGGCAGGATTGCGCTTGAGGTACGGCTCTGCGACCTAGCGTTCGGACCAATTTTTTACCCGTCCGTGCCCATCGGCGCCCCACCAGCCAGCCAGCACCCCGCGCCAATCGGCGGGCTCCTGCCCCTGCCCGGAGGCCGCGCACACCAGCGCCAGCAGGAGATGGAGCAGCGTGGCGGGATTGCCCTGGCCGTGTCGGCGGGCGATCCACCAGAGGAACGCGCCCTTCGCCAGGCCACGCGCGAAAGGCGTGGCGCGATCCTCGCCATCGCGCCGGTGGATGGCGGTCAGGCCGCGGGCGAAACGTACGCGTCCATGGGCGCGGGTCAGCCGACGGAAGAAATCGAAATCCTCGCCGAGCGCGTATCCCGGCCGTCGGGCGTCGAAGCCGACGAGTTCGGCCGCGGCTCGGCGCACGGCGAAACAGCACCCGAACAAGGCGTTGGTCGGTTGATCACGGCGACCACTGACCAGTCGGCGGATATCGTGGAAGGCGCCGAGGTGTGCGACGCGATGGGCACGCCTGGTCCACGGACCGCGTTGTTCGACCACCGGACCCCAGGCGATCACCGCTGGTTCGCGACGCGCCAGCTGCTGCACCAGGCTGACGAAGTCCGCGGCGATTTCGCAGTCATCATCGAGGAAGACGACGATCTCAGCGTCGCTGGCGGCCAGCAAAGCATTGCGCGCCGCTGGCAATCCGGCGATATCCGGACGGTGCAGCACGCGCACGCCGGCGTCGGCGAACGGCGACGGCGACTGATCGCAGAGCAGGATGCGCGCGCCGGTGGCGCGCCACGACGGCAGGCTGCGGCGCAGGCAGTCATGGCGGTTGCGCGTCGGCACCAGCAGGTCGACGGTGGGAAGATCCCCGTGCGCTCCTGCCGTCTCACGTTGCGCCGCTGCCGTCTCACGCTTTGCGCCATGGTCCATGCCGGCATTGATACGCGTCCGGCGCCTCCCACAAAGCCGCCATGCATCCGCGCCTGGCCGCGATCCTTCGTCGTCTGCCGCTCCTGCGCGAAGTGCGTTGGTGGCAGCGCTTGTCCTGGCGCGCCGAGCACCTGCAGGCCAACCAGGCGCTGATCGTGCGACAGCTGTGCGGCAAACCCGCGCCGACCGCACCGTCCGATCCGACGTTTGGCACCACCTCGCTGCTTTGCCGGGAAGACCATTTCCGTCTGCCGGAATATCACCGCTGGTGCGCTGAATTGCAGGAAGCGCCGGCGTTTCAGCGCAAACAGTGGGAGTTCGCCTGGATCCTCGCCGCGCTCGACCATGCCGGCGTGCTGAAGCCTGGGACCCGCGCCCTCGGCTTCGGCGTCGGACGTGAATTGCTGCCGGCGTGGTTCGCCGCGCGTGGCATCCAGGTGACCGCGACCGATCAGGATGTTTCGCAGGCCATCACCACCGGCTGGGTCGGGCACGGCCAGCACGCCGCCGGACTGGTGGCGTTGAGCCATCCTCGTCTGGTGTCCGACGAGGAACTCCAGCGCCGGGTGAATTTCCGCGTGGTCGACATGAACCACTTCCCCGATGACCTGCGGGGGTATGATTTTCTGTGGTCGGCCTGCGCCTTGGAGCACGTCGGCACGCTCGATCTGGCGCTGGCCTTCATCGAACGGTCGCTCGCCTGTCTGCGTCCCGGCGGCGTCGCGGTGCATACGACCGAGTTCAACTGTGGCAGCGACGAACACACCATCACCAAGGGGCTGACGGTGCTGTTCCGGCGTCGCGA
>JANPLC010000196.1:0-3559 GCA_031426335.1 Planctomycetota bacterium
GGGCGAGCCGCCCACGCCCCAGGAAAGGCCGCTCGACCGGTCGTCATTGACCGGACGCCATCGCCTCAGATGACTCCGCCCGGCCACGGAGAGATGATCATGGACTGGGTTCCCTGGGTGATGTTGCCGACCGTCGGCGGCGCGATCGGTTGGGCCACCAACTGGGTGGCGATCAAGATGCTGTTTCATCCCCGCAAGCCGATGTTCGGCATGCAGGGCCTGCTGCCAAAGCGTCAACAGGAACTGGCCGCCAGTGTCGGCGACGTAGTGGGCAATGAACTGGTGCCGGCGGACGAACTGCTCAAGGGCCTTGATGGGCTCGACCTCACGCCGCACCTGGGCGAGCTGCTCGACCAGGCGATTGCCGCGAAGCTCGAAGACGTGCGGAAGATCCCGCTGATCGGCTCCTTCGTCACGCAGGAACGCATCGCCGGCATCCGCGACTCGGTGCTGCGTCAGCTCGCTGACAAACAACCGGTGCTGATCGCACGCTTCAAGCAGATTCTCAAGGAGAAGATCGACATCGGCAAGATCGCCAAGGAGAAGCTCGCCGCCTTCGATCTCGATCGCCTGGAGCGCATCGTAAACCAGATCGCCAGCCGCGAGTTCCGTGCGATCGAGTGGTGGGGGCTGATCCTGGGCTTTCTGATCGGGCTGGTACAGGCCGGGATCATGGCGCTGCTGCCTGCCTGAAGAGAACCAGGACAACGTCTGCTCTAGGATTTCTTCGCGCCACTACTGAGTGGTACCGACTTACGAATCCAGAACCGTCCGGATCGCCCGCACCAACCCATCCGGATTGAACGGCTTCTGCAGAAAATTGATGCCCGGTGCCAGGACGCCGTGGTGGACGATCGCACTGTCGGTGTAGCCCGACATGTAGAGCACTTTCATGCGGGCGCACAGCGGTTGCAGGCTGGCGGCGATCTCGCGACCGCTCATCTGTGGCATCACCACGTCGGTGAGCAGCAGATCAATGTGGCCGTCGAGTTTTTTGGCCACGCCGAAGGCTTCGATCCAGTTGTGGGCGGCGTGCACCTGGTAGCCCTGGACTTCCAGCACCTGCACCACCAGCGAACGCACGTCGTCCGCGTCCTCCACCACCAGCACGACTTCGTTGCCGCCGCCGACCGGGATCTCTTTTACCACGGTCACCGGTTGATCCTTGGCCACTGGCAGATGGACCTGGAAGGTCGTGCCGGAGCCGACGGTGCTGTCGATGGTGATGAATCCGTCGGCGTGCGTGACGATGCCGTAGACCGTCGCCAGGCCCAGGCCGTTGCCCTGCGGGCGGGTGGTGAAGAACGGTTCGAAAACCCGCGCCTGGGTTGCCTCGTCCATGCCTTCGCCGGTATCGCTGACCGACAGGCGCACGAATTGGCCGCTGCGCGCTTCGACGCGATTGCGCACCTGTTGCGCGGTGAAAGCGACGTTGTCCGTGCGGATGGTCAGACGTCCGCCCTGCGGCATCGCCTCACATCCATTGATCACCAGGTTGAGCACCACTTGTTCGATTTGCGCGGGATTGGCCAGGACCGGACGCAGGTCCGGCGCGAGCATCAGACTGAATTCAACGCCCTCACCGCTCAGGCTGCGCAGCATCTTGTCCATGTCGGCGATGGTGGTCGACAGATCGACCGGTTGCGCCGGGCCGATCTGTTTGCGGCTGAAGGACAGCAGTTGCCGCACTAGTTTGGTCGCGCGCTCACCGGTCTGATGGATGATGTCGGCTTCACGCCACAGCGGGTTCTCCGGCTGGAGCTTGGCGAGGATGCGATGACTGCGGCCGTTGATGACGGTCAGCAGGTTGTTGAAGTCATGCGCCACGCCGCCGGCGAGTTTGCCGATGGCGTCCATCTTTTGCACCTGCGCCAGTTGCCGTTCCAAATCGCGCCGCGCGGTGATGTCTTCGAAGAACACCAGCAGGCTGGGGTGCTCGCCATCGACGCCCTCGGCGACCAGCGAGGCGCTGAGCACCCGCCGTTTCTTGCCGTCCACCAAGGACACATCGACGCTGCGCTGCGCCTCACCAGCCCAGGCACGGCGGCACAATTCGGCGAAGGTTGCCGCGAACACCTGATCGGTGAAGGCCGGCTCCACCGGCAGAGACAACGTGGAGGGCCAGCCGAGCATCACCGCCGCTGCGGGATTCACCAAGTGCACGCGCCCCTCACGATCGAGCACCAACTGCCCGATCGGCGACGCATTGACCAAGGTTCGCAAGCGATCCATTGCCGGGAGGGTCCCTTTGTGAAGGCAGGGTACCACAGAAAAACCGGAGGAGGCGGAAGGGTTTATCCCCGTGTGTGGTCTTCGGTCCTCTGGCCAGTCGGCAAACCAGTCGGCCCAGCCGGTTAGGTAAGCCTTACCCGCCTCGGCGCTGGGTCGGGTCGCCCAGTTGCCCGCACGCCGCCATTACCTCATCGCCTTTGGTCCGGCGCAGGCGCACTGGCACGCCCGCGGCCATCACCTGGGCACGGATGGCATCCGTGCGCTGCGCGCTGGAGGGTTGCTCCGAGCGGCTGGGGATGGGGTTGAACGGGATGAGGTTCACCAGCACGCGTAGGCCCTGGCACCAAGCGACCAGTCTAGCGATCTGCGCGTCGGAGTCGTTGACGCCCGCCATCAGCACGTAGCTCACCAGGATGCGGCGATCACGGCCGAGCAGATGGGCGAGCAGTGCGGTCTTGAGCGCCGTCAGATCATGGACGCGATTGACCGGCATCAGCTCGCTGCGCAGCACGTCGTCCGCCGAGGTCAGGCTCACCGCCAGATTGACGCGTGTCAGTCCGAGTTCAGCGAAACGCGCCAACTGGTCGACCCGTCCGACCGTGGAGATGGTGATGTGCCGCTGCGCCAAGCCGAGGCCGTTGATATCGCTGAGCACGTGGACGGCCTGCGCCACTGAGTCGAGGTTGTCGAGCGGCTCGCCCATGCCCATGAACACCACGTTGCGTGGTTTCACACCGCCGACCTGCGCCGCGATCAGCACCTGCGCGACGATCTCGGCCGCGCTCAACTGACGGATCAGGCCCATGGTCGCGGTGTGGCAGAAGCGGCAGCCCATCTTGCAACCGACCTGCGACGACACGCAGACCGTGGCATGGCCACCGTCTTGTGGACCACCACCCATGGGAATCAGCACGGTCTCGACGTCACGTCCGTCAGACAGGCGGCAGATGAACTTGTGGGTGGTGCCAGTCGCCGCGTCGTGGGCGGAGCGTTCGCTGACGACCTGCGGCAGACGGACCACACCGAGGTGTTCCGTCACCCGCGCGATGACGCCTGGGCAGGTCTGCTCCGCCTCCAACCACACCGGTTCCAGCGCCGGATCGCAACGCCCGGTCGCCATCAACTGACGGTAGAGCGCACGATGAAAACGCGGGTGATGGCCGACCGCCGCCCGCAGACGCGCGCTGAACTCGGCGAAGGTCAGACCGAAGAGTTCGCTCGTGGTGGTGACGGCATCCATGGGCGGCGGAGCCTAGAGCGTCCGCCCGCGAGGGAACCCCTGGGAGAGGCGAGCCCCAGCTCGCCTTTGCCTTCGTCGTTGTTTCAA
>JANPLC010000197.1:0-1811 GCA_031426335.1 Planctomycetota bacterium
GTCACTTCCACTTCAACACCGTCTTCACCGCATAGTGATCCGACGGAAACATCGCCCCGTCCCGGTGCCGATCGATGGTCGCCGAGTTCGCACTGAACGCCGGCGAATGCAGGATCCAATCGATGCGCGGCGTCACCGGCAGATCCTTGAAGGCGTGCGCGGTCCCGTCGTTCGCCTCGGGATTGGTCCGGTGCACATCGGCGTAGGCATCGTGCAGGGTGACACCGTCGTTGCCCATGTCAGTGAAGGTGCGGTAGGGCTCCGAGCCCGGCGCTGAGTTGAAGTCGCCAGTCACGATCACCGCCGCGTCAGCAGCACGGGTGGCGATGAAAGTGCGGATAAGTTTGGCCGCCTCTTTGCGCGCGAGCGGTCCTTTATGGTCGAAGTGGGTGTTGATCACCAGCAGTGGACGTTCCCCCGCAGCCTTGTCTTTCACCCGCGCCCAGGTGGCGATGCGCGGTAGCGAACTGTCCCAGCTTTTACTGCCGGCGACGTCTGGGGTTTCGCTGAGCCAGAAGGTGCCGGAATCGACGACGGTGAAACGTACGGTGCGCAGGAGCAGCGTGCTGAACTCGCCGGATTGTTTGCCGTCATCTCGCCCGACGCCGATGGCGGTGTATCCTGGGCACTTGGCCAAAATGAAATCGTTTTGGAAGGCCAACGACTCCTGCAGGCCGAGCACATCGGGACTGAAATGCGTGACGCGTGAGGCGCACAGATCCCTGCGTAGGTCCCAGTGGTTGGCGCCATCTTTGGCCGTGCCGTAGCGCACGTTGAAGGTCATCACCGTCAGGGTTGGGGCGGTGTTAGCGCTGGGCTCGCGCACGGTCCCGCTGCCGGTACAGGCGGCGAGCAGCAGTACCGAGGAAATCAGGAGTACGGCTCGCAACATGGCATCCTCGTGTGAGTTGTGGGCCCGCATACCGCTCGCGGGCAAGGAGGGCATGGTGGCAGCGCGTACGCGCTGCTTCCTCGTAAACCGTGGCTGGCTGCCGTTTCCGAGCATCACAGCCGCGTGAAATCCGGCACCTATGGTTGGCATGGCACGTGCGTTCTTTCACGCAGCGCCACTTCACCGGCGCGTGCATCGAAGGAGGAGCCATGACCGGCACGCTCAGCCGCATTCCGCGAGGACGCAACCTGGTGGCGAGTCATCTGGAATCCCTGGGACTCGGCGACCAGGAACCCGGCGGTGGAACCACCGCCACCAGCAGGGTACCGCAGGTCATCGCGATGTCGTCGGCGGCCCAACGGTTCTCGCCGGAACTGGTCAGGGTCCTGCGCGAGGCACTTCAGCGGGGCGACCTGACGCTGCCGGAGTTGCGCGCCGCGCTGTCCTCGACGCGTCTGAGAAACGAGGACGACATCCGCCGCGTGCTCGATCACACCATCCGACTCAAACGCACGATTATCGCGCTTGGCGCCAGTGCGCTGTTGCTGATGAAACGTGTCCATCCGGATACCGTGCTGATCTTGCTGAAAGGCTGGATGGTCCCGTTGGACGCTCCGGCGGCGGAGGCCCAGCGCACGGTGGCGTGAACGCTGCGTCAAACTTTTCAGACGAGGCTCCGCCACGGTGAACACGCCGGTGATGTGCCGAAGCGTTAGTGGTGCAGGAAACCAGCAGTGAACCCACGTCCAGGCTCCGGCTTCGCCGTCGCCGTCGTTCGGCTCGCCTCCCCACCGGGGAGTCTCGTCGGCTTCGCCGATTCCCTCTCTCCCCTCCGCCGTGACTCGGTCTGATGGCGTCGTGGGTTCAAGTCCCATCCAGGTCGCCAAACAAAAAATCCCCCGGAGAACCGGAGGATTTT
>JANPLC010000198.1:0-7139 GCA_031426335.1 Planctomycetota bacterium
TGGCAGGGCAGCGATGGCATCACCGTCGGCACCCTGATCGCGACGCTGCTGGAGCCCATCGCCTTCCAGCCGCTGCGTCAGCTGGGTGCGGCGTGTGGCTGGATCGCTTATCTACGCCGACGCATTGATTGGGCACCACAACGCCCGACGGGGAAATCATGAACTCTTCGAGTGCTGGACGGCTGGTCATGTTGGTGTCTGCCGCCATGACGTTGTCGGCCGCAACCATGGAGGAAGGCCTCGCACTCAAACGCGCGCAGGATCTTGCGGGTGCAGAGCGGGTGTTCCGGGAGTTGCTCAACGCCAATCCCAAGGACGTCGACGCGCTCGAACAACTCGCCACCGTCATCGGCTGGCAGGGACATCACTACGACGCGTTGTGGACGTGGGAACGTGCGATCCTGCTCGCGCCGCAGTACCATGGTCTGCGCGTCAACCGTGCGCGGGTTCTGTACTGGCTCGGTCGCCTGGGTGAGGCCGAGGAGGAGATCGCCAGCGTCCTGCCGGTGATGCCGCAGGACACCGAGGCGTGGGAACTTGCCGGCGATATCGCGCGCGCACGGCATCAGCTCGACCAGGCGCGGGAACGGTATCGCTACACGGTCGCGCTCGATCCACGTTCCGCTGCGGCCCAGAAGGACGCGGGCTTGCAGTGGCCGCAGTATTGGCGGCTCGACGTGGGCGGCATGTTCGACGACTACACCCCGGCCGACGCGCTGGTGGTCCAGCGCAATCATGAGCAGACCGCCTACGTCCAGCTCGGCTACCAGGTGGCGGATAATCTCACGCTGTCCGCGGGGGCTGACTACGCCCATCAGTTCAGCCAAGTCGATTGGCGTTGGAACGCCGAGCTCTATTGGCAACCCGACGCGCAGTGGGGCGTGCATGCACGCGGAGCAATCACGCCGGATGCCGAAGTCCTGGCCGAGTGGGAGGCGCTGCTCGGTGTCGAGTGGTTCGCGTGGTCCGCGCTGACGCCCCTGCTCAGCGTGCGCACGGCATATTTCAGCGATGAACACATCGTCACCTATATGCCTGGCGTGCGCTTCGGTGAACAGGTGACGGTCGAAGCGCGGATCTACTACACCACCAGCGATGTGAGCGATGCGACCAGCGCTGCGGTGCTGCGCCTAGGAACCACCATCGCCGAGCGTTGGCAACCGTACGTCCTCGGCAGCTTCGGCGAAGAGAACCAGCCACCGGTCGGCGTGGCGCGCACCGCCAGCGGCGCCGCCGGCGTGGTGGTCGGTGTGAACCGCACGTTGTCACTTCGCCTCGACGGGCTCTACGAATGGCGCGAAGACATCCATACCCGCGTGTCGCTGGGTGGTGGTTTCACGCTGCGATTCTGACAGAGCGGAAAGGGGCTAGGGACTAGGGGCTAGGGCAGTGTGACGGTGCGCGTGGTGACCAAGTTGGTGCCGACAGCGACCACGAATGTCGGCTTTAGGGAATCGAGCAACCTGCATACACGACCCTAACCCCTAGCCCCTAGCCCCTGATTTTACGGCCCCGCGCGCTCCGGAACCACGTTGACCGTACCGACAAAGGTCTGGTTGAGGTCATCGCCGGACGCGGTGGTGATCTTGTATTTCACGGTGAATTGCATGACCGGCTTGAGATCCGTGATAGCGAGGAAAACCGTACGGCCATCGGCGCTGAGCGTTGCGGCGGTCAGTGGCAGTGGCACATGACCGCTGCCTGCGGTCGTGGGTGGCGCTTCTTTTCCAGGAACCTTGGGCGCGGGAGCTGGGGCTTCCTTGGTGCCAGGGGGGACCTCTGGTGAGCCGTAATTGGCGCTCCACAGGTAGTCCCACTGCTCGCCGGTCCAGTTGTCGAGGTCCTTGACCGTGCCGGCGTCAAGTTGGTCGCTGAAGGTCAGTGCGATGCCATTCTTGTGCACATTCATGCCGACGGGGAAACACGCGGACTTGCCGGTGGCGCGGACGCGTTGAAAACCACCGTCCTTCGCCGCCGTGGTCTGCCACCCTTTCAGGCCGCAGACGTAGACTTGGCCGTCTTTGGGATTCACCCGTGCACGCATGATGCCGGTGTTGAAGGTCAGCGGCAGCTTGGTGACGCCGCCTTGCGGCACACTGCCTTCGAGTCCCCAGGCGACCACGAACATTGCGCACTGACCATAGGACAGGTGCAGCAGATTGCCGGCGAGCGGGCCCCAACGTTTGTCCATCGGCCACACCTGCGCGCCGCTGGAGTTGTCGACCTTGTGCGGCAGGAAACAGATCGGCGGATCGTAGATGGTGGGCAGCGGATCACGGTGCGCGAGATCCATCACGCCGCTGAAGCCACCCTTCTTGATGTAGTTCAGGCGGCACACCGGCGTCCAGGTGCCTTCATTGTCGCCCGAGGTCATGGTGCCATCCGGTCCCAGGCCCATGCCGTTGGGTGCGCGGAAACCGGTGGCCCAGCGCTCCAGGGTCTGGCCGTCTTTGGAGATCTTGATGATGCAGCCGTGGTGTTCGGAGATGGTTTCAAAACCACGCCCACCCTTCTTCACCGGGCCGGCCTTGGTGTGGTAGAAGTTGCCCTCAGCGTCGGTGTGCAGGTCGAAGGCGAACTCGTGAAAGGCCGGCGTCGAATGGATCTCGCCGTTGAAAAGCTCGTAGAAATCCGCCTCGCCGTCGTTGTTGAGATCCTTCAAGCGCCACAGGCCGTTGCGGCAGAGGATGTACACTTGTCCATCGACGACCTTGAGGCCGAGCGGTTGGTGCAGGCCACCGGCGAAACGCCGCCACGTGGTGTTCTTCAGTTCCGCATCGATGCCATCGACAATCCACACGTCACCGTTCCAGGTGCTGAGCGCTGCGCGCCCATCAGCGAAGAAATCGAGTCCGCCGAAACGCAGGCTGGCCTTCCACGGATTGTCATCCGGTGTAGCGATGGTGTCGATGGCGTAGGGAACGTCATCCTTGCCCAGGCTGCCACCGGTGGTGAGAGCCTGGCTCCAGCGCGCCGGTCCCCCAGTGACGAGCGTGGCGGGGTCGACCGGTGACTTGGTCGCGGCGAATTTCGTCTTCGCCGTCGCCGCATCTGCGGCGGTGATCGCCACGGTGAAGGTGGCGGATTTGGCCGCTGACAAGTGCAGGATGATACGTTCACCAACGACCGAAACGGAAGCGCCTGCGGCATCGCCGATGATGACAGCGCTGAGGTTCGCCTGGTCCAAGGTCAACGTGGCGACGCCATCGGCCGAGGTGTTCTTGGCGCCGGCGAGTTCCGCCACGATCATCTGGGTCGCCATCAGCTCGCGCACGGCCAAGGTGCGGGTGAACACGCCGTCGGCGAAGCCGGGCAGCTCCAGCACCGTGCCAGCAGCCACGCGGTAACTCAGGACGGTCTGCGGTCCGTGCCGGTACAGACCGGTGAAACGTGCCCAGTCCTTGGGCAGGGGGCCGAAGGGTTCGCTGCGCGGATCGACGAAAGAGCCATCTTTGGCCCACCCTGGAACCGCGCTGGTGGCGAAGGCGAGGGTGTTCACCACCTCCGGTCCGCGATTGTGTTGGCGGTCGTAGGCGTCGCCGGTGTATTTGAGAAATCCACCGCTCCATCCGGCGCTCACACGCAGCAGATCAAGGTCGTAGCATATGCCGCCCGCCTTGCCGTCCTCGCCGAAGGGGATGGCGAGGCCTTTGGCCACATCGCCGCCCTTGCCGGTGATGGTGTCGAGCAGGAACGGCCCGTAATCCATCAGGTTGTACCACGGCGGTGGTTTTGGCGCGTCCTTGCCTTTGTCTTCACCAGTCCAGACGGGCAGGGACGACCAAGCGAGTAGGGCAGCGAGGACGAACGGACGCAGCGACATCGGCGGACTCCAGACGGATGGACGTGGCGACCTGGTACCGGATCGCAGGTGGCAGCGTTGGTCGCGAAGGCGTTCCGGCAACCCTCACGTGGAGCCTCGCGGTTGGAACGCGCGGCAATTCCCGATGATAGGTGCGGATCCGAGCACGATTGGCGCAGATCAGCTCAGCGCGCCAACGCCTTGGGTGAGAACACCTGCGACGCGCCATCTGCGACCGGGAACGGCCGCGGTGGCAGGTGTCGTTCCCACCACGTGTGCATCCGCGCCTCGTCCCACACCTCGCTGCCAGCGAGATCCGCCGTTTGCAGCAGGTGCGCCAGCACCCGGGCATTGCGCGGGCGTTGTTCCGGATCTTTGGCCAGGCACGCCATCACCAGTGCTTCGAGCGCCGGAGGCAATGGTTGGTTGATGCGTTTGCTTGGCGGAATCACCGGCTGCTGCACGTGGCTGGTCAACAATTCCATGGAATTGTCGCTGGCAAACACCTGCTGGCCGGTGAGCAGCCAGTAGGCCACGCAGCCAAGGCTGTAGAGATCGCTGCGCCCATCGAGTGGCTGGTCGGTCGCCTGCTCCGGCGACATGGTCGCGGGCGTGCCCTGCACCAAACCCTGGCGGGTCTTGGCCATGTCCTTGGTCGGCTCCTGCATGCGCACGATGCCGAAGTCGAGCACCTTGAGTACGTCGACCTCGTCAGCACGGCGGCAGATGAAGAGGTTCTCCGGCTTGATGTCGCGGTGGACTAATCCGCGATCGTGTGCTTCCGCCAAACTGTGGCACGCCTGCACCAGCAGGTGCACCACGCGCGCCGGGCTCAGGCGCCCGTGTTTGCCCACCAGGTCGAAGAGGTCGATGCCCTCCAGCAGTTCCATCACGTAGTAGAACGTGCCGTCATCCGTGATGCCGTAGTCGTACAGTTCGATGGTGTTGCGGCTGCGCAGATTGGCGGTGATGCGCGCCTCGGCGGTGAAACGTTTGCGGATCTCCTCGCGGCGTTCGGCATCGCGACCTTCCATAGCCTCGGCCTTGATCAATTTGATCGCCGCCGGCCGCGCGAGCATGCGGTGCTGCGCCAGCCAGACCTCGCCCATGCCGCCCTTGCCGAGCAGTTTGAGCAGCTGATACGAGCCCAGCTCTCGCAACGAGGCTTCAGCCGCGCTCGCTCGGGCGCGGGCGTATGCCGCGTCATTCCGGCTGTGTGCCAGATGACGGGCGAACCACCACGCGACTGCCGTCGACAGCGCCAGCACCACCAGTCCGATGACCAGCGAGAGATTCAGATGGAGGTCGGCGTCGCCCATCAGAGTGGCACGTGGCAGCATCATGCCGACATACCAGGTCGGGCCGTTGCCTGGGATCGGGCAGGCACTGACCGCGGCGATCTGTTCGCTGCTGGTGCCGTGCACACGAAAGGGGGCCAGCGGCTGGTCCTGGCGCGGCAGGGCCGGCAACGCGGCAAAGAAGGCATTGAGCAGTGGTTGCTGCACATCGGCGACTGTCACTAAGCGCCCAGCGCCAGAGTGATCGACGGGCGGACGCCACGTTTTTGGCAGTCCCACCAGCACCCGGTCGCCGGTGAACAGAAAGCTGTGGCTGGCAAACTGCGCATCCACTTGTTCCAGCACCGTGCCCAGACTTTCGAGATCGAAATCCACGGCCACCACGCCGATCAGTGGAGCGCTGGCATCACTCGGGTGCGGCACCGGCTCCGCGCAGGTGATGCCAGTGAAGCCGCTGTTGAAGAAGACATAGGGATCGGTCCAGGTGCGTCCGCGGTTGCGCGTGGCGGCCAGGTAATACGGCCGCTGCCGTGGGTCGAAGCCGCTGTGGTCCTGCTGCCGCTCTGGCGCCAACGTGCGATCCAGGGTGAAAGCCGAGACACTGCGCGGAGTCGAACCATCGGCTGCGGCGGTGGCATGGACGTAGGTCCACTCCTGGTTGCGCTGTTCAACCGCATGAAACGCGCCCGCCGGCGTGCTGATGCTGACGATGGCTACGCCAGGACGCCCATGGGCGATCGCTAGCAAGGTGCGCGCAATCGTCCCATGATCGTCGAGATCCGGTTGGCTGCGGGCCCACGCGCGCATGGCGCTGAGCACTGGCGTCGCCTGCTCCAGGCAGCCATCGATCTCCCGCTTGGTGCGCGCGGTACTCTGTGACAACGCCGTCGCCGCCGTCGCCATGACGCTGCGGTGCAGGGCCGCACGGGTGATCCAGCCCACCGCCAATCCGCTCGCGAGCACCAGCAACGGGATGAGCACCATCATCGCCAGCGGCGAAGACAGTCTACCCGGTGGCACACCAGTGTTGCCACGCGTGGTGGCCGGAAGAGCTGGACCGTTGCTGCTCATCAAAAATCCTGAGGGGTGACGCGCCGGCACTATCCCAACCGCCGCCGACTGGCAACCACTCCGGTAGAAAACGCCGTGCGAGGTGCGAGGTGTCGTGAGGCAGGTCCCGAACCTGTGCACGATGCACGATTGACGTTCGTTCGGCAGCCACTCACCTGTCTCCCCGTGATGGATGCCCCTGGCGACCTCGATCTGGTCAATGCTCCTGCGGTTGCGGGGGCTTATGACGAACTCCGTGTCGGCGCTGAACTGCGACCGCAGTGGCGTCCGCTGGACGAGTGCTTGCGCCGGCTGGGGCCGCGCGGCATGGCCCTGCGATATGAGCAGGCTCGTCGGCTGATCCGCGAGAACGGCGTCACCTACAACGTGTATGGTGATGCGCACGGTCTCGACCGGCCGTGGCAACTCGACCCGTTGCCGCTGATGTTGTCGGCGTCGGAATGGGACGGCCTCGCGCGCGGCATCGCCCAGCGGGCGCGGCTGATCGAAACGGTGATCGCCGACGCCTACGGCCCGCAACGGTTGCTCAAAGAGGGTCACCTTGATCCGGCGCTGATCTTTGCGCATCCAGCGTTTTTGCGCGGCTGCCATGGCATCAGTCCTCCCGGAGGGCGCTGGCTGCATTCCTATGCCGCCGATCTGGTGCGCAGCCCCACCGGCGTGTGGCGGGTGCTGGCCGACCGCACCCAGGCGCCCGCTGGTGCGGGTTATGCGCTGGAGAATCGCATCGTCCTGTCGCGGGCGTTGTCAGATGGCTACCGTCAATGCGGCGTGCAGCGTCTCGCGAGTTTCTTCATCGCCTTGCGCCGCACGCTGAGCGTGTTGGCGACCAAGCTCAAGACCCGCAGCGACAACCCGCGCATCGTGCTGCTGACGCCTGGGCCGTTCAACGAGACCTATTTTGAACACGCCTACCTGGCGCGTTACCTGGGCTACACCCTAGTCGAGGGCGGCGATCTCACGGTGCG
>JANPLC010000199.1:0-17930 GCA_031426335.1 Planctomycetota bacterium
GTAACCAGCTACGCCGAATGTGTGCTCGCTCCGGCCGAAGCCGACGCGGCGCATCCGGCCTTCAGCAAACTGTTCGTCCAAACGCGGCACGACGCCGACAAAGGTGCGCTGTTGTGCTGGCGTCGGCCGCGCCGGGCGGACGAACATCCGCCGTGGTTCGTCCACCTCACCACCGTCCGCGGCAATGAAGTCGGTCGCGGCTCGTTCGATTCCGCGCGCGAGAGTTTCGTCGGCCGCAACCGCTCGACTGCTGCGCCATTGGCGCTTGAGGTCGTCGGCCCCCTCGCCGGGACCACCGGGGCGGTGCTTGATCCCATCGTCGCCCTGCGCCGCACGGTGGTGATCCAGCCTGGGGAATCCGCAGTGATCGACCTCATCTTCGGCGCCGCCGATGACGAGGCCGGTGCGGTCGACCTGGTGGCGCGTTACCGCGATCGGCGTCTAGCTGACCGCATCAGCGGCCTGGGCTGGACGCATAGTCAGGTGGTGCTCGGTCAGCTCGGCGCGAGCGAGGCCGAAGCCCAGCTCTATGGTCGCCTGGCTGGTTCGGTGGTGTTCGCCACGCCGCTACGCCGGGCGGCGCCCAATCTACTGGCGGCGAATCGCGGCGGTCAGTCGGGCCTATGGGGTTTCGGCATCAGTGGTGACCTGCCGATCGTGTTGCTGCGCCTGACCGATCCGGCCCACCTCGATCTGGTCAAACAGTTGGTCAACGCTCACACCTACTGGCGCCTCAAAGGCTTGGCCGTCGAGTTGGTGATCTGGAACGAGGACCATTCCGCTTACCGCCAAGCCGTGACTGAACGTATCGTCGGCCTGATCGCCGCCGGCGTCGGCGCGGCCATGCTCGACAAACCCGGCGGCATCTTCGTCCGCCGCGCCGACCAGATGTCGGACGAGGACCGGACCCTGTTCCAAACCGTCGCGCGCGTCGTCATCAGCGATGCCAGCGGCAACCTCGCGCAGGTCGTCGAACGGCGGCCCAAGTTCGAACCACCGCCACCGCGCCTGGTGCCGGCGCGTGGTCCAGGAGACGACCCGGCAGCCATCCGCCGAGTGCCATCCGACTTGCGGATGTTCAACGGCTACGGTGGCTTCAGTGCCGATGGCAGCGAGTACGTCATCACCCTCGCCGATGGCCAGGCGACGCCGGCACCGTGGGTTAACGTCATCGCCAACGAGCACTTCGGCACGGTGGTCAGCGAATCCGGCGGCGCCTACACCTGGGACGGCAACTGCCACGAACGTCGCCTGACACCATGGACCGCCGATGCCGTCAGCGACGGCAGCGGTGAATCGCTCTACCTGCGCGACGAGGACAGCGGCCACCTGTGGTCGCCAACCCCGTGGCCGGTGCGGCACGGCAGCTACACCATCCGCCACGGCTTTGGTTACAGCGTCTTCGAACACCAGGAGGCCGGCATCGTCAGCGAACTGACGGTCTTCGTCGCGCACGACGCCCCGGTGAAGATCTGCCGCCTGCGCCTGCGCAACACCACCAAGCGACCACGCCGACTCACCGCCACCGGCTACGTTGAGTGGGTGCTGGGTGAACAGCGTGATCGTTCGGCGCCATACACCGTCACCGAGATCGACAAACGCAGTGGCGCATTGATCGCGCGCAACCACTACGCCAGCGAGCGGCCGGAACGCCTTGCCTTCTTTGCTGTCAGCGAAGCGCTGCGTACCGTCACTGGTGATCGCGGCGAGTTTATCGGCCGTTGCGGCAGCCTGCGCCAACCGGCGGCGCTGACGCGCACGCGCCTGTCGGGACGTACCGGCCCAGGGCTTGATCCCTGCGGTGCGCTGATGGTGCCGCTCGAACTGCCGGAAGGCGCCGAACGCGAAGTGGTGTTCCTGCTCGGCGCGGGCGACACACCAGAGGCGATCGCTGCGTTGGTCCAGCGCCTGAGCACTCGCACGGTGGTCGCCAGTGCGTTTGACGCGGTCCAGGCGCAGTGGCGCCGCCTGCTGGGCGCGGTGCAAGTGGAAACCCCTGATCCATCGGTCGATCTGCTGACCAACGGCTGGCTGATGTACCAAGTGATCGCCTGCCGCATGTGGGCGCGCAGCGGGTTTTACCAGTCGGGTGGCGCCTATGGCTTCCGCGACCAGTTGCAGGACGCGATGGCGTTGGTGCACACCGATCCTGGGCAACTGCGCGCGCATCTGCTGCGCTGTGCGGCTCATCAGTTCCGCGAGGGCGATGTGCTGCATTGGTGGCATCCCGGCAGCAACCGCGGCGTGCGCACGCGTATCAGCGACGACCTGCTGTGGCTGCCCTTCGCCACCGCGCGCTACTTGGCGGTGACCGGCGACACCGGCGTGCTTAACGAAGTGGTGCCGTTCCTCGATGGCCGTCCCCTACGCGATGGCGAGGAGAGCTGGTACGACCAGCCGCGTGCTGGCGATGAGTCCGGTTCGTTGCATGAGCACAACTGCCGCGCGATCAATCGGGCTCTGCGTTTAGGCGGTCACGGCCTGCCACTGATGGGCGGCGGCGACTGGAATGACGGCATGAATCTGGTGGGCCTGAAGGGCACCGGTGAAAGCGTGTGGCTGGGGTTCTTCCTGCATCAGGTGCTGCACCACTACGGCGCCGTGGCGCATGCGCACGGCGACCGCGCCTTCGCCAGCGAATGCGACAGCCACGCCCGCGTGCTGCGCGGGGCAATTGAAGAACACGCGTGGGACGGCGCCTGGTACCGCCGCGCCTGGAGCGACGACGGTCACGTACTCGGTTCGGCGGAATCGCCCGAGTGCCAGATCGATTCCCTGCCGCAGAGTTGGGCGGTGTTAACCGGTCTGGGTGACGCCACCCGTGCACGTACGGCGATGGCCTCGGTCACGCGCCACCTGGTCGATCCCGTCGCCGGGATCATCCGCTTGTTCGATCCACCGTTCGATCGTTCGCCGCTCGACCCTGGATACATCAAGGGCTACCTCCCTGGTGTGCGCGAAAACGGCGGCCAATACACCCATGCCGCCGTGTGGGTGGTGATGGCGACCGCGTTGATGGGTGATCACGATCGCGCGTGGGAACTCATGCGTCTGATCGATCCGCTGCGGCACGGCGCCACCGCCTCCGGTATCGCCCGGTGGCGGGTCGAGCCATACGTGCTGCCGGCGGACGTGTATGGCGTCGGATCACACGCGGGACGAGGAGGCTGGTCGTGGTACACGGGCTCCGCCGGCTGGATGTACCGTCTGCTGTGCGAGACGCTGCTCGGTGTTGAACGCACCGGCGATCAGTTGCGCATCATTCCGCGTTTGCCGAGCAACTGGCCGGGATTCACCCTGCGTTACCGCTTCGGCCGCAGCCTCTATCGCATCCAGATCACTGTCAGCGACAGCGCCGCCCGCATCGTGGTCGATGGCGAAGAACGTGGCGACGGGGTGATTCCCCTGCGTGACGATGGCCGCGAGCACCAGGTGCAGGTCGACCTCATGCGGACGCCACACTGACCACGCCGGATCACGGTGCGCCGAGCAGCGCCTCTTTCAGATCATCGTCGACCGCCTGATCACCCACCCAGATGGCGAACAACGCGCGGGCGAAGGCGGCCCCAGGCACGGTTCCCACCACCACGCCATTCAGCGCCAGGGTGGTACCGATGGTGGGCTGGTAGTCGATCACCATGACGTCGCCTTCTTTCACCGGTCGGTAGAGCGCGTTGAACGCCGTGAGTTCCGGCGTGATGGCCTTGGCCACCAGCGGATCGAGCCCGCGGGTGATGGTGCCATTGGTCGCCTCGACCAGTTGTTCGGCGGTGAAGCCGCGTCGGTAATGGAAGGCGATACGTCGTGGTCCGTCATCCAGCACCTTGGTGCGCGCCAGTTGCGGCGGCAGGTAGAGCGCTGCGACATAGATCTTCACCACCCACTTCCAGCGCAGCAGGTCGGCACCACGCAAGGTCAGGTCCTGCTCGCCGACCCGGGCGGTGGTGGGCAAGCGCACACCGGACACTTCCAAGGCCTGGAGCGGTAAAAGCGCACCAAGCGTCAGGATCACGCCGGAAACCATCAGAAGCTTCAGTCGGATGCGCATGGGATGCCCGCCTCTGCTGTGATGCTGTGCCGGAACCGCTCCTACGGACAATGGCTTTTCCTCACTCCATCCACGTGCCATCTACGTCGTCGACGTGGGGCAGCACCGGACCTGCTCCGGGGCCGAGCCCAGACCAACGTCCGGTTCAACACTTGACCCCAGGGAGATTCTCCCGATCCCCAGCACACGATGTCTTCTCCAGCCGCACTTGAACCCGCTCCCACCACCCTGCTTGGGCGCATCGCCGCGCTTGGCCGCCGGGTCACCTCGGGCGGAACCTTCCTCCCTGAGATCGATGGGCTGCGTTTCATCGCCATCGCCTGGGTGCTGATCTACCACTTGGCGGGGGAATACGCCAAGGTGCGTGGGGCGAACTTCGCCGGGCAGATCGACGGCACGCTGCTGTCGACCTGGATCCACACGCTGAACTTCGGGGTGCAGCTCTTCTTCGTCATCAGCGGTTTCATCCTGGGGCTGCCGTTCGTGCGCCACTACTATGAAGGACGCGAACGCCCGGAGCTGAAGGTCTACTACATCCGCCGCCTGACGCGCATCGAACCACCGCTGCTCATCAACCTGACCATCTGCCTGGGACTGCTGGTGGTGGTGAAACACCAGTCGCTGAGCGAACTGCTGCCGCACTACCTCGCCAGCATCACCTACAGTCACAACCTGATCTACGGTGAGATGAGCACCATCAACTTCGTCACCTGGTCGTTGGAGATCGAGGCGCAGTTCTACCTGCTGGCACCGTTGCTGGTCGGCGTACTGGCTCTGCCCGCGCGGATCCGTGAATGGGTTTTGGCGGGTTTGATCGCCGCCAGCGGACTGGCCGCTTGGTACCTGATGCACAGCTATCCGCTGATCGAGCGCACCATTCTCGGCCAGGTGCAGTACTTCCTCGCCGGGATCCTGCTGGCGGCGTGGTATTGCCGCAACCAGGCCACCATGCACACCCGCAGCCTGCGCAACGACCTCATCGCCGTCGCTGCGTGGTGCGCGCTCTCTTGGATGCTGGCGCACAAGGCGGCCTGGAATGCTCCGCTGCTGCCGTTCGTGGTGCTGCTCGCCTACATGGCGATGCTGCGCGGCCGCATCACCCGCGCCTTGATCACCTGGGGGCCGGTACCGTTGATCGGCGGCATGTGTTATACGATCTACCTCTACCACCCGTTCCTGAAGTCGGCGCTCAAACACCTGACCTTCCCGTTCCAAGTCAGCGATATCTGGTGGGTCAACCTGTGGCTCCAGATCATCGTGCTGGGAGGCCTGATCGTCGCGGTCTGCTGGGTGCTGTTCCTGCTGTTCGAAAAGCCCTTCATGTACCGCGACTGGCCGGCGCGCGTCGGCGCCTTCGTCCGCCGACTGCTGAGACGGTCCACCTGAGTTGCTAGCCGGTATGGCACTCGCCGCTGCGGTTGCTGCCTCCTAGGGTTTGCCGGGGACGTCCCGGATCTGTAACCTGACGACCAAAGTACAGAGGTCCCGGCCATGAATCGTCCCGACAACGTACGCCTGCCTGATTGGCTGATGCAATCCCTGAACAAGGACGCCGCCTTCCGCGTGGTGACCATGGACGGGCTGGGCTGGATTGATCCCTACACCGGCCAGGTGGTGGCCGCGCCGTTCGGCCATCAGGAGGTCGCCACCCGCCACCTCGCCGCGACCAAGCCGTGGTTGCAGCTCAAACCGAAACCGCTCAAGGATCTGCTCTACCTACGGTGGCTGCACTACCTGCGGCAGAACCTCGAATTCATCGAGCACCTGCGCATCTTCAAACAAGGGCTGTGGCTGAACCCCTACACCGGCCAATGGATCTCAGGCGTGCGCCTGGAAGACAACCGCATCACCGCCAGCACCATCGACGATCTGGCGCGCGTGCTGGGCAAATGTGAGGAGGCACAATCGGGCAAGATGTTGGAGAAATTCCGCCTCGACGTGCTGATCGCCAACGGTCCGGATGCGCGTCTGCTGCAACAACAAGAGACCGCCGAGTACCGTAATCTGAAGGCCAAGACCGACTTCTTGTCGGTGAAGAAGAATTTTCTCAAGATGCTGAGCAAGCCGCCGCGGCTCGACAACTACCAGATCGTGTTGCAGTACGAGTCGTACTCGCCCATCCCGCGCAGCTTCTACGACTTCATCAGCCTCGACCGTGACCGCATCATGCTGGTGATGGGTGAACTGCAGGGCGAAGGCCCCGGCGCCGCGCTGATGGTGTCACAGGCGATGCGCACCATGCGCCGGCTGGCGGCACAACGCGCCGACCTGCTCGACTTCTTCGCCAACCTCAATGATGAGCTGCGCGTCGACCTGGTGCACGGCTGTTCCATCGGGTTGTTCGCCGGTGTGCTCAACCTGCCGTTCAACAGCCTGACCTGCCTCAACGTCGGCTTCCATCCGGCGGTACTGATCAACGCCCGGCGTGAAATCACCCTGCAGCAGATCCACACCCAGGGCGAACGCTTAGGCGTCACCAGCGGCCAGCAGTTCCGTAGCAGCCTGCGCCCGATGTCGCTGCAGCTGCAACTCGGCGACATCGTCGCGATGTTCAGCGATGGAGTGGCGAAAGCGCACAACCCACGCGATCTGGCCGCCGGACGCCTGGGCGTGATGGGCGGCTTCGCCAGCCACCTGGAAATGCCCTGCAGCATGATGGTGGCGAAGGTGCTGGAGGAAGCCAAGGCGCGCAGTGACGGCCCACCCGCCAACGATTTCTGCGCCGTGGCGCTGCGCGTCAAACATCCGGGCGAGACCACCAGCGGACCGTTTCCGGTGAATGCGCCCATCGCCAAGCCACTGACAACCAGCACCCATCGACGCTGAGGTCGAATAACGTGCGGCGTGAGCGCACGCCGCAGGAACGTCAGCGCACTTGGCGACGCAGGTCCTCCAGCAATTTCGCCGCATCCTTGGCCGCCTGCGTCTGCGGGTACTTCTTCATCAACGCTTCGAGTTCGCCGATCAGCGGCTTGAGTCGTGAGGGCACACCCTTGGCCTTCTCTGCGGCGCCCTGAATCTGGGTCAGGTATCCGGCAGCGGTGACTTCGGCCTTCACTGCCGGTAGTTTACGCAGCGCGGTGATGGTAGTGGTCAGCTTCTTTTTGCGCAGCGCATCGATGTTTTGCGCGCGGGGATTGGTCGCCAGCGCATCCAGACGGCGATGGCTGTCCACCGGGTCGCTCTCCGCCTCGCCCTGGACAAAGGATGCGTCGAACCACGCGGCAACCAGTTGGCGATGATCCATGGGCCGCTGTTGTTCCAGACCAGGCACCTGGAACAGCCGTTCCGCCGTCGCCAGACGTTTGGTCGGATCAACGATGGCATCCAACGCCGTGATCCGCGCCGCCACGCGATCCCAGGCCGCACGGCGCTCGGCGTCGCTGAGCCGCGGATGGGTCACGCTGGCGAGTTCGACCAAAACCTCCATCGCCCGCTGTTGCAGATCCAGCGCCGGCTCGCTGTGGGCGACGCCAGGGATGCCCTGCAAACGGGTGACAAATCCCATGCCGGTGAGCTTTTTCTCCACCCCGATCATGGTCCGATCACTGAAGGCCGGATCCTGCTCGCCCCACAGGAAGTAAGCCGGCACGTGCTTTGGCACCGCGGAGAAATCAAAATCGAGCAGGTGATGCCCCATCACCAAAGCACCCGCATGTGCCTCGCCCTGGTTTTTGGCCATGAACATCGCGCACCAGCCGCCACCGCTGAAGCCTGCACTGTAGCGCAGGAAGGGATGGGCACTGGCGACGGTATCGATGGCACTACCTGCCGCCTTCTGCATGCGGGTGATGATGGCGGAATCCATGCCGTTGCGCGAATCGTTCACGCCCATCACCAGCATGTCATTGGATTCCGCCCAGGCTTTCCAGCGACCCACATCCGGATTGCCGCCGGGACTGAAGAGGAACAGAACGGGGAGCGCGGACGTGGCGGTCGCCGACTGCGGCACCAGCAGATCGTAGGTCCAGCCTTCGCCGAAGGCTTGGCGGCGATGATGCCCAGGCGGCAGGTGTTCTGCCGCCACTACCGCAAGATCATCGGTGAGGCTCACAGCAAGAAGACCGACGATCAACAAGAGTGTGCGCATGCGCTGCAGGCTAGCCGTCTAGGCGACAATCCCAAGCCCCACCAGCTGCGACGGTTCGCCCGTACCCTGTCGCTCCATCCCCCGCGCAGTAACCCAGGTGAATCATGGCGGTACCCGAGAGCGATGGCTACCTCTCGCTGTGCTGCTCCATCGGCAATTCTCGGCGATTCCCGCGGGATAGAGCACATCCCGACCCGCTCCACGGTTGACCACCGATGACCCAGCCCAGACTCGCGGCCACCAGCAGGGGCCGCGCCATGAGCACATCCGCGGATGAACCGACCAGGCCGACAGTTCCCAGCGGCGGCAAGCCCAGCAGCGGCAACACGCCGCGCAGCGACATGCCGACGGTTACGCCGGGGGAATTGTCGTCAGCGAACCAGGATGGCACCCGCCCTACCGTTCCCGCTCGGCCCGGCATGTCCGATACCCGCGCTACTGTTCCCGCAATCGTCTCAGGCACTGCGGCGACCCAGATCGCTGGACCGGGAGGTCTCTCCGCCACCGCCGCCACCGCGCTGCAGATCGACGGACCGGTGCGACCGGCATCTTCCGCCACCGGTTCACATGAAGGCGAGAAGTGGGGCGACTTCCTCATCGGCAGTCTGCTCGGTCGCGGCGGCATGGGTGCGGTGTACTCTGGACGCCAGGTCAGCCTCGATCGTCCGGTAGCAATCAAGGTGCTGATCGGCCACCTGGCGCAGAACGAGGACTTCCGCAAACGGTTCCTGCTCGAAGCCCGCGCCGCCGCGCGCATCAACTCGCCGCACGTGGTGCAGGTGTATTTCGCTGGCACCCACGGCGACATGGATTTTTTCGCCATGGAGTACGTCGAAGGCGCGGATCTGTCGCGCAAGCTCAAGGACGGCTGGCGACCGACGCCGGTGGAATGTCTGGAACTTATCATCCAGGCGACGCGCAGTCTGGTCGCGCTGGGCGAACACCACATCGTGCACCGCGACATCAAGCCGGCCAATTACATGCTGACCACGCCAGGCGTGGTCAAGCTGATGGACTTCGGTTTGGTGAAGTTCGCCAGCGAAGCACATGGCCTGACCCAGACCGGCACGATCATGGGCACGGTCAATTATTTCAGCCCGGAACAGGGCCGCGGCGAAGTGTGCGATCAACGCACCGATCTCTATGCGCTGGGTGTGATGTTCTACGAGATGCTCACCGGCAAGCTGCCGTTCACCGGTGGCGACGCGACCTCGGTGATCTACCAGCACATCCACGCGGTGCCCAAACCGCCCAAGCTGCACAATCCGTCGGTGACCGAGCCCTACCAGTCGGTGGTGCTCAAGTGCTTGGAAAAGGAAGCCAAAGACCGCTACCAGACGGCCAAGGAACTGCTGGTCGATCTGGAGCGCATCAATCGCGGTGAATCGCCACTGCTGCCCGGCGGCGCAAAGCGCTCAGCCACCGCGCTTGCGAGCGCCACCACTCGCAAGTTGACCCTGGC
This sequence comes from Planctomycetota bacterium, assembly GCA_031426335.1. Classification (GTDB taxonomy): domain Bacteria; phylum Planctomycetota; class UBA11346; order UBA11346; family UBA11346; genus BOG-1363. The sequence goes on from JANPLC010000199.1 coordinate 9,601, forward strand.
CGCTGCCGTGATCATCGCCGCGGTGATCCTGGCGCTGGCCATGCTGTTGCGTCCCGCCACTGCGACCGTGACGGTGGCCGCCAATCCGGTCCCCACTGCGGTCCCCACCGAGTCGCCGCTGGTCACGCCGGCGCCGACCTCACCACCGCCGGTCGCCGTGGTCGCGCCGAATCCTGCGGTGAAACCCGTGGAATCCACGCCGGTAGTCGCACCCGCAGTCGCGCCGGCAGTCGTCGCGCCGATGGTGGTCGTATCACCGCCAGTGGTTGCACCCGTAGCGACGAAACCCATCGAGATTCCGCCAGCCAAACCGTCGGAAGTTCCGCTCGTCGTCGCTGCCATCCCAACGCCGCACGCCGAACCGGTCACAACGACTGTCGCGCCCCAGGCAAAACCGGTGGTCGTCGAAGCACCAGCCAAACCGGTGCTGCCACCGGTAATCGAAGCACCGGCAACACCGGTGGTCGAGGCCGTGGTGACCAAACCAGCGCCGACGCCGACGCCGACGAAACCCGTGGTCACGCCACCGCCCGCGAAGCCCATCGCACCGCCGGCGCTGAGCACACCGGTGCAGAGTTCGCTACGCATCACCATCCCGGCCGGTGATGTGTTACTGAAGTCGTCGACGTGGTTGTGGTGGCTTGAAGGAGCGAACGGTCGCAGCGGCCGCCTGTCGGCGCGTTCGACCCGGCTCCCGGAAATCGAATGGACCGCACCGGCGCTGCCTGGGAGCGTGACCCTGCACGTCGCCGCCGTTGGCAGCGAACGCCACCTGACTCTGCCGCTGGTCGCCACGGCCGCGCCGGTGGGCGTCGGCGAAACGCTGGTGCCTTTCCTGCGCGCAGAATTCGCCGAAGAACGCCACGTCCAACGCCTGCACCGGGACCTCGATGGCTCCTGGTGGCTGATTGATGTCGATGGGGCCATCGTCAGCCGCAACACCGCTGGCTGGTTGACCGGTGGACGGTTCAAGCCGACGCCGCTGCCGCTGCGTCCGGTCGCGGTTGCCTCCTCGCCCACCAACGTGGTCGTTCTCGATAGCGACCAACCCGCCCTGCTGGTGTACGACCGCAGCGGCCGGCAACAGCTCAGCATCCCTGGGTTCCAGCGCCCGAGCGATGTCGTCGCACTCGCCGATGGCTTGTGGGGCGTCGCCGACCTGCGCTCGGGTGGCGTGCTGGTGTTCGACCGCCAGGGCGTGCAGGTGCGCAAACACCAACGCACCGGCACCGGCGGCTGGGATCTGCTCACCCGCCTCGCCACCGATGGCAAGCTGCTCTACGCGCTCGACAGCGGGACGCCGGCGCTGGTGGTGTTCGGCAACGAGCCGCAACCGCTGATCACCTGGCCGCTCGACCGGGCGACCCGTCCGATCGCTATCGCCGCGACCGCTGGCCGGGTCTTTCTGCTCGGCAGCGGCGGCGAAATCCGCGTGCTCGATCCCCAAGGCCAGGTGCTGCAGACGCTGCCCAGTGCGGTGAAAGCGTTGCCCGACGAAAGCCTGGGCGTTCCCGGAGACCTCGTGGTCGACAGCACTGGGGACCTCTACGTCACCTACCCCGAACGCGAGATGATCGCGCGTCATTCTGCCGACGGCAAACAACTCGCCATCCGCCATGCTCGTACGTGGACTTGGCGCGCCTATGCCGCTGACGGCGGCAACCGCGTGTACGCCATCGATACGGAACACCGGCGCGTGGTGGTGCTCGACAGCGAGGGCTGGCGCCTGGGCACCCTGGGCAAGGCACTGTCCAAGGGCGGTACCTTCGAATCGCCGGTTGCCCTCGCGGTGCATCCCGACGGCTCCGCGGTGGCAGTGCTGGACGAGGAGACCATGCAGGTCACGCGTTTCGATAGCGCCAGCGGCACGCACCTGGTGTTCGGTGGACGCGGAAAAAATGACGGCCAGTTCGACAGTCCCCTCAGCGTGGCGATGGACCAGGACGGCCGCACCTATGTGCTCGACATCGGTCTGCACCGCGTGTCGGTGTTCGACGCGAAGGGCGGTTTCATCCGCCATATCGGCCGTTACGAACGCGGTGACGCGCCAGACCTGCTGCGCACCCCGCGTTTGATCACCGTCAGCAACGACGGCGCCACCTTGTTCGTCTACGATGAGGACAGCTCGCTGATCAAACGTTTCGCCATCGACCACGCGACCAAGCAGGTCCGCCACCTCGGCAACTTCGGCGGCCGTGGCACCGGACCTGGGCAGTTCTCGCGCCTCACCGGCATGGGCTGCGATCGCCGCGGACGGTTGTACTGCCTCGACTACAAACGCGGCGATCTCCAGGTCTTCGATATCGCCGGCGAGACTCCGACACTGCTCACCGGTGTCCGTGGTGAACAACACGGCATCCGTAAGATGCTGAACCTGGCGCTCAATCCGGATGGCCTGCCGCTGATCATTGGCGGCGATCAACTCACTGGCCTGCGTTGGCAACGGTGAACCGCTGTGGAGTTGCAGGCTAGCACTGGACGAGAGTCCGCCGTGCTGGCTAGCATGCGACCATGCCAGCCATCGAGTTCACCACTGCCTTACCTGTTTCTGCCGCGACAGCGTATGCATGGCATGCTCGCCCAGGTGCGTTGCAGCGTCTGCTTCCACCGTGGCAGAGCGTGCGCGTCATCAGTCAACAACCGGCGCCCGGGGCTGACAGCATCGTCGCTGACGGTGGGCGGGTGGAGTTGTCGGTGCCGGCCGGCCCCCTGCGTCGTCGCTGGATTGCGCGACATCAGGACTGCCGCCCTGGAGAGTCGTTCACCGACGTGATGGAGCACGGGCCGTTGCGGCAGTGGGTCCATCAGCACCGTTTTGTCGCGAACCCGGATGGTTGCACGCTTACCGACCACATCGACTACGACCTGGGATTTCCCGTCAGCCTGCTGGGTGGAGCGGTTCGGCGCGATCTCGCTCGGATGTTCGCCTTCCGTCATGCGCGCACCCGTGACGACCTGCGCCGACACGCTGAATTTCCCACCAAGTCGCTGACCATCGCCATCACCGGCGCCAGCGGATTGATCGGCTCAGCGCTGACGGCGTTCCTGACCACCGGTGGGCATCGGGTGCGCAGCATCGGACGTGGGACGCCAGGGAATCACGCAGATATCCGCTGGAATCCTGCCGCCGGCACCATCGATGCTGCCGCGTTCACCGGGGTCGATGCGGTGATCCACCTCGCGGGAGAAAACGTCGCACAACGTTGGAGCGCCGCGGGCCAAAAGCGTATCCGCGATAGTCGCGTACAGAGCACTGCGCTTCTTGCCCGCACGCTCGCCGCCTTGCCGACGACGCCGCCGGTGCTGGTGATGGCGTCCGGCATCGGCGCCTATGGCACGCACGAAGATGATGTCGCGCGTGACGAATCGTCACCGTTCGGCCACGACTTCCTCGCCGGTATCTGTCGCGAGTGGGAGGCCGCCGCTGAACCCGCGCGTGCAGCCGGCATCCGCGTCGTCCAGGTGCGTATCGGCATGGTGATCTCCGCCGCTGGTGGTGCGCTGGCCAAGATGTTGCCGGCTTTTCGTGCGGGTGCCGGCGGCCCCATCGGCAGCGGTCAACAGTGGCAGAGTTGGATCCACCGCGACGACCTCATCGACGTGTTGTTTCGCGCGGTGCTCGACGATCGCCTGCGCGGCATGGTCAACGCGGTCGCGCCACAGACGCTGCGTCAGCGTGCTTTCGCCGCCACCATCGGACGGGTTCTCCACCGACCGGCCTTTGCTCCCCTGCCGGGCTTCGTGGTCTCGTTGCTGTTTGGTGAGATGGGCAGGAACCTGCTGCTGGCGGGAACCCGGGCGGCGCCGGGCTTGTTGACCAGCCTCGGACACCGGTGGCGCTTTGCCGACTTGGAATCCGCCCTGCGTTTCGAGTTGGGACGCTAACAGCACGAATTCAGGCGGCTTTTCTGCCCCTCACGTCACTTTCATCTCGGCATCATGAAATGGGTCTAAATAGTCCTTGTCGACAGCGCCTTGTTAACTAGGGTCCGTTGCAACCCAACGGAGCACCCGTCATGTCGCTGAACGTCAACACCGTGATTCTGGCCGGCCACCTCACCCGCGATCCGGAGCTGCGTCAGCTCGGGGGCGACAAGGCGGTGGTGAACTTCTCCCTCGCGATCAATCGCCGCTACAAGAGCACCGAAGGCGAGATCAAAGAGGAAAGCACCTTCGTCGATTGCGAAGCCTGGGGCCGTACTGCCGAGCTGATCGGCCAGTACCTCGCCAAAGGCAGCGCCGCCTACGTCGAGGGCCGGCTCAAACTCGACGCCTGGCAGGACAAGGAAGGCAAGAACCGCAGCCGCCTGAAAGTCGTGGTCGACAACGTCCAGTTTGTCGGCCCGCCCAAAGCGAAGAGCGGCGCACCGACTGGTGAAACTGCCGAAGCCGGCGAACCGGTCGCCGCAGGTGTCCCAGCAAAGCGGATCGCTGGTCGTCCGGCAGTTGGGCACGACGAGCCGCCGTTCTGATAAACGCTCACCCTGCCACTGGTCCGGGTTTCAATCCACTCAGCACAAACCGCGCACCCGGCCGATGTTCTTGATCGAGTCGGATGTGCGCGCCATGCGCCTCAGCGATGGCCTTGGCCAGGTGCAATCCCAGGCCCGTGCCAGCAGCGCGATTGGTGGTGAACGGCTCAAACAACCGCGCTGCCAATTCCGGCGCGACACCTGGACCGTTGTCGGTGACGGTGAAACCATCTGCGGTGATGGTGATGGTGACGCGTCCTTCCGCATCGCCCGTGTCGTGGCTCTGCACCGCCTGAATGGCATTGAGCAACAGGTTCATCAGCAATTGTCGCAGTCGGGCGGGATCGGCGGACACCAGGGCCTCGCCGCTGACGGCGATCGTTACTCCGGCATGTTCCGCCTGACGGCGGAGCAGACGCACGACATCGTCCGCCACTGCGCGGAGGGCGCAGGGCTGCACGGTGACGTGCATGCCTTTGGAAAACGCCAACAGTTCATCGACGATCAAGTCGAGGCGTTCGAGTTCCTCCATGATCATCTGCACGCCGGGATCATCGGGCAACTTACGCGCCAGCATCTGCACCGTCAGGCGCACGGCAGACAGCGGATTACGCACCTCATGGGCGATGGTGGCGGTGAAGGTGCCCAGCGTCGCCAGGCGTTCGTCCTGGCGGTGCTGCCGGTCGAGTTCGTTCAGCCGCCGGCGCATCTGCTCCAGTTCATGCGCCAGTGAGCGCAGTTCGCCAGAACCGACCAGCTCCACCGCGCGCGCCAGATCTCCTTCACCGATCCGGCGCGCCGCGCCGGCCAGCTGCTCGACCGGTCGGGCGAACTGACCCGCGAGCCACCAGGCCACCAACCAGAACGCCGCTGAACCGGCGATGATCATGGTCAGCGTACCGATGAACACCGCACGCGACGCCGCCAGGTAGGCCTGCGAGCGGTAGTCGACCTCGACCACTTTGCCGGCTTCGGCGACCTGCACCGTGCCCGGCCGCAACTCGGACAACGCTGGCAGCACGCGGAACTCGTAACCAGTCAGGGCGCGCATCTTCGCCATCACTTCATCGGTGAGCGGAAAGCCCCCCTGCGCCAGCACGCGGCCGACCGAACGCGCGGATTCTTCCGCCTGCGCCCGCATCGACTGATCGAGCCAGTTCCAGGCGATGACGCCCATGAGCACCGTCAGGACGAGGTGGACGGCGACGAAACCGATCAGCAGGCGGGTGCGGGTGCGCATGGGTCAGACGTCCGGAAGTGCGACGTGATTGCCCCAGTCCGGAAGTCCGGAAGTCCGGAAGTCCGGAAGTGTTCCCGCTGCGCGATCCCCGAGCGACCAGGAACGTCTGGGACACGCTGCGATCGTCATCCCAGGGGACTTCCGGACTTCCGGACTTCCGGACTTCCGGACTGGGCTTCCAACCACCCCAGAAACCCCCGAATCGCCTGCCCCCGATGGCTGCGCGCATGTTTGTCTGCCGCGCTCATCTCCGCCACCGTCACACCCAGGTCGGGCACCAGCACGTAGGGGTCGTAACCAAAACCTCCGGCGCCACGGCGCGTGGCGGTGTGCTCACCGCCAAATACGCCCGACCACGTCAGCGGCGGTTGCCCAGGACGCGCGAGGGCGATGACGCAGCGGTACTGCACGTACTTGTCGGCATGCGGCGCGAGTTCAGCGATCAGCTTGCGATTGTTGGCTTCGTCGTCGCACGGAATGCCGGCGTAACGTGCGCTGTAGACACCTGGGCGCCAACCGAGCGCGCGGGCTTCGATGCCGGAGTCGTCCGCCAGCGTCCACAGGCAGGTGGCCTTGAGGCCGGCCTCGGCCTTGAGAATCGCATTGGCTTCGAAGGTCGTGCCGGTCTCGTCGACGTCGGGGTCGTAGCCGATGTCGACCGGCGCAACGACCGAGATCCTGACCGGGGTCAGGATCTCGCGTAATTCCTTCAGCTTTTTCTGATTGCCGGTGGCGAGCAGAACCCGATCCGGACGCACAGCCTGCGGCTCAGCGCTTGGCGTTGGGATCCGGCACGATCAGGTTGGTGCCGGGCGGGACACCATCCTTGTACTTTTCGGCGTCCTGAAGGCGGTTGCGTTTGATCAGCCACGCCAGGGTGGTGTTATACTTCTTGGCCACCGAGGTGAGGGTGTCCTTCGGTCCGGTGGTGATGTATTGCTCACCAACACTGGCCACCGGGGTATTCTTCAACCCACTACCACCGGTACCATCAGCGACGTAAGCGTGGCCTTGCTTGTCCTGGGTGACTTTCATCGATTCGCGCTCGTCGCAGCCGACGAAGACGAGGACAGAGGCGACGGACATCGAGATAAGGATTTTGCGCATGGGCGGGGATGCTAAGCACGCGTTAAGCGTGGCACAAGAGGGCACCAGCACCTTCGCCCGTCCCCGTTCGCTGCGCTCAGCGAGTTCAGCGGGCGAGCGCTTCCTGCAACGCCGCGCGCATACGTGCCTGCGCTGGCGCCAATGGGTAGGTGGTGAACACCTGCGGCGCAACCCGGTTGGCCTCCTCCGGCGCACCAGCGGCACGGGCGAGATCAACCACCACCCAGCCGAGGCGATTCGCCGAACGCAGCAGGAGGTCGCGTCGTTCCGTCGCCCGCACCTGGAGGTGCACCTCCACTGGCAACGGGGGCAAGGCCAGGATCAGGCGCGGCAGGACTCCGAGGCGTTCACAGCGCGTGCGCACCGCACCCAGGACACGTTCCTCCTCGGCTGACCAGGCTCCGCCCAGTAGAGTCTGATTGCCTGGCGACCACACGATGGTGCGCGGCAGGCGCTGGCGTGGTTCGGCCGAGCCCTCGCCCAGGAGCGCGGCCAATGCCACCAACACCGCATGGTGCGGGTACCGTTCATCCGCCGCCGGGCGGGTGTCGGCATCGAGTCCATCCCACACCCGTGCGCCGAGCGCTTCAAGCGCATCGCCGACCAGCACTGCGCGCCCCACAGGCCGGACGTCTCCCGCATCGAGGAACGACCACACCCGTTCCTCGCGCGTGCCGCGACGACGATCCTGCAACGCCACGGCGCGCCCCTCGGCATCGACGGGGAAGCCGTTGTTCAACGCGGTGATCGGCCACGTCTCACGCGCATCGCAGACCCGCAGAACGATGGGGAAGGAACCGCTGTCGATCGCCACCGTCGCGCGGTGGTCAGCGATGGTGGACGGCAAAGGCAGCAGACCGCTGATGCTCTCGGCATCGTTTGGCAAGGTGAACGGCAACGGCGTCTGGGCTTCCCAAGCGATGGTGCCCGCCGCGCCGCCTTTTTTCACCGGCAAGGCGAAGGCGACATTGCGCGCTTCGTCGCGGTAGACGATCGGCGGCCAATGCGTGAAGCGTGGGTCCGGCCAGATGCGGATGCCTGGGGCGGAGGATGGACTCGGTGGGACTGGCGGTGTGGCCACCGCGGATGGCGTGCTCGCCGGTGTCGCGGGCGTGGTGCTCGCCGCGGGCGGCGGAGTTGCTTCCTCTCCGGCAAAGGAGGCGGCGACAACGAAACCAAGCACCAGGGCACGGATCATGGCCGGGAAGCGTCTGTGCCTCGTCGCGGCGAGCAACATCAGGCTGGTTCCACGTGATGGACACCTCGCAGCAAGGTCAGGCACCGATCGCAGGATAGACGGCCCGGGACCGGCTCGGCCCAACGTAAGTGCACCCCAGCGCGCTGATGACGCACCGGTACCGCCAACGCCTGCGCCTGGGACCGCCGGTTTCCAACCGGCGTGGGACGTTGATGGGAATAGGGACCAACGGATGGCAGTTGAAACCGCAGGAGGACTGAGATCAGGGCCGTTTAGAGATTTCGGACGTCCTCCGCCGGTTGGAAACCGGCGG
>JANPLC010000200.1:0-47306 GCA_031426335.1 Planctomycetota bacterium
GCCGTTCAACCGCGACGCCAACTTACGGCTGCTGCTGGAGCGGCACATCGCCTCGTCGACTGGCATCCTCATCCGCCGGGCGGTGTGAGTGGTCCGCGCGCCCGCCGCCGCGCTTCCTGGTAAGCGTCCAGGGTCGCGCTGCGCCACGCCGGCAAACCGAAGCGTTCCTGCAACCGCGCGCGGCCAAGGTCCACCAGGTTCTGACGCAGCGTCGGGTCACTGAGCGCTTGGGTCAGCGCCTGGGCGAGCGCGTGGTGATCCTCCACCGGATAGAGCAGTCCGGCCGGGCCGACGGTTTCGCTGAGGCCGGCGCACGCGCTCGCGACCACCGTGTGGCCAGCGGCGAAGGCTTCGACCACCGTCAGACCGAAACTCTCGAAGCGTGAGGGCACCACCTGTACGGCGCAGCGTTCACGCAGCGAGGTCAGCGCGGCATCACTGATTACGCCATGCACGATGATGCCGGCGCGGAGCGTTGCCGGCAGACGCTCGATCAAAGCCTGATGGCCTGAGCCGACCAAGTGCAGTGTACGATCGTGGTGTGCGCGCACCCACGGCCATGCGCGCAGCAGCACGTCGACGCCCTTGCGTTGTTCACGCCGGCCAACGTACAGGACATCGCCGCCAGTGGGTTTCCCCAGTTCCGTCGGAGTGGGAAAGGCATGCGGAATCACGCGATCGGCCATGCGGCGGTAGAGCGGCGCGACCGCATTGGCGATGGCATGGCTGTTGGCGATCACCAAGTGCGCACGGCGCACGGTCGCGCACTCCAGACGCAGGTGCAGCGGATGCAGCACGCGGCGCAAACGATCGCGCGGTGGCTGGTGGTCGATGGAGGTCGACAGGCGCACCACGATTGGCCAGGCACGGGACAAGAAGGCGCCCAAGCCGCCCCAGTTCGGCAGCTCGACCACGTCCGGCGCGAGGTCGTCCAGCGTCTGTTGCAGCCACGCGCTGACCCAGCGTGGGCGGACGATCCCTGGGATCCGCACGGTGCTGACGGAGTGCACCTGATCCGAATGTCCGAGCCAGCAGCCATCCTGCGCCGCCACCGCCACGCACACGCCGTGGCCGGCGGCGGTCAGCTGCTGCGCCAAGCGCTGGACGTAGGAACCGATCCCGAAGGAGGGCCCACAACCTGGGTATTCCGGAGTGATCAGCGCGACGCGCATGGCAGGTGAGGCCGAGTGAGGGGGAGCATCAGCAGGACATCAGGCGGGCAGGTCGACCACGCTGCGACCGCGGTCGACCGCCTCCAGCACCAACCGGTGCCATGGACTCAGCGGCAGGGCCGGCAGGGCGGCGGTCGGCACCCACAGTGCCACGTGACCAGGTTCGGTGCGCAGGGTGGTCCCGTCCGGCAGCGTGCAGTGGAAGAACCGGGCGATGTGGCGTGGCCCTTGCTGCAGGTCGCAGGCGTGGCGCAGCTGGCCAGGGCGCCAGCCGAGTTCTTCGAGCAGTTCGCGCTCCAGGCAGGTTTCGCTACTTTCCTCAGGTTCTCGCGCCCCGCCAAAGCAGGTGAGTTGCGACGGGGCGTGGCGCGCCTGCGACGGGCGTAATTGCAGGAGTCGTCGGCCGTTCTGGCCAGCAATGATCGCACAGGCGTAGTCGGGTTGGGCCGCGGGCATGGCGCCTTGTGTAACGCTTGGCGGCGGAACGGCAGCCCACCTGCCAGCGGAGGCAACCGCTGCAAGGTATCCCCTGCTATGGCGGATGGATGCGGCAGCAGCTGTGGACGGCTCCCGCTGGTGCCTGCGTGCGGTATGCTAGCTTCGGCCAACCCCTGTGGGCGATTGGCGGTGAACCAACCGCGACGCACCCCGTTTCCCTCTACGACTATGCCATCACCACGCCCCCTGATCGCTGTCCTCCTGTGCCTCCTGGCCCTGCCGTCACCCGGCGCGGACCTCGCGGAGCGTGAGGCCCTGCGTTTCAACGACTCCATCACCAAACTGCAGCAAGCGCGGGATGAGGCCCTGGCAAATCAGCAGGCCAAGGCCATCGCCGCGCTGACCGTCATCGCTAAAAATCGCACCAAAGCCGAAGACGCGGTCGGCGCCACCGAGGCTTGGCGCGCGATCCTGAGCATTGATCGCGAGCACAGCGACGCGCGCGACTACTTCAGTCTGCAAGGGACGCTCCAAACGGTGTTGACCGAGTTGGATGCCAAGCCCACCGACCTGCTCGGCCTCGATTCCGGCGATGCGCCGGTGAAGGAAGCGGTCAAGAACGGCACGGCCGACAAAGCCAAGGAGAAAGCCCCATGAAGCGCATCGTTCTCGGCTCGCTCCTGATGCTGGCGTTCGGCGCACCGCTGGCGGCGTCCCAAGCAGTTGATGACGAAATGGCGCGTTACCGTGAGCAGGCGGCCAAAACCGAGCGGACCTATCAGGAGGGCTTGGTCAAGGAACGCACACGCACCAGCAACAGCCTCGTTGTCGCGGCCAAACGTGCCGCCAAGAGCGAGCCGGCGAGTGCCGACGCTTTGTGGAAACTGGTGCTGCAACTCGACGACATGCATGCCGAGGCGCGCGAGTACTTCGCCGCCAGCGGCAAGCTGAACGCGGTGCTCGCCGACGTCGCCAAACTCAACAAAGCGCCGTTGATCGGCGATGGTCAGGTGACAGTCGCCAAGAAGAGCGAACCCAAGATCGACATGAGCGGTGCGAAGGCCATCCGCGTCACTGCCTCGTACGACGCGGGCTACACGCTCAGCCCGCTCAAGGCCGGCACGGTGCTGATCTTCCAATATGTCTCTGGCACCTGGTCCGCGGCCAATGAAGGCGCTGATCCGGCCAAGAACCAGAATCCCGATGACGAGAAGAGCGATGCCGGCAACCGCATGCAGCTCTTCTTCCTGGACGGGACCAACCAGAGCACCGTCCTGGCCACCATCCCCCCTGGCACGCTCGCCAAGCCGTTTGTCTATACCCTCGACCGCGATGTGATCGGCCTCAGCCTGCGCATCGCCAACCGCGGTGGACTGCGGCGCATCAATTTCGGCAACAACAATAACGGCCCCAACTTCCTTTCGTCCTACACCGGCGACGTGAAGTACCTGGTGCGCATCGTGAAGTGAGCCACCCGCGTGGTCCTTGCGTTGACGTGCCTGCGGGCATCGAATCACGCCCATGCTGAGCGACGCTAAGGTTCCGGATCCCGTTCCCCGTGGCCTCACCGTGCCGGCGGGTGCGGTCATCGTCCTGGTGCTGACCGGCGCGATCTGGGGCGTGGGCCTGTTCCTGCTCGGACGACAGACCGCGCCGGCGGTCGAAGTGCTGGATCGCGCTGGCGCAGCACACCTCGCCTCGCTCAACCGCATCGATCAGGCGTTGGTGCGGGGTGATCAGCAGGAGATCATGACCCAGATGGCGAGTGCCGTCCTGCCGGATGATCCGCTGGGACACACCGCGCTGGAACTTCGCCGGGCGCGGCTGACCGAACTGGCCGTGCAACAAAAGGCGCGCGAGGCCGAGGCGGCGGCGAAGCGTGCGGCGGCGTCGCCGGAGGCGGTGCTCAAGCGCCTGCAGGCGAACCTCTGGCAGGTTTTCGATGAGTCGCGTCTTGGCGAGTCGTCGCACAAGCCGCTCATCCGCGACATCGAAGTCCCGAGTGAGGAGAAGTCCATCGAAGCGGGGGCCGCTCCGGCTGCAGTCAAACCGTCCGCACCGCCGGTTTCGCCGGATGTGTCAACGCCCACGAAGCCGTTGCCCGAGCTGCTGCTGAACGGCGTCCCCTTCATCCCGGATGCACGCATCAGCCACCCGACCATCGCCAAGCGCACCTATGCACTCCATCCTCAACGCGGTCTGCTGCGCAGCGATGATGGGGGCATGACTTGGCGACTTGGCCTGGAGCCGTTGCAGCAGCTGCGGGGAATCCAGCTGGCGTTCACTACCGGCGAGAAGCCGCTGCTGCGCAGCGAAGGCGGCAAGCGCTCCTCCGCGTGGTTGTTCAACGACGCCGAGGACGCCTATTTTCCCTGACTGCTGCATCGTGCAAAGGTTCGCACAAGGCACGGTGAATCTCCGACGTGGTGGCGCAGCCCCGGCGAGCCCCTAGCGTCGTCCACGGACCCACAGAAGGAACCCATCCATGCAGCGTTTCGACGTCATCGTGATCGGCAGCGGACCTGGCGGCGAAGGTGCCGCGATGCAGGCGTCCAAAAGCGGCAAATCGGTGGCGGTGATCGAATACTACAAGGACGTCGGCGGCGGCTGTACGCACTGGGGCACCATCCCGAGCAAGACACTGCGCCACGCGGTGCAGCGCATCCTGGAGGTGAAGAACAACCCGCTGTTCACCAGCGTCGCCGACGCCCGGGATTTCAGCTTCCCCAAACTGCTGCGCAGCGCCGAAGGGGTGATCCGCAAGCAGGTGTCGATGCGCCACACCTTCTATGAACGCAATGAGGTCGAGATCATTCGTGGGCGCGCGCGCTTCGTCGACCCGCAGACCGTCGAGGTCAAAGGCGAACATGGCTTCGAGGAGCGTTTCCAGGCCGGCCATTTTGTCATCGCCACCGGTTCGCGGCCGCTGCGTCCGGCGGGCATCGACTTCACCCATCCGCGGATCTTCGACAGCGACACGGTCCTGCGCATGAACCTGGTGCCGCAGTCGGTGACCATCTTCGGTGCCGGCGTGATCGGCTGTGAATACGCCTCGATCTTCCGCGGCCTGGGCATCAAGGTGAACCTGGTGCACTCACGCGATAAGCTGCTGGCGTTCCTCGATGACGAGATCATCGATGCGCTGAGTTACCATCTGCGCGAGCAGGGCGTGTTGCTGCGGCACAACGAGGAACTCGAGCGCGTCGAAGGCCTCGATGACAGCGTCATCCTGCACCTGAAATCCGGCAAGCGTCTGAAAACCGACATCCTGCTGTGGGCCAACGGCCGCGTCGGCAACTCGCAAGACATGGGCTTGGAAGAGATCGGCATCACGCCCAACAGTCGTGGTCAAATTCCCATCAACGATGATTTCCAAACGGCGCTCCCGCACATCTACGCTGCTGGCGATGTCATCGGACCGCCCAGCTTGGCGAGTGCCGCCTACGACCAGGGGCGCTACGCCGCCACCCACTTGATCCATGGCAAGGCCGATGCGGCCTTGGCACGCGACATCCCCAATGGCATCTATACCTCGCCGGAAATCAGTTCGATCGGTCGTACCGAACGTGAACTGACGGCGGCGAAGGTGCCTTACGAAGTCGGCCACGCGATGTTCCGCAGCTTGGCGCGCGCGCAGATCACCGGCAATGCGGTGGGCATGCTCAAGCTGTTGTTCCATCGCGAGACGCTGGAGATCCTGGGCATCCACTGCTTCGGCGACCAGGCGAGCGAGATCATCCACATCGGCCAGGCGATCATGACCCAGAAGGCGCCGGCCAATACGATGAAGTATTTCATCAATACGACCTTCAACTACCCGACCATGGCCGAGGCCTACCGCGTCGCGGCGTTGAATGGGATCAATCGGTTGTTTTAGCTCGCATTGCCCCTCGACGGAGCGACGAGGCGACGCCGGCTTTGCCGGCGTGTTTCGCTACGCGAAACCAATGCTCGTCTCCAGCTTCGCTTGCTCCTCGCGCCGTCGGCGCTGCGGGGCAGCGCTCGCGCTTCGGCCTTCCGCAGGCTTCGCCTGCTGTCAGCTGCGCTGACCGGCCTTCGCCCATCGCGCGCGCAGGCGCGCTCGGGGGATTGTTGTTCGCGGACTCTGTCCGCTACGCCTGCCAGGGCCTCGGCCGGCCCTGGACCCGCACTGACCGTGCGGCCTGCACATGGTGCATGCCGTCGTTGACTCCTCGCGCAGAGGTCGGAACGCTCCGCGCCTAGGAGTAACCGTGTTGGTACCTGACGTCCTGCCGCTGTTCCCGTTGCCCGACCACGTGCTGTTGCCTGGGGTGCCGGTACCGTTTCGCGTCTTCGAACCGCGCTATCGCACGCTGATTGAGGATCTGGAGGCGCGGCCGGAGGATGAGCGCTGGTTGGTGGTGCCGCGTTTGGTGGATGGCTGGAAGACCGACCAACTTGGTCGTCCGTTGTTTCTGCCGATTGCGGTTGCTGCGCGGCTGGTACGGGTCGAGCCGTTGGATCCTGGGGAATCGCTGATCGTGGTGGAAGGAGGTCCGCGCATTCGCTTGGAGGAGATCGCCTCGACCAGGCCCTATCGCCTCGCTCAGTGGAGCGAATTGCCGGATGATGCGGCCCCCAGCGATGCAGCGCTGATGGCGGCGGACCAGGTGCTGGCCAAGGTCCGCATCCTGGCGCGACGGGTTGGTGATGGTGCCGAGCAGCTGACCGAATTGGCGGAGGGGGACGATCGGGTGTTCGCGGCGGATCGACTGGCGGCCTTGCTGCTGAGCGACCCCGACACCCGCCAGTGGCATCTGGAATGCCGCAATCCGACCGAGCGGCTCAAACAATTCGTCAGTCACCTGACCCGTCAACTTGGCCCTGGGGCGGGCGGGGCATGGGATTTTTCGCGCAATTGAGCGTGTGACACCAAGTTTATGGCGTAATGTCTGCATTCTTAGTAGCTTGCGGCTTTTTCGATCTGGTGGGCGGAGAAACTAGGGAGAAACAAATGGCCGAAACTCGGTCCCAATTGGTCCCGCAGAACACGGGACAGAGGAACCAATGAGGAAACAGGCTATTGATGCTCTCGACGGGTTGGCACGTCGCCTGAGAGAGGACCAAGCAATCATGCGCGAGCAGAGCGCAGAGATTCGGAGGATACTGGCGATCACTGAGCGACGGCAGAAGCGTCGTGCTCGTGATCTCAACGATCCTCTGCCCCCTTGAGGATGCCGAAGATCACAATGGTCTGCATGACTACGAACAGCCGAAAGAATTCCCTGAGTGGTTCCGCTGATTCGGTCCTGCTCGATGCTTCACCGTGGTCCCGCATGTAGTCGCCATTTTCATAGACCGTGTGGCCGCCTGTCAGGGCGATTGCTATGACCACACACCAGAAGGCCGAAATGGCAATCAACCCGGCGGTTGAACGCTTCGACGATTTCGTCATCCTAATCCGAACAGGACTAGAAATTTGATCCCGTCGAGCGCGCCCATTAGCAGTTCATGAAAGGTCATTGGGGACTCCTGACCATCGAACACTTAGCCAATGCGAGCGATAGGGAAGTCTCCGCCTGGAATTAGCGAGGACTTCCAAACGCGTTCGCCAGTCGACGGTTGCCGTACTGCTGCGCTGCCACCGGCAGGAACTTGCCGACCGAGTTTTCCCACAGTGCGCCGTTGCTGCCCTGGGCGTTCAGGCCGGCGATCTCACTGCCCAGGCCGGTTGTGTCGGTGATCTGGCCGCCACGGATGCCGCTGCGCAGTGCCAAGCGGCTGGTCGTGGCGCCGGTATCGACCGCCTGCCCGGCCTTGGCGCCAGCTTGCTGGGCCTGAGTGATGCCGCCGAAGTAGCGGGCCAACAGATCATTCCGCGCCTGGCCCTCGACGCCGCTGCCGGTCAGTCCGGCACGGGCGAGCGTTGCGCGGGTGTCTGACAGGCCGCTGGCGTATTCCTGCTCAGCTTCCTGGCGGCCAGCACCGAAGGCGCCGCGGGCAGCAGCATCACGTCGAGCGCGCATCCGGCTGGCGTTCGCCTGGGCTTCCGGATTCAGACCAACGCCGAACTGAGCGTTGGCGCGCTCCAGCAGGTTCGCCTCGTTCTTCTCCTGCGCGGCCTGGCGCTCTTTCGCATCGGCAACCGCAAGGCTGTTCTGGTACTTCTTCGCGCCGCCGAAGAGGGCGTCGTTCTTCCCGCCGTAGTTGATGCCCTGGTTACGATTCAGTTCGCTGCCACCCACCGTGGCAACCGCTTCGCCCTCACGGACACCACGCTTCAAACCGGTCTTGATGTGGCCGCTGTTGACGCTGCCTGTCCGCGTGATGCTTTCCGCACCTGGGTCGACTTCAGAGATGCCGAATGTCGAGACGGCGGCGACGGGACGCAGCTTCTTCCGGACATTCTCACCGGAGAAGAATTTCTTGAGTTTGAATCCCATGGTGGATCTCCTGTTTGGTCTGTTACTGAGGTCTGATCGAGAACGTTAGTAATACCGCGCCGGACGTTCGACGCTCGTGGGTGCGTGTAGATCCGCCGGAATCGTCGGGCTCGCGACTGGTTCGTGGCTCGCACGCGGCAGGTCTCCGGACTTTTGAGCATACTCCGCAGACTTGATCAGTTCGCTTACGTTCAGCGGGATGCGGAACAGTAGCGTGTCCTGATGGCTCCATACCCAGGCGCTGCGCCCGTCGAAGCTGGCCGTCGCCGAACTGAGAAGGTCTGTCCCGATTGCTGACTCGGCCCGATCCAGGGATTCCCATGTTGGGGCGACCAATGCCGTCACGATGTGCCATCGTGCTGATGACGGCAGATCGCCTAGGACGAGGAATGGAGAGAGCCTAGCCCTACGCCATCGGGACGGGATGGGCGATGGGGAAGGAATTCCGAGTGAACGGCGGGCAGCCCTGGCGAGATCTCGCAATCGGCCGTTGTCACCGTGTCCACCATTCAGCCGAACCTTTGCAACCACCTCATCGATTGCACGGGCACCACTTCGGAAGGCCGCAACAATCAGACGGGAAAGCGCTCTGTCCGTCTGCAAGCGATGGCGACCCGCCAGGCCGAACACCACGACAGGATCGCCGTCCCCGTAGCCCATCGCTCGAGATGTGAGATCGGTGTCCACCCATCACCTCTCTGGCAGGAATTCAGAGTACCGTTCAGCGATTCGCTGTGCGGCAATCGCGATGTCGACCACACAGAGCCTCTGGTTCTTCGACTGCGCCCAGGACAGCTTCGTCTCCAGGCGCCGAACGATCTCGCGTTCGACTCGGTCGGCTTCGGGGCTGCCGTATGTGGGACGGGTGGGTTTTGAGGGGGTAGGCATCACAGATTCTCCTGGCGGGAATTAAGCCCTTAATTGCTCGCGTTCCCGGGCGCTCAGATCGACGATCATGCTTTTCTGGCACTCGGCGAGGGTTCGGGCTGTGCTCGTTCGGCCTTGTGAAGGCGTGCTGCCTCAGCGTCCATCCACACGCACGCCTTGCGGCCGCTGCGGGTGGGGCGCTTCCCTCGGGTGACCACCAGCCACACCTTGCGCAGTTCGACTAGGCGCGGGCGGACGGTGTCGCCGGACAATCTCATGCCGTTCTCGATCTCCTGTGCGGTCGCACCCAGAGGGCCACGCTCAATGAGAAACGCGTGCACTCGCTTGCGCACCTCGGCACCGGGTTGGCCTGTCGTCATCGGACACCAATTCCTGACGCATCCTGACGGGTCCCAACCGTCCCTTCATACGCGTATAGAGAGACGGTACTCATGCGTCAGCATCCGTCAGCCGGATGGCCATCTGATACTTCCGGGCTTCTTCGAAGCGCTTGGCTTGAACCATTGTGCGAAGAAAAGCCGCTAGTTCGCGGTCATGAGGCTTGGGATCGATATCACGCAGGAGACTGCGCACCGCATGAAGCGTCGCCCAGCCTTTTCCTGGTACGATGCGCCCCAGGGCGACCATGTCGGACCACCAACGTTCCAGACCTGCGGGAGCGTGAGCGTGCAGGGGAACCGGTCCGAGCCCATGTTCCTGGTACTCCGCGCATCCATCCATCAACCACTGCAGGCATGCCGCGGCGATGCTGTCTCGCCCCTTTCCCGGCGTCTTTATCGCTTCCATCAGGCGCTCGTCTGGATCCTGCGGCGGCTGCAGACCAACCACGATCAACCGTTCGGCGCTAGCCCGATCGGGAGGGGTTGGCGTCCCGTTGCTGATGAGCACCAGCACAGGAGGGCGGGCGTAGGTGAATGACCGGCCATGCAGTCGCTTGGTCCGTTGTTCATCTCCGCCCGAGAGAGATTTGAGGCGCGACCAATCGAGACGCTGCCCGACCTCCAGGGCAACAGCCAACCGCGCGCCAGCCATGCCGGACGCCAGTTCATGGCCATGCGCGCCACGGGCTGCCCCTTCACCGAAAATCTCAGCGGGAACGACCGTCGCATACTCGCCGAGAGCAGCGAGCAGGATCTTGGCCAGTGTGCTCTTGCCGTCACCACCGGGCCCATGGAGCCACAGGATGCGTCTATCGGCACCAAAGCCGCGAAGGGCCGAGCCCAGGTAGCGATGAACCGCAGGGTAGAGCTCGCCAAAACATTCTCGGAGGTGCGATTCAACCATCGTCCACAGTGGTGAACCAGTGACGGGATCGACTGGGCATTTTTTCGTTATCGGGCGAGATGGGCTGTGGCTCAGCCATTCTCCTGCGCTCAGTTTCATCACGCCACGAGGCACGGCCACCAAGTCGGGTGGATCCGTCTCGTTGGGCAGCCAGACGCTCGGCCAAGCGGCCAACAGTGCCGCGATGCCTCGCATGCCTGCGGCGGATTCCAGTCGCACGGCGGCCTTCGGCTCGATGGTGCGGGTCTGGATCCCGGAAGCGATTGCACGCCGGATCTCAGCCTGCAACACAAGCGGGACCCGGTCAGGGCATGGGCACCAGTACGCCCCATCGGTCCACTCCATCCAGGTGGCGTTAGACCGTGACCACCGGAGCAATCCGTTAAACTTGAAGGCCAAGCGCTCAGCCACGGCCGCCTCGGTATCTTCCGGCCCAATTACCTTCTGGGATTTCTGGTGAGACGCGGGCTCGCCCTCGAGCCCAACGGGAGGCCTCAGCGCGGACAAAACCATTTTTCCAACAGCGTCTTCATTTGGTCGAAGTTCGACCGACATCTTCGCGCATTCCCGCATCAGCAACTCGCGCAATGTCACTGGATCAGCGGCCTCACCGCTTGCCACCATGTGCTTGGCCAGCACGTAGAGATCCGTGGCGTCATTCGGATGAGGTCTGGCGCTCTCCGGTTTGGATGGGTTCTGCATGCCACCACCGTAACTGGCATCGCCCGGGAGGGGCTCACAGGATTCGGAAGGACTTGTGAGCCCCTTCTTCACGGAGGTTGATAGGTGACCTGGTCGAGCGGATTTCATGCCCAGAGCATCGCCAGTCACCTGTTGCTTTTGCGCAATTTCCGACCGTAAAAAGTTGCGTGCACGCATCGTCGCGCTCACCGACTCTACCAGGTCCGGGTGGTTGTTCGCGGATGGAGACGCGGCGGTCATAGCGGCTTCCAACGTGGACCTGGGTACACGGATTTGCAATCCGCTGTGCATGTCTGTCTGACGGCGGTTCGGCGATGAGGCCTGCTGCTTGCTGCAATCCGCAATGCCCGCCCATAACCGGACCCATGAAACTTGAACCCGCTGCTTGGATCGTAGCCGTCTCCGCGATTCTCTGCGTCGCTCTCTGGGGCGTGTTCAGCCGCTACGAGGCGACCAACGGCCCTGCCGGCTACTTGGTTCTCGATCGATGGACGGGCCACACGCAACGTCTTTGGACCGATGGACCGATGGAGCAACGGATCGTTCCGGTTCCGCCAAGCAGGCCGTAACATCTCAGCACCCTCCGCTGAGGGGACGCCCTGCAGCGTTCCATGCTGCGACTTCCCCAGCCGTGGTTCGCCATCGGTTACCGACACGAGTGCCCCGGAGACCACCGCCAACCAAGGCCGCAGTCAGGTCGGACCTCCGGCACTTGGCCAAGCGAGAGGCCTGATTGGCGCTGATCGTCTGCGCATTACTGGCCGCACGCCGATGCTGATCGTCCAACGCCTTGGCGACTGCCTCGCCGATCAGATCCCGCACCTGGTCCACGGTGAGCGTTACGACCTCAATTGTGCGGCTCACAGCGTACTCCCAAGCCGCTTCAATTCCGAGCGCGGGATTAGCCAGGGTTGTGTTCCCGGCCCGACTTTGCGGATAGCGCCCCGTATGAATCCCGTCTGACACCATCTGGTGATGGTCATCCGGTTGCGGTTCATCGCCGCAGCAACAGCAGGAACGGTTAGCAGCTCGTCGTGATGTACTTTGCTCATCCTAAAAACCATATGCACGCAACACAGCGAGCGTTAGTAAGGAGAGAAAGGCTGAACCGATCTAATGAATTCGGAAAGGGTTACGCTGACAGCTTGCGATCGTATTGACGAAGGCGACGCCGCAGGCAACGCACCTGGTGCAGCAACGCCCGTGAGTCGGCTAGATTTTTCGCGGCCTGGTACCCTGCAAGGGTTATCGTTGTTTCGACAGCGCCGACGGACGCGCTGAATGAATTCGCCCACAACGCACTGGCTGCGGCCTGTTCAGCTACGCTCGCATCGTCTGAGATCAGCTGCAGATGGGCTTCGTGCATGGGAACCTTTCTGCCCCGAAGGGCTGGGTGGGTTCCTCGCATTATACGCAAGCGGGTACTGAGTTTCTCTTACAGAATGATTCTGTCGTTCTCCCAGTTGATCATCGAACCATCTGACGATCGCCCTGCGAGGCCGGGACGGCTCCCGAACTCGCCCCGAACAGGCACAGGCGGCCACGCGGCCACGCCTCGGCCTGCACCACAGCCTTCCAGCGAGCAAAGGCGCCGGCGTACTCGCCGGTCATATCCATCTCTGCGTGGCCCAGCGACCGCTGGATCTCCAACGAGTCGACGCCGGCCGCGAGCGAGGCAGCCGCGAAGGTGCGCCGGCAGGCGTGCCAGGTGAGGCGACGTGGCAACCCCGTGATCTCATTGGTACCGCGGTCCCAAGTCACCCCAGCGTCATCGAGCAGGGGGCGGAGGTCGGCCACGTCGACCCGATGCTTGGTGAACGTGAACATGGGACCGATGCGCGGCCGATCGGCGTCAGGCCCACCCAACTGGCGCAGGTAGTCATGCAATTCGGCCTGCAGCGGAACGTGTCGCACCTTCGCTCCCTTGCCGCGTGCGACCCGCAGGGTCTTGGTCGTCCAGTCGATGGCATCCCAGCGCAGGGCGTGAATCTCAAACGCACGCAGGCCGGTGAAGATGGCCACCACGTAGGCGAGCCACACGGAGTCATCGGGGCGGTTCAGGGCCAGGACCTGGCGAACCTCATTCAGGTGGTAGGTCTCTTGGTCGCTCGGACGGCTGAATGCGCCACGGCGGCTCTGCCCGGGCACGGCGAAGCCAAGCAGGGGGTCCAAACGCAGGCCTTGGTACTGCATCGCGAACGACACCAGCGTCCGGATGTAGTTGAGTCGTTGCCGTTTGGTGCTCGGGGCAGGTTCTGACCCCTCGTGGCGGCGGTGCTTTTCGTCGGTAGGGAGGGCGAGGAAGATCCTGACTTTGGCCTGGAAGCCATCGTCTGCGAGATCGCGCACGCCGACGCTTTGGAGCATCTTACCGTGACGCTCCACGGCCTTCACGTATTCCTCTGGTCGATGCTCGCGTCGCATCGCCTCCCCGTACTCCCTGATCAGGTCCTCCAGCGGCCATGTGCCGGCGCTGCTTTCTGACAATTCGAACCGTGCCCTGGTCTGCTTGGCCCAGCCCTTGGCGGCCTCCAGATCGGAGAAGGCCTTGCGCTTGTACCGGTGGAGGCGGGTGTCCCGTACCTTGGCCAACCACCGCTTGCCGGTGCGCCGGCCACGGGCCTCCCAGCGGTCTTCGATGCTGATGCCGTCGCGGTTGCGGTCACGCTGCTTGGGGGACATGGTGGGCTCCTGGGATCAGCCGGTGAGCCTGCCGCAGTTCGGGAGAAACTACGGAGAAACTAACCAACGATTTCCGGGGTGGTCCCGAATGATCCGAGTGCGGATTCTACCGATGATATCTGGGCCTGCCCATTCCCCATCACTTTTCGCGCAATTGAACGCGCCTTCCAGGCGGTGTGTATGCTGCGGGTGGCTCCCTGCAGGGCCTTGCCCACCGCGGAGGATGTGCTTGCAGGTAGACTTGCGCATGCCGTTGCTGATCCGACTTCTACTCCTGTGGTGGTGCGTGGTGTCCGTGGACGCTGCCACCCAGGAGGTCGCGTTGCGGGCGCCGCTCACCACGGTGGTGCGGCTCACGGGTGAGGTGCCGACCGCCGCGTTCACACTGCGGGCGGTGATCCACGTCCCGGCGGACGCACCGGCAGATCT
The DNA here is from genome assembly GCA_031426335.1 of Planctomycetota bacterium. Classification (GTDB taxonomy): domain Bacteria; phylum Planctomycetota; class UBA11346; order UBA11346; family UBA11346; genus BOG-1363. Next base: position 14,000 of record JANPLC010000200.1, read on the forward strand.
TGGCGTCGGCGGATTCGTCGCCGATCGCCACGGTCACTGGTTCCAGCGCCCGCACCCGCTGCCCCTGCGTCCTGGGGTGAACGTCATCGCGTTGACGATGCGTCCAGGCGAACCGTTGGTCGGACAGCCGCAACGCGCCGCCTGGGATTCCTCAGCGGCGACGCAGGCGACGCAGGCGGGACTGTTCCTGTGGTCGGCCGCCACCAGCACGGCGCTGCTGCGTATCGATGAATTGGTCGCCGACGTGGAGGAGCCCATCACCGTGTCGGCGCGTCTGAGCGGGCTGGAGTTCCCAGGCTTTGCTGATGGCGCCATCCAGCTGGTCAGCGGCGCACGTTGGGAACTGGCGGTGACGCCGGAACCGTTCCCGACCAATCCCTTCGCACCGGAGCGCTTCACCCTCGACGCGGTCTTCACCCATGCCGATGGTCGCAGTATGCGCGTCCCTGGGTTCGCCCACGAACCGATGGCGCTCAGTGATCGTGGTGATCGTGAAGTCGCCAGCGCTACCGGTGCGATGCGTTTTAATGTGCGCTGGCGCCCGCCTGCTGCCGGAGCTTGGCGCGGTCGGCTGGAGGCGCGTTGGGAGGGCGGCGAACCCGTGGTGCTGGAGCTGCCGCCGATCACCGTCAGCGGTGACCTTGGTGATGACATCGTCCGCATCGATCCGCTCGATGCGCGGTTCTTCAGCGTCGACGGCCGCTGCTTCTGGCCCATCGGGATGAACCTGCACTCGACCTTTGATGTGCGTAGCCGTGACCGCTTGAGCACCGTGCTGACGCCGGCGCGTGGATCATTGGCCTATGCCGATCGCTTCCGCCGGCTGGCGGCGGCTGGTGGTAATGCCACCGAGGTGTGGATGGCGAGTTGGAACCTGGCGCTCGAATGGAACGCCGCCTGGCCCGGATATGCCGGCATGGGCCGCTATTCGCAGGAAAACGCCGCGCGCATGGATGCGGTGCTGGATGCCGCGCTGGCCAACGGCATCCGCATCAATCTGGTGATCAATAACCACGGCCAAGCGTCGCCCGACAATGACCGCGAGTGGAAGGACCATCCGTGGAATCTGGTGAACGGGGGCCTGCTGGCTGATCCGTACCAGCTGTTCACTGATGAACGCTCGTTGCGCGCCCAGGCGAATCTGCGGCGTTACCTGGTAGCGCGTTTTGCCGATCATCCGGCGGTCCTTGGCTGGAAGTTGTGGTCGGAGATCAACCTCACCGCGCTGGGCGACAGCGGCCGTCGTTCACGGACCACCGCGGGCGCGTCGGCGGTCACCTCAGAGCAGCGCCTCGCGACGCTGGTGTCCTGGCACACTGGCGCCGCCGCGCACCTGCACGCCATCGATGCCTATCGTCATCCGGTGACCACCCACTGGTCGGGCGATTACCGCCGGCCCAATCCCGAAGTCTGTGCTCTCCCAGGCATGGACTACCTGTGCATCGACGCTTACCACAGCGGGCGGGCGTATTATAGCGGTTCGACCTTGGTGGATCTCATCTGGAACGGCATGCAGGATCCCGTGCGTGGCCTGGGGCGTTTCAAGAAGCCACTGCTGGTCACCGAGTTCGGTGGCAGTTCTGGTGGCAGCAGCGAGGCCTTGCTGGCGGCGGAACTCGCGAGTGCGCCGTGGGCGGCGATGGTTTCGGGGAATGCCGGCATGCCCTTCATGTGGTGGTTCGAGTGGATCGATCAGGGTGAACGCTGGCAGCCGTTCGCGGCCATCGCGCAGTATCTCTCAGGTGAGGATCTGCGCGGTGCGGAGGCGCGGGCCGTGGTGCTCGCAGCCACCGGTGGTGAGGGCCGTCCCTGGTGGGCCCGGGCGTGGGTCCGCCCTGGGCGGATGCTGGGATATATCGCTGATCACCGCTGGACCGGCGAAGGTGGCGGCTCCGAACGTTGCACAGGAGTGAGCGTGCGCATCGGTTCCCAGGTCGCGCCTGGTCCGTGCCGAGTGGAATGGTGGGACGCCAATGTAGGAACCCTGCACAGCGTGCAGGTGGTGGACCACCCAGGAGGCGCGTTGGATCTGCAGGCGCCGGGATTCCTGCATCATATCGCCTTCAAATTGATTCGGGCGTTGCCGCCCGCGGCGCCGGTAGCGCGCTGACCTTTTTGTCGAAGCAGGAATGCCAAACCGTCGCTCCATCTTCATAATTGGGTTGAAGTGTAGCAGGACTGGTGCTCGCCAAGACGAGCGAAGCCGCAATGCTGCCCAACGTCAAACCCTATGGCATCCTTGTGGTCCAATTCGCATCCGACCCAGCCGCTGATCCTGGGATTGGCCGCCGCCGTGGTGGTATTTGGCACCGCGGTGCTCAGCGGTGGGACGTTGTATGTGCGTGGTCGCGAAGCCCTGATTGATGAAGTGCGCAGTGATTTGCGGCGCACCGCGGTGGTCGCGGCAGCGTCGATCGACAGCAGCCTGCACCGACAACTCACCGATCCGGCGCTCGAAGACAGTCCCGCCTATCAGCAGGCGGTTGCACCCTTGCGCAACATTTTGCGGTCTTCGACCAGCATTCGCTTCATCTACACCCTCGTGCTCAAGGACGGCAAGGTATACTTCGTGCTCGATCCGACGCCGAAGGGTGACGCCGATGGCGACATGGTCGAAGACCATTCCTTTTTGATGGAGGTGTACGAGGAGGCCAATCCGGTCCTGCGCGCGGTGCTTGCCGGTGGCCCCGCGGCCACCGACCAGGAACCGGTGACGGACCGCTGGGGCACCACCATCAGCGGCTACGCGGCGTTCCACGACGATCTGGGCAATGCGGTCGGCTGTGTCGGGGTGGACATCGACCTCGACAGTTATGAGCAGCGATTGAGCGGCATGCGTTCGGCCATGGGGCTTGGCGTTCTGCTAGCGCTGGGGTGTTCCGCTCTGGTGGGCTTGGTAGTGGCACGCTCAACTTCTTCGCTGCGTCAGGCGCGACTCCTGGCAGATGAAAACGCCCGCGTACTGAAAGCAGAGCGCATGGCCGCCGAGCGGGCAAACCGCTCGAAGGATGAATTCCTTGCGGTGATGACGCATGAGATCCGTACGCCGCTGAATGCCGTCCTTGGCCTGACGGATTTGCTCATCGCGAGTGATGCGGACAGCGAACAACGCCGCCACCTCTCGACCATCCGCACCAGCGGTGAACACCTGCTGTCGATGATCAACGACATCCTCGATCATTCGAAGATCGACGCTGGTCGGATGACGCTTGAGGAACTGCCGTTTTCGCCCAAGGAATCAGGGGAAGAAGTATTGTCCCTCATGCGGGAAGCTGCGCAGGCCAAGGGCCTGCGTCTGGAACTTCTGATCGACGGACCGGTCAGTGAACGGGTGGTTGGCGACCCGGTACGACTGCGCCAAGTCCTACTCAACCTGGTTTCGAACGCGGTGAAGTTTACCAACGCCGGCGGGGTGACCGTGACCATGCGGGCCACTCATCCTGGGGGCGCAATCACCTTCAGCGTGGTCGATACCGGTGTCGGCATGGACGAAGCGTCGCGCTCGCGCGTGTTCACTCCCTTCACCCAGGGCGACAGTTCGATCACTCGGCGTTTTGGTGGCACCGGACTGGGCTTGTCGATCAGTCAGCGACTGGTGAAGCTGATGGGTGGCCTCATCACGGTCGAAAGCGCCCCCGGACGTGGTACCGCCTTCGCTTTCACCCTGCCGCTGCGGGCCACCGATCGTCCGACCACCAGCGTGCTGCGCAGCACCCCGAGTGGTCAGGTGCCGTCTTTCCGTGGCCGCGTGCTGGTGGTCGATGATCGCGAGGTCAATCGCCAGGTGGCGGTGGCAATGGTCAAACGTCTTGGCCTTGAAGTCGACGAAGCCGCCGATGGCCGCGCAGCACTCGACCGTTTGGTCCACGGTGGCATCGATCTGGTGCTGATGGATTGTCAGATGCCTGAGCTCGATGGCATCGCGACCACCGCCGAACTGCGGCTGCATGAGGCGGCCGGCAAACACTTGCCGGTGATCGCGCTGTCTGCGGCGGTGACGCCCTCTGACCGTGAACGTTGTCGTCAGGCCGGCATGGATGGTTTTTTGGCCAAACCCGTGCGCCTGGACTTGCTCGCCGGCGAGTTGTCGCGCTTCCTCCACCTCAAGACACCATCGCCGGAGGCCACCCGGCCAGCGGCTGGTGTAGTGGTGCTGGAGCGTCAGGTGATCACCACACTCCGTTCACTCGACACCAATCCAGCAGTGTTCGTGCACATGATCGACACCTACCTGCGCGAAGCGACCGAGACCATCGCAACTATAGTCTTCGACGGTGTTTCGGCCCGACGCGAGGGTTTGGCCGAATGCGCCCACGCCATGAAAGGCGCCGCGCTCACCATCGGTTTGTCCCGCTTGGCGCAGGCGCTCGATACCGTTGAAAACGTCGTGTTGAGCGGTGACGATCAGGCCCTTGCTGGTGCCGCGACCGACCTCGAACAAGTGTTCGCTGAGGGGAGCGCGGCTTTGCGCGCGGAGCGCTCGCCTTGAACCGAGTGCCGTGGTGCAACCACCAGCGGCCCGGCTATATTGGCGCAATCATATGCCATGCCGCACGTTGCGTTCTCAGGACGGATTCTTGCCAGGAATCGCTTAGCGCTCTTGCGGTGAGCATCGCGCCCACTCTAATGCCGCATCCTTTGCGCTAGGCAGGCTCGCGGATGCGAGTCCCGCGCGACGGACGGCTGTGCCGATGATGTCATCGGCGCGCCCAGGCCCACGACGGGTCAACAACATAGGCCGCAACCGGCCATTCATCCCGCCGATTGAGGCGGGCGGCGCGCAGCGTTTGCGCAGGACTATTGGAACCATGTCGGATCAACCGGATCTCTCCGCTCTCAGCATCAAAGACCTCAGACAACTCGCCGGCGAACATCAAATCCAGAATCGTAGCCGGCTCGGCAAAGACGATCTCATCCAGGCGCTGCAAGGCGTGCTCACCGGACACCTAGCTGCGGCGAGCGCCGCGAGCGCGTCAGCAGCTGCCGCTGAAACCACCGTTGCCGCTGTCGCTGCCGCCGCACCTGCTCCCATCGTCTCCAACGAACCGGAGGAGATCACACCAAGCGAACTGATCGCCGCCGCTGCCGCGGAATCGGCGCCTGCCGAGCCGGAAGTGCTCGATGCCGCCGCCGTCGCCGATCTCGCACAACAAGATGGCGCAGGCGTGCCGCCTGCGGATGGCGAAGGCCATCCTGACGATCCCGCCTTTCCAGGCGAACGCCGTCGTCGTCGTCGTCGTCGTCGTCGCGGCCGTGGTCGCCGCGATGCCAATGGCAACCCCATCCCGCAGGATCCGAACGGTCAGGGACCGAGCGACGGCGGTGATGATGCCGAGGGTGATGACGGCGCAGACGCGGACGAGGGCGCAGAGGATGGCGCTCCCGCCGTCGCCGTTCCGCGTGCTGAACAGCCGCCGCGTGAACCGCGTGAGCAGCGTCCGCCCCGCGATGGCCAAGGCCCGCGCGATCAACAGGCGCCGCGTGATCAGCGGCGTCCACCAAACGAGCAGCGCGATCAGCAGCGTCCGCAAAATGGCGAACCGCGCGATCAGCAGCGTCCGCAAAATGGCGAACCACGCGATCAACAGCGTCCGCAAAATGGCGAACCGCGCGATCAGCAGCGTCCGCAGAACGGCGAACCACGTGATCAGCAGCGTCCGCAGAACGGCGAACCACGTGATCAGCAGCGCCAGTCGCAGCCGCAGAACAGCGAGCAACGCGCTCCCCGTCCGCGCATTGATGGGCCCCAGCGCTCAATGCCGAGTGTGCTTGATCGTCTGTGCTCCTTCTCCAAGGGCATCCTCGAACTGTGCGACCCGACCACGCCCACCTGGGCGCAGGCGCGTCTGAGCGAACTGCTCGCCGACATCGGCGTGGTGCCGACGCCGGCCGGCGGTCAGCCGCATGCGGACTACCATCAGGTGGTCGGCACCGCGGTTGCCGAGAGCATCCCCCACGGTCACATCGCCATCGTCGAAGCCCCGGGCTTCTCGCTGCGTGGTGATCGCGGCGATCTGTTCTGCCTGCGCAAGGCGCAGGTACGGGTGTCAGGAGCGGAGCGCAAAGATCTGTCGTCGGCGTCGCCGGCGTTGCCGGCTCCGCGCCTGGAGCAACGTCCGCCGATGAACGCTCCCGCCCCGCGTCCGGCCCCAGCGCCAACGACCGAGGGTGCGATCGCGGGCGAAGAAGCAGCGCCGCAAGAACGTGCTCCGCGTGAAGACCGCGCTCCGCGTGAAGACCGCGCTCCGCGTGAAGACCGCGCTCCGCGTGAAGACCGCGCTCCGCGTGAAGACCGCGCACCGCGTGAAGACCGCGCACTGCGTGAAGACCGCGCACCGCGTGAAGACCGCGGACCGCGTCCGGAACGCCGTGAGCGTGCACCGCGCGAGCCCGACCAAGGCCGTTCGCCGTTCAGCAAACATGGCGCTGAACCAGTTGGTGAAGCTCCGCGTCTGCCACTCGCCCCGCAGGTGCCGGCCGAACTCGACGCCAAGCCCAAGGCTGCTGGCTTCGCTCCGCTCGGATTGAATGACCAGATCCTCGCGGATCTGGCGGCGATGGGTTACCAACAGCCGACGCCGATTCAGGCCGAAGCGATCCCGGTGGTGCTCTCCGGCAAAGACGTGCTGGGCCAAGCTCAGACCGGTACCGGCAAGACCGCGGCCTTCGTGCTGCCGATCCTGCAACGCCTCTACAGCATCGAGAGCCCCGAGCGCAAGCCGGTGGCCCTGGTGCTGTGCCCGACGCGCGAACTCGCGCGTCAGGTGTTCAACGAATTCACCCGCATGGCTGGCGCCAGCGGCGCGCGCGCGGTGGTGATCTACGGCGGCACGCCGATGGATGACCAGATCAAAGCGCTGGAGAACTACCCGCACGTCGTCATCGGTACGCCTGGTCGCATCATCGACCACATGAAACGCCGCGCGCTCGACCTCTCTGGTCTGGCGATGGCGGTGCTTGATGAAGCTGACCAGATGCTCGACATCGGCTTTTGGCCGGATGTGAACTACATCATCGGCCACACGCCGCCGTCGCGGCAGATCATGCTGTTCTCGGCCACCTTCCCCGAACCGGTGAAGGAGATGGCGCAGAAGCACATGAAGGATCCGCAGCAGATCCGTATCACGCCGAAGGTGATCACCGTCGAACAGGTCGACCAGAAGTACATCGCGGTGTCGCGTGAGCGGAAGAACAGCCTGCTGGCGCACTTCATCGAAACGCAGAATCCGCCGCAGTTGGTGGTGTTCTGCCGCACCAAGCACCAGACCGACCGCGTGGCGGAAGTGCTCAAGCGCAAGAACATGTCGGCTGGCGCCATCCACGGCGACCTGCCACAGACCAAACGCGAAAAGATCTTGGCGCAGTTCCGCGCTGGCGAGATCCAGAGCCTGATCGCCACCAACGTGGCGGCCCGTGGTTTGGACATCCCGACGGTCTCGCACGTGGTCAACTACGACATCCCCGAGATGCCAGAAGAGTACGTCCACCGCATCGGTCGCACCGCTCGTAATGGTGCAAAAGGTGTGGCGCGTACCTTCATCACTCCGGAAGACGGCCAGTTTCTCTCAGAGATCGAAAAGCATATCGGCCTCTTGCTGGAAGAGGAGAAGATCGAAGGCTTCGAAGCGACTCCGCCCGAAGCTGAGGTCAAGCGCACCATCGCCGACATGCCCGTCGGCCAACCGCGCATCCTCAAGCCCTTGGTTGGAGGCATCCGTCTCGGTCGCCGTCGTCGCTGATCCTGCGAGGTCTGTCATGTCATCGCTGCTGCGTTCCCTAGAGTCATTGAGAGCGGCGATTGCGATCTGCCGAGTCAAGTTTGGCGCAGTCGCCGCTCTCAAGGGCTCGGGGGTGTGGGGGCAAAGCCCCCATAGCAAAAGGTCTAACGGGGCTCGGCACATTAACGGCCCATCGGGCTGGGGCAGAGCCCCGTTAGTCCTCTGCCTTGGTCTGATCGCCATGTTGGCGCAGACCGGGTGTCAGAAGCGCAATGAACGCAGCAGTGCTGCGCCGTACCATCCGGCGCAGGTCCTGCAGCACACCGTCCAGGCTGGCGACACGCTGTCGTCGATCGCCCAGAAATACGGGGTGTCGGTGACGACGCTGGTCGACGCTAATTATATCCGCGATCGCAATCTTCGCCCAGGCACCGTGCTTCAGGTGCCTGGTGGACAGCTGTCGGCCTTGCCCGAGCCGACTCCACCACCGCCATTGGTGGAGACCCCGGACAACCATCCGGTGGAAGAAAACTGGTTCATACCACGGCCGTCTTGGACCCGGCAACCGGTGGTCATCAACCGCACGACGCCGATGGGTGGGACCCCCAATCGCATCACCGTTCACCACAGTGGCGACAAAGACGATGTGAATGCTGACAGCGTCGCTTGGCTGCGGCAAGTCGATCTCAACCACATCAAAGGCATCAATCATCCCGAACCCTGGGCCTGTATCGGTTACCACTTCATCATCGATCCCAGCGGTCGGGTCTACGAAGGCCGCCCCCTGAAGTACCAGGGCGCTCATGCCGGTAACAACGAGGTCAACCGTCTCAACATCGGTATCTGCCTGATCGGCAACTTCGACATCCAGCGCGTGCCTCCGGCGCAGCGCACCGCCCTGCTCAGTGCACTCGACCGCATGTGCCTGCAATACGGCATCAGCCGCGCCTCAGTCTTCGGACATAAGAAGTTCAAGGTCACCGAGTGCCCTGGGCGCTTCCTCTCGCAGATCATCGACGCCTATACCCAGCGTGAACCGACCGCCAAAGACGAGCAGCAGGCCCAAGCCGCGCTGCCCAGCGGTGCCACTCGCCTTGGCGCGGTGCTGCCGGCCCGCAAATAACCCAGGGACCATCGCCATTGACGACCCTGGCGTGCCTTCTATGTTCCGCCCTCCCATGTGCATGGGTGGCGGAATTGGCAGACGCACTAGCTTGAGGTGCTAGCGAGGTAACTCTCGTAGGGGTTCGAGTCCCCTCCCGTGCACCAGATGAATTACCCCGGTGAAAGCCGGGGTTTTTCGTTGATGAGCAGCAAACAGCGCTCAGCTCCGCGGGGGCTGCGACCACTTCATCAAACCCTGAAGATGTCGTACCAGACTACCGGGATGTGGCAGCTGACTTCCAGAGTTCCCAGGCACCAGCCATGAAGGCCGGGCAACAGGATGCCGAGGTTCCGGCCATCATCACCTCAGGCGCCAGCGGCGATCCGGTTGCAGTGCCATCGCTGCGGGTGCTGTTGGCCGACCACGATCCCATCGTCATGGAGGTCTTCGGGGTCTGCCTGCGCCGGGAAGGCTACGAGATCGATCTGGCCGAGGACGGCCAACGCGCCTGGGAGCTGCTCACAGCCGCTGAGCCCTGTCGCATCGTCATCCTCGATTTTTCGCTGCCGGTTCTGTCCTGTCTCGAGATCGTTCGTCGCCTGCGCGAACGCACGCAGGACCGCTACACCTACATCATCATCCTGACACGTCAGGTGTCGCGCAGCGACCTGCGCCTGGCGCTGACCAGTGCGGCTGACGATGTGCTCATCCTACCGTTCCTGTTCGAGGTCCTGATCCAGCGGCTGCAAGTGGCCCAGCGCATCATCGCGCTCGAAGACAAACTCGCCCGGCGCAACGCGGTGCTGGAGGAAATGAACGAGCGTCATCGTCAGGAATTGCAGGCAGCGGTCGATGTGCAGCGCACGTTGCTGCCACCCGCGTCGCTGGGGATCCCAGGTCTGGAGACCGCCTGGATGTACCGACCGAGCACCGAACTGGGCGGCGATCTGCTGCAGGTCGCGCGCATCGGCAGCCGCTGGATCAATTTTTATGTGCTCGACGTCAGCGGCCACGGCGTGGCCTCAGCGCTGCTGGCGGTCCAGGCCAGCCGCCACCTGACCCCGTCGGCAGGCGAGGCTTCGCTGGTCCAGTACACGCTTCCCGATGGCAGCATCGCCCCGGTGGCGCCGGAGATCGTGCTGCAACGCCTCAACGTGATGTTTCCGATGGATCGTCGCACGCGGCTCTATTTCACCATCTTGTATGGCGTGTTGGATCTCCAGGAGGCCACCGTCGCGCTCGCCGCCGCCGGACATCCTGGTCCCATCCTGGTGCGTCAGAACGGAATGGCTGAGCACATCAAGACCCGCAGCGTGCCGATAGGTTGGTTGCCGGGTTCAGCCGCCAAGGTGCAGAGTTTCGGCCTGATACTGAAACCAGGCGATCGTTTGTTCCTGTTCTCGGATGGCGTGATCGAAGCCGCCAATGCTCAGGAACAGCCGTTCGAGGTCGACCGTCTCGTCGAACTGGTGCGCGATCAGCAGCTGGCATCGCCAGATCGGGTATTGGAGTCGGTGTGGCAGGCGTTGTCCGCCTGGACCGGCCGGGCGGAAACCTGCGAGGACGACGTGTCCATCCTGGTGATCGGACATGCCCTCCAACGTCCAACGCTTGGACGCGGCTCCGGCGGTTGAACTTCAGGTGCTCAGGCGATGGCGGGCAGCGCCCGCTTGCCGCCACAACGCCGTGCTGGTCCCGTTGTACCTCGCCGGGCGGCTGTTCTACTGACGCCATTCCCGCACGCAGGAGATCGCCATGCGCCTGTCCGTCCTCGCCTTGTTCCTGGTGCTCGCCAATCCGGCCTGGTCGCAGACGATGCCCGAGTTCGGCAGCTCGGTCACTTTCCCCAAGGGTGAAGAACCGGTCACCATCGCCGGACTGCGCGGCAAGGTCGCGGTGGTGTTGTTCTTCCAATCGTGGTGCCCGATCTGCAATGGCTGGGCGCCGGACTTGGTCAAACAGCTCGAACAACAGTACGCCGGTCAACCTGGGTACGTGCTGATCGGCATCAAGACCGATGGCGGGACGCCAGAAGAGGCCAAAGCCTTCCTCGCTGGCAAGGGCGCCGATCCCGAACGCTGGGTGGTCGCCAGCGACGCGGAGGAGGCCTACTACCAGCGCATCATCGCCGACGCGCCGCTGTGGGGCTACGCGGTGGTCGCGCCGGACGGCTCACGCAGCGAAGCAGACAAGGCCGGGCAGTACTACGGCGGCGCCGGCGCCAAACGCTTCGTGCTGCCGAGCAAACGCGCCGACTTCGACAAGACCTACGCCGCGCGCACCGCCTCGGTGTTGCCCGCGGGCAAGGAATACGCCAAGGAGCTGTCGCGTGGGGTGTTGTTGGCGGAGAGCGGTCGCCTCGCCTCGGCCATCGCCGCCGCGCGCACCGTCGGTGGGCTGCCGGGCAAGGGACTGGAGGACGATCTCCTCGCCATCGCCACCACGCGCCTCAGCGACTTGGAGACCAAGGCCCGCGACGCGGCCGATCCGCAACGCTACGTCGCGTTCATGAGCCTGCGCGACCTGACCACCCAGTTGCGCGGCCTGCCGCCAGCGAAGGCAGCACAGAAGGCGGTGGGTGAGATCGCCAAGGACAAGACCATCGCACGCGAGCAGAAGGCGGAGAACGCCTGGCGCGGTCTGCTCGCCACGGTGGAGAAACAGCCCAAGGAGAAACGCGGCGAGGCCACGAAGGCGAGCATCCCTGGGTTCATCAAGGCGTATGAGGGCACGCATTTCGCGCGCGTTGCGAGCGAGTCTGCGCAGTAGGTGCTTGGTGAAAAAGCGTTCTGAGGATTGAAGGAAAATGGGTAAAATGCGCATGTCCTTTATGGTATCTTCCTTTGTTAGCAGCCAGCCGCGGAATGGTCCGCAGGCCAAAGGCCAGATGAAACGGTTGCACAGCGGTGATCAGCAAAATAATCGCTCGCCGAGCGTTGGCTCCACACGAAGAGGGAGGAAGAGATGGGTGCTGTGTTATCCGTCATCGATGCAGGGTTGGCGGAATGGATCGCCGCCCAACACGTGTTTTTCGTCGCCACCGCGCCCTTGGCGGTTGATGGCCACGTGAATTGTTCACCGCGCGGGATGGACAGCCTGCGGGTGATCGACGGCCAGCGGGTGGCCTGGCTCGACCTCACCGGCAGCGGCATCGAAACCATTAGCCACCTGCGCGATAACGGTCGCATCACCCTGATGTGGTGCGCCTTCAGCGGCAATCCACGCATCGCCCGCGTGCATGGTCATGGTGTGGTGCATCTGCCGGGAACGTCGGGATTCAGCGAACTCGCTCCGCGCTTCCCGGCATGGCCCGGTGCGCGGGCAATCATCGACGTGCGGGCAGATCGTATTTCGACGTCCTGCGGTTACGGCGTGCCGCTCTACGAGTACATTGGTGAACGTCCCATCCTGAAGGACTGGGCCGAGAAGAAGGGCCCCGAGGGACTCGCCAGTTATCGCGGGACCAAGAATCGCACCTCCATCAATGGCCTGCCGGGGCTCGACGGGGAGATGGGAGATAAGGTCAGAAACTAGACATACACCCTTTCGTTAATCACTCCTCCAGATCCAGTGCCAATCCCTGTCGGATCGGGGATCCAATAAAGGACGGCGTTCCCTGCGAGAGCGCCAACGGCGCGACGTTAACACAGCCCAGGGCAACGCCCGGGCAACGCCCGGGCAACGCCCGGGCAACGCCCGGGCAAAGCCCGGGCAACGCCCAGGGTTTACGGCGAGGACTGAGACGGAGGGCTGAAGGCCCGACTCAATCGTTGATGATCACGGCGACCGAACGCCGAATGCCGTTGGTCGACAGCCGGAAATCCGAGTTCCGAATTGCCCTGGTCATGGTGTTTGAATCGGGCTTTCAGCCCTCGGTCCATTTCATGTCAGAGACCCAGGGCGTTGCCCTGCTTGTTACCCATAAGTCCAAGGTGATCGTCAGCGACCGAACATGACCGCCGGGAGCGCGGCCGCCCCCGGCCGCATTCAACACGGAGCGTCCTGGGCTCCAACAATGCGCATCGCCTCCCAATGTGCATCGACGTAAAGGTTTGCGGCCGGGGCGGCCGCGCTCCCGGCGGTTTTTCGCGCGGTTTCGAGTAGTTCGTCGACTTATGGGTAACGGGCAAGGCAACGCCCTGGGTCGCAGACATGATTGCCCGAAAGGGCTGAAAGCCCGATTGGACGTTGGTCAGGCGATGCCCGGCAGCGCCCGTTTCCCGTCGCCGAACGCTTCGAGCGGCGTGCCCGCACGGCTCATCATCGCCAGCAACAGATCGCTAAAATTCCCCTCAGCCTTGGGGATGTAACGTCCGCCCTTCAACCCACCCGCATGACCGGCAAGAATGGTCGGAAGGTTCTGATGATCGTGGCGATCGCCGTCGCCCATGCCGGAGCCGTAGAGCACCAGGCTGTGGTCGAGCAGGCTGCCGGTGCCGTCGCGGGTGCTGGCGAGGCGTTCGAGGAAGTACGCGAGCTGCGTCACGTGGTAGGTGTTGATGCGGCAGACCTTCGCCAGCTTGTCGGCGTTCCACTGGTGGTGCGACATCTCGTGATGGTTCTCGGGCACGCCAATCTCGGGATAGCTGCGACCAAATGCCTGCGAGAACATCAGCGTCGCCACGCGCGTGCTGTCGGTGCGCCAGGCGAGTACCAGCAGGTCCATCATCAGTTGGCAGTAGTCGTCGAAACGCGCCGGCACGCCGGCGGGCACGCCCATGTCGAGGCCGTCAGCGCCGCCCCGTTGAGTGGATTTCTGCTCGATGCCCTGGATGCGTGATTCCACCGAACGCACGCTGTCGGTGTACTCGTCGAGTTTGCGTTGGTCGTCTTTGCTGATGCGCGCGTTGAGCGCCTTGGAGCTGTCGCGCACGAGGTCGAGGATGCTGCCGTTGAGCGACGCTTCGCCGTAGGCGTTGGCCCCGGTCAGCGAGGTCGAGGCGAACAAACGGTCGAACACCGCACGCGGATTCAGCTCGCGTGGATTGGGCTGGGTCGGCGAACGCCACGAGATGTGCGCATGGTAGGCGCACGAAAACCCCTGGTCGCAGTTGCCCGCGGCACGGCCGGTCTGCAGGCCGAGTTCGAGGGACGGCAGCTTGGTGCCGCCGCCGACGCGCCGGGCGTAGACCTGATCGATCGACACCGCGTTATAGACCGTCTCCGGCCGTGAGCCGAAACCGGTGAGCCAGGTGGCGGTCTCACGCGCATGGTGGCCGCGGTTGTCGCCTTCGGCGTTGCGATGGTGCAGGCCTTTGATGACCACGATGTCCTCACGCCACGGTGCGAGGGGGCCAAGGATCGGCGGCAACGACGCGTCGAGGACGGTCTCGCTGTCCGCGGGCCAGAAGCGCTCGTTGTCGACGCCGTGTGGCACGTAGATAAAGCCGAGGCGCGTCGGGATGGCGCGCGCAGCAGCGGGCGCCTCGGCCCAGCCCATGGTTTCGAGCAACGGCAACGCCAGCGCAGCGCCCAGGCCTTTGAGCGCGGTCCGACGAGAGATGAGCCAGGGATTGGTCATGGGAGCGTGCTCGCGATCATGGGGCTGCTCGACGGTTACGGAATGGTAGACTGAGTGCGGTTTCCACCACGATGGTGTCGAAGCGTCCACCATCAGCGAGGCTGCGTTCGACGATGTGGTCGATCACCGCGTCGTCGTAGTAGTGCAGCGCGCGACCAAGCGCATACGTTAGCATGCGCTCGGTCAGCACCTTCGCCAGATCATCGCTGTGTTCAGCGATAATGGCTTTGAGTTCCGCGGGTCCGTTGAATTTCTTTTTCCCAGGCAGTTCGCCGGTCGCGTCGACCGTATCGTTGCGGATCTTTTCGCGCCAACGCCCGGTCTGGTCGAAGTTCTCCAGGCCGAAGCCGATGGGATCCATCACCCGGTGACAGCCGGCACATTCCGCGCGCTCGCGGTGGATCTCCAGGATACGGCGATCGCTGGCGTCCGGATGTTTCTGCTGCACGAACTGCAACTGCGGAATGTCGGGCGGGGGCGGGGGCGGCGGTTTGCCGAGGACTTCCTCCAGCACCCAACGCCCGCGCTGCGTCGGACTGGTGCGTCCCGGATGGGAATTGGCCACCAGCAACGCGCCCATGGTCAGCACGCCACCGCGGCGGCGGTCCTGCAACTGGACCTGACGCATCTCCGGGCCGGTGACTCCTGGGATGCCGTAGTGCTTGGCGAGTTCCTCGTTCAGGAACGTGTAGTCCGGGTCGATGAAATCGCGCACCGGTCGGCCCTGGGTCAGGATGTGGCGGAACAGGGCGGTACCTTCGGCGAACATCGCATCGCGGATGTCCGGCGCGATATCCCCACGGCGCTTTCGTGTTTTCTTGTTCGCGTTGGATTTCTCATCGCCATCGACGCGCCCACGTTCGCCCAGGACATTGCGTAGCAGCAGCCATTGGCCGGCGAAGTTGTCGATGAAGCGTTGTGCTTTCGCATCGGCGATCAGGCGACGCACCTGCGTACGCAGCACTTCGTCCTCTTGGAGTTTTCCTGCGCTCGCCAGCGCCAGTAGTTCCGCATCCGGTTGCGATGACCACAGGAAGTACGACAGCCGACTGGCGAGGTCGTAGCCGTCGAGGCGCGCGATGCCGTCGACCTTCCCATCGTCGCCATCAGCTAGTTGGTGTTCCGCGCGGAAGAGGAACTCCGGGCTGATCAACACCGCCTTGAGCATCTCCTTCACCGAGCGGGTGAAACCGCGATTCTGCGCCGAGGCCAGATCGAACACCCGCAGCAGCATGGTGAGTTGCGCGTCGCTGACCGGCCGACGGTAGGCGCGCGTGGCGACATCGCGGGCGATCCGTTCGGCGGCCAGCCGCGGCGGAATCTCCGCAGTCGGCAGGACACTGAGCGTGCGTTTGGTGATGGCATCTGGTTCCGGCGCGGGGCCGAGGACTTCGACGTTCTCCACCAGCGCGGTGCGTTTGGTCGCGCGGACGATGGCATTGGCGTCGGATGGTTTCGCCGCAGACGGTGGAATACGCACGCCGATCACCAGCAGATGCTCACCGGCTTCCAGCCGCACGGTGCAGGTGATGACTTGCGGTGAGGTGGTAGCCGCCGTCACCGGCACGGTGGTCACGGTGCGACCGTCTATCGTCACCGAGAGCTCCACCGCCGCACCAGCGGCATCCGCACCGGCGCGCACGGCAACCACGTGGTTACCGGCGCGCTCAATTTTCAACATCTGACGCAGTTCACCGCTGTGGTGCAGCAGACGCTGGGTACCGTCGCTCTGACCGGGTTCCGTGGTCGTGCCGATCACCGCATCGAGCGCACCGGCGCCAGCACGCAGCACCACGGTCTCCGGCTTCAGCGCATGGTCGAGGATCTCGTCCGCGGCGATCAGGTACTTCTCCATCAACAGCGGCGAGAGCGACAGCGTCTGCGCGATGTTGTCGAAGCCGTCGCTGACGTCGTCCTTAGGGAAGTCCTCATCGGCGTCGAACTCGACGCCGAACAGATCGAGGATGGTCCAACGGTATTCAGTGCGGTTCAGGCGCCGCAGCGTGGTGTGACCGGGATCCGGCGTGTCGAGCTGCTTGAGTGAGGCGATCCAGCCGGTGATCACCTGACGTTCAGCATCGCTCGGCTGCTTGTCGTGATCTTCCGGCGGCATGTCGCGGTCGGTGACGCGCAGGTCGATCGACTTCCAGGTCTTGCGCTGACGCAGCACCTCGGCCACGTCGGTGTAGCGGGCGAGGTTGATCTCACCCTTCTCCTTCTGGTTGTTGTGGCAGGCGTAGCAGTACTTCGACAGCAGCGGCTTCACCTGCTCCGCGTAGTGCGCGGCGATCATCTCGGCAGGTGCCTGGGCGGCCATGACACCAGTGCACGCCACGGTCAGCAGCGCGAGGGAGGCAGTCAGGTGCAAGGGCCGTCGGAACATGGGCAGGTTGTTCGGGGCCACACTCCCGGCGTTGAGCGCAACCTGTGGAGGTTGCTCGGGATGCGTGGCGAATCAGCAGTCTGTCCGCTGTTCCGGACATGACTTTGCGCTTGGATGCGCTTTCACCGTCACGATTCCGGATGTCAGGTGGATATGGTATTCGTCGCTGAAGCATTCGCCCCTGAGGTGTGCGCCGCATCATGGTGCATCGCGCACCGCGAACGCTTCCACACCAGCAGCCGATCGAGCGAGAGATACCCGCCGCCACGCACCACCAGCACCAGCAGCAGGGCGATGTAGAGGTATTCGATAAAGCCGAGGAGATCGCTCACACCAGTCAGTTCCTCGCGTTTGGCCGTGACGATCGCCACGGTCATGATCACCATCAGCGGGATCGCCGAGATGCGAGTGAACAGACCGAGCATCAGCGTGGCGCCGAACAGCAGTTCCGATCCGGCAGCAAACGGCGCCTGCAACTCCGGAGCCGGAATGCCCAGGCTGCGGAAGAACTCCACCACATCGGGCAGATTGCCGAGTTTGCCGTATCCCGACTCCACCATCACCCAGCCGACGCTCAGGCGCGCGACCAACAGCGGCAGGCTGTCGAGTTTCAGCAGCAGTTCAGTGCCGCGGTCATAGAGGGCGATGGTGCGATGGACGATGGACATGACGACTCCGTGGTCGGCGGGTGAGGCCGAGTGAATGGGGTGAGGATGGTGTTCGTGGAAAGGTCAGCCGAGGGCGGTGAAGAAACCGTGGGCGACCCAGCGGGTGAAGGCGTGTTGGATGGTCAGGGTGTGTTTGGCGGACAAGCCGCCGAGGGCATCGCCCAGCGTCGCGCCAGCGACGAGCGCAGCGAGAACGCGGGTCTCGACCGCATCGAGGGCAAACCGTTGTAGGCCATCGCGCCCGCGAATCACCACCACGCCGCCAGTCATGTGGCGCGATGGCGGTGCCGGACGTTTGCTGCGGAACGCTTCGTAGCGCGCGTTGGCGTTGTAACGCAGCGGTAGCAAGTGCAGTGACGGTGCGACGCGCAAGGTGATCGTCCCCCAGGCATCGGGCGCAACTCCAGCAAGGTCGGCTCCACTCAATGCCTTGGCGAGCGGCGCATGCAGGGCCTCTACCAGCGCCCATTCCAAGCGTGCGAGTTCTGCCAGCCGCGCGTGTCCGGCGACACGCGTGGTCGCCAACCACGGCGCGAAGAATCGTCCGTAGGCGTTGAGGGTGGAATCGGCAGGTGGATGCGCAGCGA
Source organism: Planctomycetota bacterium (assembly GCA_031426335.1). Lineage (GTDB taxonomy): Bacteria > Planctomycetota > UBA11346 > UBA11346 > UBA11346 > BOG-1363. Next base: position 31,982 of record JANPLC010000200.1, read on the forward strand.
TGAAGGCATCCGCGACGCGCGTGAAGGCATCGTCGCCGAGCTCCTGCGCCACCGCGGCGAAATCATCCGCCACACACTCACGCAGACGCGCGCGGTAAGCGTGGCGATAGACCGCCAAGCCGAGTGCTGCCGGAACCGCAGCGCCGCCCAACATCCGTTGCGGCTGTTTGGGTGCCACGTCATCAACGATGGCGTCGTAGAGCCAACGTTGGCGTTTGGCGAGGACAGTGCTCATGCGGCACCGCCGACGTGCGCCTTGGAACGTGCGCGGGATGATTTCATCACAGGCAGGACCTCACGCGCACGGAAGGCCTCGCGTTCGACCTCGGTGAAGGACGGGATCTTGGCATCCCATTCCAACAGCACGGACGCGCCACCCGCACGCGGCCAGGCTTTGGCCAATAGGTCCCATACCGGATCGATCACCGGACCGTCATGGGTATCGACGATGTGGGTGCCCTCATCGCTATGGCCAGCGACATGGAACTGCACCACGCGATCCCACGGGATACCGGCGAGGTAATCATCTGCGGCGAACCCATGGTTACGCGCTGAGACGAACACGTTGTTCACGTCCAGCAGCAACCCACAGCCGGTGCGGTCGCACATCGCCGCGATGAACTCCCATTCCGTCATGGTCGACTCCGCGAAGCCGACGTAGGTCGAGGGATTTTCGATGATGAGGGGAGCGTCGAGCACGTCCTGCACGCGGCGGATACGTTCGCACACATGGCGTAAGGTGTCGGCCGTGTAGGGCAGTGGCAGCAAGTCGTGGGTGTTGCGTCCGGCCAAGCCGGTCCAGCACAAGTGATCACTGACCCAGCGGGCTTTCACGCGATCGCGGAGTTTCTTGAGGTTACGCACATACGTGCGATCGAGGGGGGCGGTGGAACCGATCGACAGCGACACGCCGTGCATGACGACGGGATGACGTGCGGCGATCTGGTCGAGGAACTCCAGCGGGCGTCCCGCGGTTTCCAGGTAGTTGTCGGAGATGATTTCGAAGAAGCCCACGCGCGGAGAACCGTCGAGGATCTCGCGGTAGTGCTGCGTGCGCAGCCCGACGCCGATGCCGAGATCTGGCAGGCCGAGTCGTTGTTTCGCGAGTGCGATCATGGGTGGCTCCGTAGGGAAAAGAGAGTGGTCGCCGCTGCGCGGACGCGGCGGCGACGCACATTCAGCGATGCTTATTTACCAACCTTGCAGCCGCCTTTGCCCTTGCACTCGTTCTTGCCCTTGCAGCCGTTGGCGCCGGCCTTGCAACCGCCGAGGCCCTTGCACTCGTTGTGGCCCTTGCACTCGTGTTTCACCGTGGCGCAGCCGCCCTTGGCCTTGCACTCGTTCATGCCTTTGCAGGCGTTCTTGTCGGTTTTGCAGCCGCCTTTGCCTTTACAGTCGTTCATGCCTTTGCAGGCGTTCTTGTCGCCAGCGTAGTCCTGGGTCAGGCCGTACTTGCCCGGGTCCTTGGCATGGAGCTCGGTGAGCGCAGCGCCGGCGAAGAGGCCGGAGACTGCAGCGGCGATGGCGAGATGTTTGATCGATTGACGCATGATTCCCCCTGATGGGTGGGTGGTTGGTTTGACTGACACCCGTCGGGTGTCGCCGATGAGTCGCGGGAGAGGGGGCGGCCTTACAGCGGAATTTCACGATAGGCGAGGGAAATGAGGCTTTTTCGCGTCAAAATAATTTTCGTCGTACGAGCGTAAAATTCCTTACACCGGCCCGTCCGTCATGCGCCAGCCCCGGGACCGCCGGTTTTCAACCGGCGTGAATCGTCAGGACACAACCACCTCAATTGCCTGAAGGACCGCACAACAACCTGTTCGTGGGATCATCGGCCTACGGACGGTATACGCCGGTTGGAAACCGGCGCTCCCGGGCGCAAGCGTAGTCGCGGGTCGCAGCGAGTGCGGAGATCTTTTACGGACGCGGAGCGTCACCGGCGGCGTTCGGCGTGCCGCCGACCGGCGTAGTGTTCGCCTGCCGCAGACGTTCAACCAAGCGCTGCCGAGTGACCGCGTCCAAATTCATCACCGGACCAGATGGTTCACGCACATGTCGCCGCACTAGACGATTTAGCCCGATCACCTGCTTGCGATAGCGACGGCAGGCGGAGCAGATCAGCATATGAAACGCGAGCGCGAACCGACGGTAGAGCGGCAGATCGTGTTCCAGCGCCTCAGCGATGGCTTTGGCCGCTTCTTTGCACGAGGAAAACAGCTTCATGGCGTGAACCAGCGTTCTTCGAGGCAGCTGCGCAGGCGCCCACGCGCCCGGTGCAACATCACCCAGAGGTTCGTCGCGCTGATGTCCAGATCCTGACAGACCTTCTCGGCATCCACGTCTTCCATCATGCGCAGCACGAAGGCCGCTGCCTGACGCGAGGGCAGCCCACGCAGACATTCATGAAAGATCTGCCAGAACTCGCGGTTCGCGAGCAGTGCTTCGTCATTGACGACCCAGGCTTTGGGGCTGACCGCCCAGCCATCACTGCCCATATGTGGCTTGTACCAACTATCTTCGACCGGGTCACGCTCGTCGCCGCCCTGGTGCGTGCGTTCACGGGCCAACTTGCGGAAATGGTCACAGATTTTGTTGCGCAGGATGGCTACCAACCACGTGCGTTCCTGCGCATCGCCACGGAAATTAGCGGCCTGCAACGCGGCAACAAAAGTGTCCTGCACTAAGTCTTCGGCGGTCTGCTGATCACGCACCCGTGGCATGGCATAGGCCAACAGCGCCGCACCGTGGGTGTCCACCCAGGTCGCGGGATCGCTGCGCACGCCAGGGCTTCCGTCCATGCCTAGGATGGTTCATCAAGCTATCAGCGCAGCAAGCGCCGGCCTGGATGGACGGCGGTGCTCTTAGAACGCCGGGGCAGCCTCGGGGGCGGGCTGCGGCTCTGCAGCGGGCCGTGGGCCCCCGTCACGTCGCTGGTTGAGCTGCCACACCGGCTGGTCCTGCCATCCCTTTCCCTCGCCACCGAACACCGTGTTCCACGCTGGCTCCGCGCCATCGAGCTGGTCCGCGGGAATGGTGTACACCATGCCGGCATGGGTAATGGCGAACGCCTTGCGTCCCTGGCTGGCATCGATCGGCCATGCGTAGGCAACAAAATAGCGTTCACCATCATTCGCGTGATCGGGTTTCTTTTCGGGCGCTTTGTCATGCACGCCGATGGCGCCGCCAGCGCCGTCCGCCAGAAACATAGCGAAGCGGTAACCGTTGCGCTCAGGCAACGGAACATTCCAGGCCTCGCCCGGTGCCAGCAGTTGCACCTTGAGGTCGTTGGCCTGCCCGGCGATTTTCCCGCCGGACAGTTCATGGAAGAATCCATATTCACCGATGTTGTCCTTATCCAGATCGCGGTAACCGCCGCCTTGAAATTGCACCTGCGCAGGGAACACCCCGGACTTGAGCGAGGTCGCCGCTGCCGCTTCGTTCGACGTGACGCGGCTTTCCAACAGATTCGGAATAGCGATGGCAGCGATGATAGCGACCACCGCGATGGAACTGCCGCCGAGCATGCTCTGGCCCTCGGTCACCAGCGTGTCTCCACGCTGTTGCATGACCTCGTAGCTCAGGCCGGCGTTGGTGATGAGCATGCTGAAACCACGCATCACCGCCTGTTTCTCCTTGGGTTCGAGTGGCAGCGCACCGAGTCCCATGCCGAGGTAGCCCTGCATAGCGCGCAGTTCCGCAGCGGTATCGCTGACGGACAACATCAGTGCACTAGTGTCCGCTTTCCCTGGGCCGGCTTTCCCTGGGCCGGCTTTTTCCATCGCGAGTTTTCCCAGCGGGCTGGCCAACCACCCGCCATCTGGCGTCGTCGACCACGTCGTCGCCAGCGCGGTGTCGGTGCTGATGACCCAATGAGCCGCATCACGTACCAAGTTCACCGGCAGCGGAACATTGGGGAAAGCGAGGGGCATGGCCTCGCCTTCTGCCGGCAACTCGTTGCCGAGTTGTTTCAGCACAATGCCGAGTACCTGATCGAGGGCGGGTGAACGTGGGATACCGACGGTGTAGCCTGGAAACGGTGCGCCAGGAGTCTGGGCAAACAGCAGCGTGCCGCGCAGGCCGCTGACCAGATCCTTCACCGTGGTGGTGGCACCGAACACAGCGAGTTGTTCGTTGGCTGGTTGCATGAGCGCTTCGACGGTCGTGCCCTGGTTGGCGGCAGCGGCGACCATCAGCGGTGCAATCAAATCATCCCACAACACCGCGCCGTCAAAACCGAGGGCACTCACCGAATAGGCCGTCGCCGGCAGGCGTCCGCACAGTTTCAGATCGACCGGAGTTATAAACGGTAAGGTGGTTTGTGCCGCGAATTGGGACGTGACGTGGGTCGGAGTGAAATCCATGTGCGACGTCATTGGCACCAGGAACCGATGGAGTGCCTTGATGAAAAGAGCGGCTTTTACCATCTCCTGTGGCGTCAGTGTGGAGCGGATGGTATCGGCGATGAACTGGCCATTAAAGGTGGCCGTCAGGTCATGTTCGGAAGGCGCGATCAGTACTGGAATGAGGCGTTTGGCGCTGCTGCCCATCAGCAGCAAGTCGCCGATCCGCACCAGCGTCCCTTGTTGTCCAGCCAGTGAGATCGCTTCGTTGGCGCCGATGACCACTGCGGGTTTGCCGGTGTCCTTGAACTTGGCAAAGACCTGAGCGGCCAGTTTCCCCAGTCCGACCTGCATGCCGATGTCAGGTGATTTTTTGTAGGCGGCGACCTCCGCTTCCGCTGCTCCGACTGGTAGCCCGAACATCGTCGCCTGCGCCGAGGTCAGAGATTCTGGCAAGGACAGCGGCGCGAAGCCGAGTTCCGCTTCGATCATCGGCATCTGCTCATCAAGGCGCGCGCGCAGCGGTGCCATCGCGGGGTCGCTCCACAGACGTCCGAACACGCTGGCTTGGAAATGCTGCACCAGTCGTTGGCCATCAGAAATAGTGAACTGGGCGAGCACGGGAGCATCCGCCGCCGGCGCCAACGCAGCGAGGGTGCAGGAAACGAACGTGGTAAGGAGGCGGCGCATGCGATGTTTCCCAAACGATGGAGCGGGCCGACGATTGATGGTGTCGGGTCCGCCTTCAGTGCAAGGGTAGGCAGCGAGCGCTGCTGAGGGTCACCAAAAGGTGGATCTGTTGCTGGTCGTGGTCACAAATCAAGCGGCTGGCGATTGGGACCGTTGATTCACGGCCGGCATTATATTTAGCGAGCAGTCATTTCTACTCAGCAGCCAGTGTTCCACTTTCGGTGGTAACCCCATTTCTCATGCTGACGTAGGTCCGGTAGTCGTCGTTGAACTTTATGACATAGGTATCGGCATTGGCTTTGATGGTGACAGTAAACTTGTCGGTGTAGGACCAGGTCGCACCAGTTCGGTTTGTCCATTGAACTGGCAGGTCGATAACTCCGTTGGCCAGGAACGTGAGCTGGTCCTTCGCGTCTCCGTTCATGAGATAAGTCCTTCCGATCAATACCTTGGTCAGTTCGGATTCACTGCCTGTTCTCGTTCCGTTGCCGCTTTTCCCTCCGCCCGCTTTTGCGGCCTCGGCGTCGACCCTCGCCACGATCTCAGCGCGGAATCCCTCCATCACCTTTTTGACCGCTAGGGCCTCTTCCAGCTTTCCTGCTTTGGTCAGTTTTTCCAATTCGGCTTTGAGTGATTTCTCACTGGCATCAAAGGCCTTCTTGTTGGCGTCCTCGTAGTTCGAACGGTTCTTGGTCGCGTCCTTCTCGGCCTTCTCAAGTATGGCCTGAATGTTGGACGGCAGCTTGGTCTCCTCGACTGCTCCGAGCGCCAGCGTGAAGACTGAAACAATGAGGATGAGGCTGCGCATGACCGTGTCCTTGGCCTGGGGATTCTGGAACCAATTCCTAGTCGTGCCGTAAGGGCCCGGCATATGGGCGCCGCCATATAGCGGAGGAAAAACCGCGGTGCAAGGCCATAGCATACGCAGTGTGGTGACCGTGGCGGATGCTCAGGGAGGCCTCGTGAGCGGCGATCCCACGAATCAGATCCCGCGACGAAGCAGTCCCATGCTTTCATCCAGCCCGAACATCAGGTTGAGATTCTGGATCGCCTGACCGCTGGCACCCTTCACCAAGTTGTCTTCCACCGACGTGATGATCAGCGTGCGGCCGTCGAGTGCGGCAGCGATGTCGATGAAGTTGGTGCCGGTGGTGTTGGCAACTTCGACGTCCTTCGGCGTCTTACGGATGCGTACGAAGGGCCGCTTGCCGTACGCGGCGGTCCATGCACCGACGACCTGATCCTGCGTCACGCCCGGCTTCACCGTCACGGTGATGGTCGAGTGGATGCCGCGCGTGATCGGCGCGAGGTGCGGCACGAACGAGCAGTGCACCGGCGTGCCAGCTGCGAGTGACAACTCCTGATCGATCTCGCCGGTGTGTTGGTGGCCGACGGCTTTGTAGCTGTGGAGGTTCTCGTTCACGGCGTAGAACAGATTGTTGTTCGACTCGACGTGGCGTTTGCCGGCGCCCGAAAGGCCCGAGTAGCTCACCGACACCAACGGTGCTGCGAGGTCGATCAGCCCGGCTTTGAGCAGCGGCACGAGTGGCAGGATCACGGTGGTGGCGAAACAGCCGGGATTGCCGACCACCGTTGCCGAGCGAATCGCGTCGGTGTGGACTTCGCTCAGGCCGTAGACCGCCGTCGGCAGCAGTTCCGGGCACGCGTGGTCGTCACCGTACCACTTTTTGTATGCGCCATGATCGTGGAGGCGGAACTCCGCGCCGATGTCCACCAGCTTGAGGCCGGCTTTCAGCAACTCGGGCACCACCTTCGTGACTTCGGGCGACTTCTTCGCCAGGATCACCGCCTTGGCGCCGCTGGCGCGAATGGCCTCGGGGGTGTCGGGTGACATCACCAGATCGGTTTCGCCCGCGAACGACGGCACCGCGTCGGCGAGCTTCTGGCCACCAAGACGATCACTGCCCGCATGGACCACGGTGAAACGCGGGTGGTTCAGCAGGATGCGCAGCGCGATCTCACCGGCGTAACCGGTGACACCGAGGATGGCGACGGGGATGCTCGAGGTGTTGGCAGCGGACATGGCGGATTCCTGGGTCGGCGCATTCCATCGTCCGCATGGCGGTGGGCAAGGTGCCGGTGTCCAGGTGCGACGCTGGGATGAGAAAGTCGCTCGCCGGTTGGAAACCGGCGGTCCCGGGCGCAAGCGTGGGGGGATCGCCTACAAACACGTGGATCGTCCGTCGTGCGCCAGCCCCTGGGACCGCCGGTTTCCAACCGGCGTTGCGTCATCGCCGATCAGCGGCCCGCAGTCACGGCAGCAAACGCCCGGCGGATGAATTCCCCACGCGTGGTGCTGCCGGCGATCTGCGTCGCAGGTATTCCCGCTTTCTCAGCCAAGATTTTCCAGCGTTCCGCCGTCGCCGCATCAAGCGCCAGCGCGAGCCCGACCTCATGCCCAGGATAGGTCTCAAAGTACTGCCCACCGATGTTCTTCCCGCGCTTGGGTTTCTCGTCGGCAGCGCGTGGCGCCAAGCCATGCAATCCACCCAGCAACCCCCACCACTGCACCGCGACGAAGTCGACATGCCCAGGGAGCACATCGCTGGTGTAGATCGTCGCCGAGCCGTCGGCATGCAGGCGACGTTGCAGACGGGGGACATCGACCTGCTGGACGCTGGTTTTCCCCTCGATCGCCATTACCGCCGCATGCCCAGCAGCCTGCCCGAGCGACATCCAGATCGGCTCCAGGCGTAACGCGCAGAAGCCGACGTGTGATGACGACGCTGCGACTGGCACGAGCAGGTTGCTGGTCTTCAGTGGTACGATCACGCCATAGGGGATCTGATACGGCATCACCACCTTGTAAAATTCGCCGGTGTGTTTGCCGCCGAACAGTGCGCCCTCGTGACTGGTGCCGTGGCAGTTCGGGCCGTACTCGCCCATGGCGATGCTGTCGGTGCGCAGCACGCAACGGTGATCACCAGGTGCCTGATCCATGTCGCCTTCGATGAACACGTGTTGCCCGACCATCCGGCGCGCTTCGCGCACATAGAGTTGTTCTGGCAGGTGACCGTTGGTGGTGAACTCGTCGCGGCAGAGTCCATATTTCAACGCCTCGTCACGGTATCGCGCCGGCACGGCGGAATCGTTCTGCAGGAAGTGGAGCAGGCCGAGGTTGTAACGCAGGTGTTCGGCAAAGATGCGCGCACGCGTCGTCGAGTCGCCATCCGGCCAGCCGAGGTTGGCACCCGGCATCGACAATCGTGCGGCGGAGTGCGAGACATCGTTGATGTCGAACTTGCCATTCGGCAGCTGCGGGAGCTGCGCCTTGTAGATGCCGTTGTTGTGTCCCGACGCAGCGGTGAAGACCGCCTTGAATGCATTTTTCTCCAACAGCGGCAGGATGCTGACGAAATCCTCACGCCGGTAACCGGCGGGCTCGGGAATTGCGACGCGATTGTCGGCGACGTTGGTAAAGGTCAGGCGGAAATTATAGGCCTGGAGCTGGGCATCGGCCTGCTCCGGAGCCAACGACTCACCGTACTGCGCGCGACCCTCGCGACCGACGCGCCACGATTCACCCGCCAGCGCCATCAGGTCGCCTTCATACGAGGCATCGATGTAGACCGTGGCTGTGACCGTGACCGCTTGCTGAGCGGGACCGAGCACGGTGATCGCACGCAGCGTCGCATCAGTAGTGGCTGATGACTCAGCCGTCTGCTTGCGCCGCAATACGTGCCGCGTCAGCACGCGGATGGTCGGCACCTCGGCGATCATGCGTTCAAAGACGAGACGGTTGACGGCAGGTTCGGCGTGCGTGCCGCGATGGGTTTCCTTCACCTGCCGCGAGTCCTTGCCGTACTTCTCGGCGTAGAACGCCTCGACCCGTTTGGTGAACTCCAGGAAGGTCCCGGTCAAACCTTCATAGGCGTGGTAATCGGTGTGGGTGAGGCCATTGCTCGCTAGACCACCGATCCAGGAATACGGCTCGATCAACACCACCTGTTTGCCCGCGCGTCCGGCCGCGAGTGCGGCGGCGATGCCGCCGGGTGTGCCGCCATAGATCGCGACCTCGGCGGTGAGGTCCTCGGCCATCAGCGCAGCGAACGATGACAGCAGGACCAAGGCGGCGAGTAGGGGGACGGGTCGCATGGCGGGCTCCAGGTTGGTGGACGGCGCGGTGAATTGATTACGGCCCATCCTGCCGGGTCTTGCCCAGGTTCCTCCGCTTCTACGTTCTCATCGTAGAATGCCGCGCCCACCCACCATGCAGGACGTTGCCGAGGCCGCCGGTGTGCACCGCACCACGGTATCGCTCGCGCTGCGCGACAGCCCGAAACTGCCGGCGGCAACGCGCGCACAGGTGCAGGCGGTGGCCAAGCGCCTGGGCTACCGGCCCGATCCCTTGGTCTCGGCCCTGATGACCGCACGCGTCAGCCGCCGTCAGCGGATATTCCAGGGCACGCTCGCCTTCCTCAGTAACGACACCAAACGTCCACCGGACTGGGCGCGTTTTCCCAAGTCGTATGGCCGCTTGTTCCGCGGTGCGGCGGAGCGTGCGACGGAGCGTAGTTACGACCTCGCGCCGTTCTGGTTGCGTGAGCCAGGTCTCACCGGTGCGGCGTTCTCGCGACAGCTCAGTGATCGCGGTATCCACGGCCTGCTCATCGCACCGCACAACGGTTCCGACAACCGCATCGACCTCGACTGGTCGCGTTTCGCAGTGGTCGAGCTGGGCTACAACCTCGTTGAGCCGCAGGTCAATCGCGTGGTGCACGACTACTTCGCGGCCATGCAGCGCGTCTGTCACGAGGTGCGTGCACGTGGTCATCGGCGCGTCGGTTTCCTGTTGCCCGCGAATGCGGTGAGCAAGACGCGCCACTTGTGGCGCGCGGCGTTTGTTGATTTCCAGCAGTCGCTGCCGGTTGCTGAGCGCCTGCCGATCCTCGCCCCGCCACAGCTCACGCGGGCGGCGATTGATCCGTGGCTGGAACAACACCTCCCGGACGCGGTGATCATCGGCGGCATCCAGTACCCTGGAACGCCGCCAACGTTCCGCATCCCACGGCGCATCCCGGTGTTCAACCTCGACTGCCTGCGCCGCGGCGGCGGTGACACCGGCATCTTCCAGGATTGGCCGGCGATGGGCGCCATCGGCGTCGACCTCCTGATCGCCCAGCTCGGCCGCGGCGAGTACGGCGTGCCGGCGCAGCCGTACTCGGTGCAGGTGGCGGGGCATTGGCAGAGTTGAGCATGATCACGGCTGATTCCGCTCCGAACTTGGTGGCTTCCGCTGCGACCTCCTTCGACTGAGCTGTGGACCGTCTCTGCTTGTGGTGATTCCCTGAAAGTCGCCGCGGTATGCGGCTATACTGCTCGTGACCATCCGCGCCCTGGCCTGCCGCCAGCAGCGTGAGGCGGTCGCTGGGGATCCTGCATGCGTCTTGCCGCTTTGCTGTTGTCTGTGGCGGTGGTGCCGGCCTTGGCTGCCGCCCAGGTCGATTTCAATCGCGATGTCCGCCCGATCCTGTCGGACACCTGTTTCACCTGCCACGGACCGGATGAGGCGAAGGTCAAATCCAAGCTCCGCCTCGATGTCCGTGACCTGACGCTCAAGCCAGCCAAGTCGGGAGCCATCGCCATCGTCCCGGGGAAACCGGACGAGAGCGAACTGATCAAACGCATCCTGACTACGGATGCGGATGACGTGATGCCGCCGACCAAGTTGCATAAGAATCTGACGGCAGCGCAGAAAGAAACGCTGCGCACCTGGATCGCGCAGGGCGCCAAGTACGAAGGGCATTGGGCTTTCACCGCGCCGATCCGTGCACCCGTTCCAGCAGCGAGTGGATCGACCTGGGCACGTTCGCCGGTTGATGCCTTCATTGCCCAACGTCTGACGACCGAACGTCTGTCGCCGCAGGCAGAGGCCCCGCGCGAAACGCTCATTCGTCGCGTTACGCTCGATCTCACCGGTCTGCCGCCAACGTTGGCCGAGATCGACGCGTTTGTCGCCGACACCAAAGCCGATGCGTATGAGCGCGTGGTCGATCGTCTGCTGATGTCGCCGCGATTCGGCGAGCACATGGCCGCACGCTGGCTCGACAACGCTCGCTATGCCGACAGCCATGGTTTTCAAACCGACAGCAGTCGCTTCATGTGGCCGTGGCGCGATTGGGTGATCAACGCGTTCAACGCCAACATGCCGTTTGATCAGTTCACCATCGAACAACTCGCTGGCGATCTGCTGCCGCAGCCGACAACGGATCAACTGGTGGCCAGTGGCTTCAATCGCAATCATCGTATCAACGGCGAGGGTGGTCTGATCGCTGAGGAATGGCGCATCGAGAACATCATCGATCGCGTCGAAACCACGGGCTCGACCTGGATGGCCTTGACGTTGGGTTGTGCCCGTTGCCATGATCACAAGTACGATCCGGTCTCACAGCGCGAGTTCTATCAGCTATTCGCCTACTTTAATGACATTGCTGAAAGCGGTACCCTGGGCGGATCGAATCGCTCTGGCGGCAATCCTGATCCGGTGGTGATGTTGCCCGACGCGACGCAGAAGCAGCGCATCGCGGAACTGCAGAAGGCGATTCCCGAGGCGGAACAAGCGGTGGCGGCGGCACGACCACTGATGGCCAAGGCCCAGGCGAATTGGGAATCAACCTTCATTGCCCAGGTCGACAGCGAGGTTCCCGCGTGGGCTGCGCTTGCTCCATCGGAGGTCGCCAGCGCGGGCGGCGCGACCATGACCAAGCAGTCCGATGGAACGTGGCTGGTCAGTGGAAAAAACCCCAACAACGATACGTATGAGATCACAGCACCATTGCCGAGTGGCTCGCTGAGCGGCGTACGTCTGACCGTGACGCCGGATGCGTCTTTGCCGAACCAGAGCCTGGGACGCGCGAGCAACGGCAACTTCGTGCTCAGTGGCGTAGAAGTCGAAATCAGCGCGCCGTCGCTGAAGGAGCCACTGGTCGCAGACTTCACCCGTGCCGAGGCGACCTATCAGCAGAAGGGCTGGGAGGTCGCGCAGATCGTGCAGGATCAGCCCAAGCCCGGTGACAAGAAGAAGTCGAAGAACAAAACCGGCTGGGCGGTAGATGGGAATGATCCGGCCTTGCGTATCGAACGGCGCGCAATGTTCCTGTGCACGCCGCTCGTCGTTCCGGACAAGGCCACCATCACCATTCGCCTGATTCACGGCTCTCCGCATGCCGACCACAACATCGGGCGTTTTTCAATCCAGGTGTCGAGTCTGCCGCCCACGGTGATCAAGCTCGATGGTGCCAAGATCCCTGAGAGCCTGCGTACCGCGTTGCATATCGAGCCGGCTAAACGTTCCGCCAAACAAACGGAGGAGGTCGCCAAATTCTTCAAGGACAACAGCGACAATCCGCTGCGTCACGCCGAAAGCGATCTGGCCGCGCGGCGCAAGGCGTTGGAGGAATTCAACAACCAGATTCCATCCGTGATGGTGATGAAGGAGTTGGAGAAGCCACGTGAAACACGCATCTTGCTGCGTGGTGAATACGACAAACCCGGCGAAGTCGTGAAGCGCGCGTTGCCGGCGTTCCTGCCGCCGTTGCCGGAAGGTGCGAGCAACGATCGCCTGGGTTTGGCCAAGTGGCTAGTGAGCGGCAAACATCCGCTGACCGCACGCGTCTGGGTCAATCGCATGTGGGAACAATTGTTCGGCACCGGCATCGTCACCACCTCGGAAAACTTTGGTTCGCAGGCTGATTGGCCCACCCATCCGGCGTTGCTCGATTGGCTGGCGAACGAATTCGTCACGCCCACCGTGCTGCCGGCGGTCGCTGGCACGCCAGCCAAGGCGTGGGACATGAAGGCGATGATCAAGCTGCTGGTGACCAGTGCGGTCTACCGGCAGGCAACGACGGTGGCACCGGACATGGCCGAACGTGATCCGATGAATAAATTGTTGGCACGCGGCCCACGCTTTCGTTTGAGCGCCGAAGCGTTGCGCGATCAGGCGCTGTCCATCTCCGGACTATTGGTGGAGCGCATCGGCGGCGCGAGCGTCAAACCCTATATGCCCGCCAACATCTGGGACGAGACCAGCGTCTATGGCGACATGCGCGGCTACAAAGCCGACACCGGTGAGGGCCTGTACCGACGCACGCTTTATACCGTGTGGAAACGCACCGCTGCGCCGCCGACCATGTTGTTGTTCGATTCGCCGAGTCGCGAAATCTGTACGGTCAAACGTTCGCGCACCAATACGCCGCTGCAGGCGTTGGCCTTGCTCAATGAGGTGACCTACGTCGAGGCCGCACGTAAGTTGGCTGAACGCATGCTTCGTGATGGCGGCACCACGCCAGAGCAACGGATCACCTGGGCATTCCGCAGCGTCACGGCGCGCAAACCCTCAGTCGATGAAGTGAGCGTGCTGAGCAAAGGCTTGGCGAAACGCCTCGCGCGTTACCGCCAGGAACCGGAAGCTGCGAAACAACTGACCACGCAAGGGGCGAGTGCGCCGGCGGCGAACCTGGATGTCGCAGAACTCGCGGCCTACACCGTCACGGCGAATGTGCTGCTCAACCTGGATGAGGTGATTACACGTGAATAACCATCATGATTGCCACGGTCCGGAAGTCCGGAGGTCCGGAAGTCCGGAAGTCGACAGCCCCTGGCCAACGAAAGCCGCTGTGAAACCAGACCATGCGTCCGAATCAAAGGACTTCCGGACCTCCGGACCCCCGGACTTCCGGACGTTGTCCCGTCGATCGTTCCTGCGGGCGTCCGCTGGTGGATTGGGCTTGGTTGCGCTCGGTGGATTGTTCGGTGGACACGCGCAGGCCGAGACCGGCATGCTCAAAGCACTGCACCACGCGCCCAAAGCCAAACGCGTGATCTACCTGTTTCAGTCGGGTGCACCGTCGCAGATGGATCTCTTCGATCCCAAGCCGGCGCTCAAGGATCGTCGTGGTGAAGATCTGCCGGCGTCGATTCGTCAGGGTCAGCGTCTGACCACCATGACCAGCGGACAAAAAACTTTTCCGGTCGCGCCGTCGATCTTTGAATTCAAACAACACGGCAAGAGCGGCATGTGGTTCAGCGACCTGATGCCGCACATGGCCGGCCTCGCCGATGAGTGGTGCATGATCCGTTCCATGCACACGGAAGCGATCAACCACGATCCGGCCATCACCTTCATGCAGACCGGCTCGCAGCTCGCCGGACGTCCGAGCATCGGCTCATGGGCGGGGTACGGTCTCGGCAGCGTTAACGCGGACCTGCCGGCGTATGTGGTGTTGACGTCGTTCGGCTCGGGCCGCAAGGATGACCAGCCACTCTACGATCGTTTGTGGGGAGCCGGTTTTCTGCCAGCGAAACACCAGGGCGTGAAGTTCCGCAACAAGGGCGATCCGGTACTCTACCTGTCTAATCCGGCGGGAATGGATGCGGGCACGCGGCGGGAATCACTTGATGAACTCGCCAGCCTAAACCGTCGCCACTTCGATGCGCTCGGCGATCCCGACATTCAGACCCGCATCGCCCAGTATGAGATGGCCTTCCGCATGCAGACCAGCGTGCCGGAATTGACGGATCTTTCCAAGGAATCGAAGCAGACGTTGGAGAGTTACGGTCCGGACGTGAATCGTCCTGGCAGCTACGCCGCCAACTGCTTGCTCGCGCGCCGCTTGGTCGAACGCGACGTGCGCTTCATCCAGCTCTTCCACATGGGCTGGGACCACCACGGCGGTCTGCCCAATGCGATCAAAGGGCAATGCCAGGACACCGATCAGGCGACTGCGGCGCTGATCAATGATCTGAAACAGCGCGGCTTGCTCGACGACACGCTCATCGTCTGGGGCGGAGAATTCGGGAGGACGATCTACTCACAAGGCACGCTGACGGAGTCGAACTACGGCCGCGATCACCACCCGCGTTGTTTCACTATGCTGATGGCCGGCGCCGGCGTGAAGAAGGGCGTGACCTACGGCGCAACCGACGACTACTGCTACAACATCACCGATAATCCGGTGCACGTGCATGATCTCAACGCGACGATCATGCATCTGCTGGGTGTCGACCACGAACGCCTGACGTTCCGGTTCCAGGGGCGCGACTTCCGCCTAACGGATATTCACGGCGAAGTGGTGAAGGCGGTATTGGCGTAGCTCTGCCCGGGAGCGCCGGCTTCAGCCGGCCAGGGGCAATCCGTGCGGTGCCTTCCGCCGCACCGCCACATCACCACGGGAATCTCTCGTGGTCCCACTCTGCCGGCTGAAGCCGGCGCTCCCGGGCAGAGCTACGCCAATACCGCCTTCACCACTTCGCCGTGAATATCCGTTAGG
>JANPLC010000201.1:0-10961 GCA_031426335.1 Planctomycetota bacterium
GCAGGATCTGCCATGGCCGCCCGATCTCGTCTGGCTGGGGATGGGCGAGGACGGCCACACCGCCTCGATCTTCGCCGGGCCTGACCTCCAGGACGCACTCGATGCACCGAAGGCACGGCGCGCAATCGGCGTGATGCCCGAACCGATGCCGGCCGACGCCCCGGTCGCCCGCGTGACCCTGACCCGCGCCTCGATCCTGGCGGCGAGGACGGTCACGATCGTCATCACCGGCCAGAAGAAGCGCGACCTGCTGGAACAGGCGATCGCCGACGGCCATTCGAGCAAGCTGCCGATCGGCCGAGTGCTGGCCGAAGCCGAGCAGGCGATCGACATTCATTGGTGTGCGTAAGGGTCAGCACTCTTCCAGCGGTTTTCCGCGTGTCTCCTTGAGGAACAGGATTGTCACCACGGCCGATAGCGCGGTGAACCCGACCGCATACCAAAGCCCGGCGTAGATATCGCCGGTCAGCGCGACGATGGCAAAGCTGGTGACGGGTAAGAAGCCGCCGACCCAGCCGGTGCCGACATGATAGGGCAGGCTCATCGCGGTGTAGCGGATGCGGGTCGGGAACATCCCGCACTTCCATATTTTGCACAGCCGCGCGACCCGGCCCTGGTGTCCGGCGCACGAGTCCTCATGTTCTGCCGAGCCCACAAGGAACCCTGATGACCGACAATCCCTATGCCGCTCCTGACCACGGTGTTGACCGACATGCCGTGCGCGAGACCAGCCTCGCCGGCGGTGATTTCGTCTACATGGGGTTCTGGAAACGCGTCCTCGCCTCGATCATCGACAACGTCCTTCTCGGCATCGCCTGCCTGCCGCTGATGTTCCTGCTCTACCAGGTCATTGAGCAGGACAAGACGGCGGAGCTGACCTACAACCTGTTGAGCAGCGTGGTGTCGATCGCCGCGGTGCTGCTGTTCTGGCAGTTCAAACAATCGACGCCGGGGAAGATGATCTTCAGCGCCCGCATCGTCGACGCGCAGACCTATGGCAAACCCAGCTTCGGTAAGCTGGTCATCCGCTACCTCGGCTACATTCCCTCGACGCTGGTGCTGTTCCTGGGGTTCGTATGGGTGGCCTTCGACAAACAGAAACGCGGCTGGCACGACCTGATGGCCGGCACCCTGGTGGTCACCCCGAAGCCGCTGAGCGAACGCCGTGCGACGCGCACCGTGCGCAAACCACCGGCGCCGCCAGCGGCCTGAACGTCACGCGCGCTCCAGGCGCAGCGCGCACCACCACGCCTCTTCGCGCGCTTCGCCCACGCGAAAGCCAAGCGCGGTGAAGGACGCTTCGACCAGCGGACGTTTGGTCTGGGCCACACCCGACACGATCAACGTCCCGCGCGGTAGAATCCCCTGCAAACGCTCGTCCTGCGCCACCAGCAGCAACAAATCGGCATAGAGATTGGCCAGCACCACATCCACCGGTTCGTTGGGAACTGCGGCAAATAAATCCGACGCCAACACCACCGCCTGCGGGTAACCGTTCAGCGCACAGGTCTCACGCGTCGTGCGCACCGAACCGTCGTCGATGTCGCTGAAGGTCACTGCAGCGGCACCACGGCGATGAGCAATCAACCCAAGCACACCGGTGCCACACCCAAGGTCGAGCACGCGCTGACCACGCAGGTCCATGGTCATCAAAAAGGATGCCACCATGCGTGTGCTAGGATGATGCCCGTCACCAAATGCCGGTGACGGCGGGATGTGCAGCACCAGCCGCTGAGCCGTCGACGGCATCGTGCCCTGCGGATCGATCCACACGCCGGGACACAGCTCGCAGGGTTCGCTATCGAGGACGTTCGCCAGCAGTTCGCGCTCACTCGCGTGGCGACGCTCCGCCGGCCCCAAGCCCAGCACCGCCAACGCCGCGGTCACCGCGTCGGGAAACGTTCCGCCGATGCCATAGAGTTCCAGGTCCAACCGCCCATCCGTACGCGTGCTGAACACATAGGCAGTGAAACCAGCCGCCGCGAACGCGGCCGTGAGTGCGGCTTCATTACCCGCGTCGATCACCAAGCGCTGGATGGCGTAGTCCATGGGCGCGGGAGTCTGAACCCGACGGCGCCCTTGCCAACCGCTGGCGCTCGGCGAACTCAGAAAGCCGGGGTCGCCTCGGCGGAGGACTCCACCACCTCGACCGACAGGCGCGCATCGCGCGGCACGACGAACGGCAGCAGCGGCGGTTGATCGTGCAGCCCCTTGGTGATCGCCTGGGCGATGATGCCGAGCACCAAGGCGGGGACGTCACTAGTTTCGTTCGTCCGCAGGTCGGTGAGGCGCAAGCGGTCAAACTGCACTCGGGCCTCGACCCGGGTGTCGCTGCTGCCTGGGAAAAAGCGGAGATCGATGCGGCCATCGAGCGACTCGACGCGAAACAAGCCGACCTGGCCATCGCGACGCGCCGCGGTTCCCGACAACACCAGTCGCAGCGCCAGATCCCACGTTGGTGCCGGGGGCAGCGCGACGTCACTCAGGCGCGATCCGGCAGCAAGGCGCAACACCCATGGCGAGTCGTCCTGGCGCGCACCTTGCAACAGCCAGCCATTCACCCGTGCCACGTCGAGCGTGAGGTCGAGCCGCGATGGCGTGCCGCGCTCATCGCTGACCACCTGCATCGGCAGCGGTGCGCCGACCGCGGGACTGCGCAGTTCGCCCCACATCACCGACCTGGGATCAGCCGCTTGCGGCGGCAAGCCATGACCGACGGCGGCCATGAACCAGCCATGGGCGGCCTCGCGCGGCAGCGTGAAGCGGATGCCTTCCTGGGTTGGTGGAGTCGGACCGCCGCGGCGATAACCGGTTAGGTGCAGATCGCCGTGCTGATGCGGCAACGACACCTGTACCGCCAAGGTCGACAACGGACCCAGCAACGTACCGACCAGCAACAGCACCACGACGAAGCTCGCCACACCTGCAGCGAGCCAGCGCCCCCAGCCCCACGGCTCGCCAGTTGGCAGGCCCAGGCACCCGCGTGCCATCGCGCCCCAGGCGCGCAGCGGATGCAGCAGTTGTCCGACAAAACGCTGCGGCACCGGATCGCCGGTGATGCCGAACCGTTCCGGCAGCGGCACGCGCGGCAGGTACCAGGTGCCGAACATACGATCCCACAACGGAATGAAGGCCGCGAAGTTACGATCTCCGCCTTCATCCACATGGGTGTGGTGCCAGCGGTGGAAGCGCGGACTGGCGAACACGTAGCGCAAGAACGGCCCGAATTCCCAGGTGACGTTGGCGTGCCCCAGCAGCCCGAGCAGGCCCAGGATTGGCACGACGCCTGCCAGCACCGCGAGCGGAAAACCCAGCGCGATCAGCACCGTGCCCAACACCGTGGTGCTGATCAGAGTGTTGAGCGGATGCACCCGCACCGCCGCCAGCCAGTCCAGGCGCGTCGCGCTGTGGTGCACCGCATGGAGCGGCCACAGGAACGGCAGGCGATGAAACGCGCGGTGGATCCAGTAGAGCGTGAAATCGGCGACGATGATCGCACCCACCACCTGCAGCCACACCGGCCACCCCGCCACCCACGGATGGCCCTGCTGCAACCGCTCTACCAGCGTGCGATCGAACGCCGGCCCCAGCAGCGCCAGCAAGCCGAGTCCGATGAGCGTCAGCCCGGTGACGAGCGCGATCTGACCGAGCAGCGGACCGACAAACCAGTAGGTCAGATCTATGCCCAGCGGTCGCTGCCACCAGCGCAGCGCCGATTGCGCCGACCAGCGGTGTTCGATCCAGGTGAACAAGGCCGCAGCCAGCAGCAGGGCAATGGAATGGACGGCGACGGCAATCATAGATGCAGACGGTTACTTCCGACGCCCCGATGAGTTACCAAACGACCAGCCGTGTTTATTCCAAAGTGGAGTTGATGCGCAGCATGCCCACCAAAGGCGGACCAGTC
This sequence comes from Planctomycetota bacterium, assembly GCA_031426335.1. Taxonomy (GTDB): domain Bacteria; phylum Planctomycetota; class UBA11346; order UBA11346; family UBA11346; genus BOG-1363. The sequence goes on from JANPLC010000201.1 coordinate 3,908, forward strand.
ATCTCGCTGCGCTGGATGAAATCGACAGCCAATTCCTGGATCTGATCGCCCTTGAGGCGGAACTCCCAAATGACGAATTTTCCCGCCAGTTGATTACTGCCCCGACCATTGCCCGAGAAATCGATACCGGGCATGGTATCATTGAAAGGGTATCGACGGGCTTGGTCATATTCACCCAGTTTGAAAATTCGCCCTTTACCCGGTGCGATTGTCAGTCGCCAATTATCCACATTGACCGAAATGAGACCTTCACTTCCATTGTATTGCAGTTGATCCTTAGTGTAGTTGTACCGCTTTCCCTGACCAATGTAGTCGCCTGAAGTACTGAGCACGTTGAGGTAGGTCTGGCGGGCCGCTGCTTTTTTCGGCTTTTTGAACACGCCTTCGATTAACGCCTCAAGACCCACAGCGGTGGTCTTGATTGCGACGCCGCCAACGGTGGCCGGGTCCCCCAATTCCACAACTTGCTCCTGTCTGCCGATTTCACGTCCAGATAAGCGCACGATCACGGTGAAGGTCATGGGCGGCGGTTGGCCTGGAGTGACTTCGATGCTGGATGCCTCCGAGAATGGCAGCGCGACGGAGAGCGAGCCGATCTTTGCCAGCAATTGATCAAGCCCCGAAACCTTGCCCTGGATATCCTGGCCATCTCGGGTGTGCGCCTCGCCTTTGCTGGGCGAAAAACTTTCGAGTTGGCTCAGTTTCATGCTTTTGCCACCGATGCTGATTTCCCGCTCTTGAACCTTTACCGTTACCGAGCCGGTCGAGAATTCCGCCGTAAGGCTCATTCCCACTGTGCCCTTCACCGGTTCGAGTGGTGGTGCCTTGACCGTATAGGCGCCATTGACAAGTCGCATCGGCAGCTTGCGTTCGCTAGTTCCAGGCGTGGCCAACTGCAGTTCGACATCGTATACCTGCGACTTGGTGCGGGGATCACCTACTACCGTGGCGGAGAACTCCTGACTGTCATTGACGTTGCCCGCTGTGATGGCGGGCACGGCGAGCGCAATCACTGGGGTCGAAAGAAAGTCGCTCAGCCGACTGACGGGGATGGCCATGTTGATCCCGGCTCCGGGAATACCCGCCAGAACGATGCCGACCACTTGGCCATTCTGGTCAACGACTGGTCCACCGGAGTTCCCCGGATTGAGGTTGGAATCCATCTGGATGAATTCGAGTTTCCCTTTGGCGTCGCGACGGAGCGCACTGACGTTGCTCTTGTTGACACTGATGGCTGGATTGGACTGACCTTCACTGAGCGCCTTCCCAAAGGGAAAGCCAAAGGCTATCACCTCGACCAATTCCGAGAGCTTGTCGACTGTACCGAGAGGAATAATCGGGCAGTTGGCCGCAGTGGTCGACTGGATCAATGCGAGATCAAGTCCCGCGTCCGAACGCAGCAGCTTGCCTTTCAGCAGCCGCTGCGATGGCAGGCTGGAATCGACTACTACGGTGACTTCTGCCCCTCGAGGTACATCCTTGATGACATGGAAATTGGTGACGAACAATCCCGTGCGGTCTATGCAAAAGCCGGATCCAGAACCAGAATTGGTTTCGATGTAGACGCAGGCTGGCTTGACCTTGGTCACAAGCTCCACTTTGCTCAAAGGAGCTGGTTCCGCCTCTCCGGCGGAAGACATGCCAACAAATAGAATCGTCAGGATTGATAAGCGCATCGTTATTGAGGTCATGTTTCCTCCGGCAGGGGTTGCCTTGCTGCATCTAACTACTCCGGGATCGCATGGCAATCTCCCACCGGATGCCCTGCTGATCCTCTCCAAATTTCACTTCCAGACTTGTCACCGCTGAGAGCGTGAAGGGCATGTCCACCCTTCGCCTGATCTATTCCACGCACTACGACATTCGCCTGTGGGGTATCGAGCGGCTGCATCCGTTCGATTCCTGTAAATACGGACGCACCTGGAACGGCCTACACACGCGCTTCGGTCCAGCCTTGGATGAGCTGCTACAGGAACCGGCGACACCGGTCAGCGATGCGGACCTGCTGCGCGTGCACACCGCTGAATACCTCACATCGCTGACGCATTCCGCCGTCCTGGCGCACGCTCTGGAGGTGCCGCCGCTGCGCTGGGTGCCGAATTTTCTTCTGCGCTCACGGCTGGTGGCACCGATGCGCTGGGCCACTCAGGGCACCATTGACGCGGCGATGTGGGCGGTGCAGCACGGTTGCGCGATCAACATCTCCGGCGGCTACCACCATGCCCATGCGGATCATGGCGAAGGATTTTGCCTGTTCGCCGATGTGCCGGTCGCGATCGCCAGCCTGCGGGCGGCGGGCAAACTTTCGCGCACCGACAAGATCGTGGTCATCGACCTCGACGCCCATCGCGGCAATGGTTACGAATCCGTGTGCGAAACCGATTACGCCGTGCAGTTCTTCGATGTGTACAACAAGCGCGCCTATCCGGGGTTGCTCCCGCCGTCAAAACGCTTCCCGGAAGTCTACGGCATGCCCTCGATGGTCACGGATCTGTTCTATCTCCGCGAGCACCTGCCGGCCTTCCTCGACCAGCACCGACATGCCAGCTTGGTATTCTACAACGCCGGGACCGACATCCTCGCCGACGATCCCATTGGTCGGATGGATGTCTCCGCCGACGGCGTGTTCGAACGCGATCGTTTCGTCATCGATCAGTTGGATGAACGCGGGCTCCGCTGGGTGATGTTGCCGAGTGGCGGCTACACGGCGCAGAGCCATGAACTGATGCAGCGGGGATATGGCTATGCGATTGAGAAACATGGTGGATTGAAAGCCCTCTAAACGCTTTCTGACGGCACCGATTGAATGCCGTTCCCTGCCAGTGATGCCGATGACCACGCCCAATCCTCTGGTCTCGATGCCAAGCGCGCGGCGACGGGATTGTCCTCAATATACCGCCGAGCCCGGTGCCAATGTGCCTCATCGCGGATGTAACGATCCCAGTATTCGCCCTGCCAGATGGGTGGACGAAGCTTGAGCACTTCGATAATGCGTTTGGCGGTGAACGATTTCCAGCCGTGAACGATGCGCTCCAACGGCCACGATTCCTGAACCCGGATCAACACGTGGACATGATTCGGCATCACCACCCAGGCACCCAGGTGGTAACGTTCACCAGCATGATGAAGCAGGTTTTCCTGGACGATCGTAGCGACACGCAGATCACGCAGGTGACATGCACCTTGCCCAGCATCTAGCCACGCTTCGACCTTTTTACGGTAAGCGCGACGACGTTCATCATCAGGACCGTCATCCGGAGATGCCTTCCCCTGGGGGCGTGGGCGGCCCGCCCGCGCGGTGGCGATGCCCAGTTCCTCAGCGAGCTTGCGCACCACGGCGGCCGGCAAGGCGTCAGCGAGTCGATAGGTGATGGTTTGCCAGAAACCTGGTGCATCGAAATGCGGAAGGTATCCGCGGTGATGCCATCCTCGGTGTGATGGAGTTTGCGCGGGCGGGCCGCCCACGCCCCCAGGGGAAGACACGTCTTTGCTCATTGATGGCGTCTTTACCGTGGTTTGGCGAGCAATGCCACGACGACGTGCTTAGCGCGGGCGGGCCGCCCACGCCCCCAGGGGAAGACATCCCACCCCTACTCCGTTATTCCCATTCAATGGTGCCGGGCGGCTTGCTGGTGATGTCGTACACTACGCGGTTAATGCCGCGCACTTCATTGATGATGCGGTTGCTCATGGTGCCGAGCACCTCGTACGGGATCTTTGCCCAGTCGGCGGTCATGCCGTCGCTGGAGGTCACGGCGCGGACGGCGCAGGCTTGTTCGTAGGTGCGTTCGTCGCCCATCACGCCGACGGACTTCACTGGCAGCAGCACAGCGAAGGCTTGCCAGATGGCACGTTCGAGGCCGGCTTTGGCTACCTCTTCACGCACGATGGCGTCGGCTTCCTGGAGCACGCGTACGCGTTCCATGGTGACATCGCCGAGGATGCGCACGGCGAGACCGGGACCTGGGAAGGGCTGACGCCAGACCACCGCGTCGGACAGGCCGAGTTCGGTGCCGATGGCGCGGACCTCGTCCTTGAACAGGTAGCGGAACGGTTCGACCAAGCCGAGGCCGAGATCCGCCGGCAGGCCGCCGACGTTATGGTGGCTCTTGATCACGCTGGCGGGGCCGCCGTGGACGCTGACCGATTCGATCACGTCGGGATAGAGCGTGCCCTGCGCAAGAAACTTGACGTTACCACCGCTCTTCTTCTTGATGCGTTTGGCCTCGTCCTTGAACACCGCGACGAATTCGTGGCCAATGATCTTGCGCTTCTTCTCGGGGTCAGCGACGCCCTTGAGTTTGGTCATGAAACGCTTGGTCGCGTCGACGTAGTCGAGGTTGATGCCGATGTGCTTGGCGAACAGCGAGCGCACGCCGTCGGCCTCGTCTTTGCGCAGCAGGCCGTTGTTGACGAAGATGCAGGTCAGGCGTTTGCCGATGGCCCGGTGCAGCAGCACGGCGGCCACCGATGAATCGACGCCGCCGGACAGACCGAGGATCACGCGATCCTTGCCCACCTGTTTGCGGATGCGTTCAATCTCTTCCGCGATGAAGGCGCCCATCTTCCAGTCGCCTTTGCAACCGCAGATGCCCTTCAGGAAGTTCTTGATGATGCCCTTGCCGTAGTCGGTGTGCGCGACCTCGGGATGGAACTGCACGCCGTAGAAATTGAGTTTGGGCACGTGCACCGCAGCGAGCGGGCAGTTGTCGGAGACGGCGATGATCTCGGCGCCTGGGATCTTCGCGATGCGATCACCATGCGACATCCACACGGTCTGCTTCTTCGGCAGCTTGGTGAAGAGCGGCGACGAACCCTTGACGCGCAGTTCGGTGCGACCGAATTCGCGGTGGTCGGCGCGGATGACCTTGCCGCCGGTAGCCTGCGCAGTCGCCTGCATGCCGTAGCAGATGCCGAGCACCGGCACGCCGAGCTTGTAGATGCCGAGGTCGGCCTGCGGCGCGCCCTTCACGTACACCGACGCGGGACCACCCGAGAGGATCACGCCCTTGAGGCCGGCGAGGTTGATCTCCGCCAACGGCATGCGGCAGGAAACGATCTCGCAGTAGACGTTGGCTTCACGCACCCGTCGCGCGATTAGCTGGGTCACCTGGGAGCCGAAGTCGATGATGATGATCTTGTCGTGCATGGTGGTCTCAGGTCATTTCTTCGAAGTAGAGGATTGCATTAGTGGGAACATAGACCTTCTCACCGCTGGCCTTCTCTGCGATCAGGTAGCCGGGGCCGATGTCTGCAAATTCCGTCGCGTCCGACGCCTTCAGCAGTTTCAATCCTTCAAGTTGCATCGGGTTGGAGGAGGAATGTGTCTGGAGGACGAAACGATACTTCCTACCCGCAACCGCTTCTTGCAACGAACCCGGCACCCTCACTCCAGAGGGTTTGAACCATCCTTTGATCAGTTTCACGATGCCCGTGCACGCCAGCAGGATACCCAGCACGATCAGGAGCCAGAGCAGGAGGGCCCAACCAGATTCGAGCGATTCGTACACCGCAGGTCACTCCGGCCGATAGTTCGGCGCTTCCTTGGTGATCGTGACGTCGTGCGGGTGGCTCTCCTTCAATCCCGCGGACGTCATCCGCCGGAAGATGGCCACCTTCTGAAGAGTAGGAATGTCTTTCGCGCCACAGTAACCGAGCGCCGCCTTCAGACCGCCGACGAGTTGGTAGACCACCGTCGCCAGCGGGCCCTTCGAGGGCACCATGCCTTCGATGCCTTCGGCGACGAGTTTGTCCGCCGCGCCTTTACCGTCCTGGAAGTAACGATCAGCGGAGCCGTGGCGTTGCACCATCGCGCCGATGGAACCCATGCCGCGGTAGGCTTTGAACTGCCGACCTTGGTAGATGATCTGTTCGCCTGGGGATTCGTCGCAACCGGCGAGCATCGAGCCGAGCATCACGCAGGCCGCACCGGCAGCGAGCGCCTTGGCCACGTCGCCGGAATACTTGATGCCGCCGTCGGCGATCACCGGGATGCCGGCCTTGGTCGCGACTTTGCAGGCTTCCATCACCGCGGTGATCTGCGGCACGCCGACGCCAGCGACGACACGCGTGGTGCAGATCGAACCGGGGCCGATGCCGACCTTGATCGCGTCGGCGCCAGCCTTGATCAGATCGCGCGCGGCTTCGGCGGTGGCGATGTTGCCAGCGATGATATCGATGTCGTGGTTTTTCTTCAGCCGCTTCACGGTCTCGATGATGTTCTTCGAGTGACCGTGCGCGCTGTCGACGGTGATGATGTCGACGCCGGCCTTGACCAACGCGGCGGCTCGTTCGTCGTCACCGGCGCCGATGGCGGCACCGACGCGCAGACGACCACGGGCATCTTTGCAGGCCGTCGGGTACTGCTCTTGGCGTTCCAGGTCCTTGATGGTGATCAGACCGACGAGGTCACCCTTGCCGTCGGTGAGGATCAGCTTTTCGACCTTGGCCTGGTAGAGCAGGTCTTTCGCGTCGGACAGCTTGATCGTCGGCCGTGCCGTCACGAGCTGCTTCGACATGATGGTCTTGATCGGCGTGTCGGGGTTGCGCTGGTACTTCAGATCGCGGCGAGTGACGATGCCAACGACTTTGGTGCCATCGACGATGGGGATGCCGGAGATGTGGTGTTTCTCCATCACCGCCTGCGCATCGCCGACGGTGGCGGTGATCGGCAGGGTCTTGGGATCGGTGATGACGCCGTTCTCTGAACGCTTGACCTTCTCGACTTCGATGGCTTGGCCTTCGATCGGCAGGTTCTTATGGATGATCCCGAGGCCACCCATCTGCGCGAGAGCGATGGCGAGCCGCGCTTCAGTGACGGTGTCCATCGCCGAGGACAAGATCGGCACGTGCAGGCGGATGCGTTTGGTCAGCCAGGTCCCGACATCGGTATCCTTCGGCACCACATCACTGCGGTTGGGCACCAGCAGGAGGTCGTCAAAGGTCAGGCCGTCGTCAGTCAGGATTTTTGCCATGGCACCGCTCCTGGGAGGGCTGATCGGTGAAGGCGGCGCAGTGTAGAACGGTGGGGGGTGAAGCAACTGGGGGCGGGGCG
>JANPLC010000202.1:0-1961 GCA_031426335.1 Planctomycetota bacterium
CGTAAAGGAATGCGGCCGGGGGCGGCCGCGCTCCCAGCGGTCATTCTCGATGCTTACGTCAATCGACACGACAGAGGGGAATGCGCAGCACTCACGCGCTGGGCTGTAGTCGGGGTGCCCCGGTTCGGGGCTCACCAAGCACGCGGTCTTTCACTTACTCTTCACCCACGGCGTGATCGCGGAAAAAACCCGCGTCGCGATGTGCGCATCGCCTTTGGCATTCGGATGCACCCAATCCACCGTCGACGTATTGGGCGCATCCGGTTTCGAGACCCACCCGTCGGCGGTCGCCACGGTGATGACCGGTGAGCTCGCGGTCGTCAGCTCCGCGGCCAGCGCGATGTACGCCTTGCTGAGTTCGGGAAACGGTGCCCATTCCTGGAAGGGCAGGCCGATGGCGATTTTGACCTTGGCGTTGCGGCCACGCAGCACGGCGACGAGGTCGCGCATGGCTTTGAGCGTGGGCTCCATGCCCTGCTCTTTGATCTTGTCGTTGGTGCCCAGGAACACGACGGCCACGTCAGCGGTCCAGCCTTTGCTGGCTTCCACCAGCGCATCGGCAACCGCGCGGGTGGTCCAACCCCAGCGGCCTTCGTGATGATTGACGAACATCTTGCCGCCGTGCGCGGCGTACTCCGGCGAGCCCTCGAAGCCGGTGGTCATACTGCCAACGAAGTCGACGGACATCTTCGCATCGACACAGGCTTGCCACAGCGGGTAGCGCCAACTGTAGGTCGGCACCGTGGTGCCACGGCCAGCGCGGCCCTGGGTGATCGAATCGCCGACACAGACCATGCGCACGGGATCTGCGGCCATGAGCGCGGTGGAGAGGATGAGCAACGTGAGGAAACGGATCATGGATTCTCCCGGGATGAAGGAACTTAGCGTTTCGCTTTTTTCTTCTCCGGCTTGGCCGGCGGTAGATTTGCCAACGGAATGCCCCACGTCACGGCGCAAACGCCGGTCTGATCCAGCGGCACCGTGGCCTTGTTCCACTGCTTGCCGTCCGTCGACCACTTCACGCCGCCCCAATCGCTGTCGAGGAACAGACTGCCATCCGGTGCGGACGCCTGCGGCACGCGCGGAGCGTCCTTGGCCTCTTCCCACTTCTCACCGTCGGTGGAGATGCGCGTCGACTTCTCGCCCTTCAGCACGAAGCGACCGCCGTGGAACAGCACCGATTCGCCGTGGTGTTTGTCGCCGGTCTGGAGGACTTCTTTCCAGGTCGCGCCATCACTGCTGACGATGACTTTTCCGAGAGATCCCGTGGCGACGAACTTGCCATTGCCCCAGGCGAGACCGCAAATGTCGCTGGGCCAGGTGCTCACCACCAGCGGCGTCTCGCCTTTTTTGGTGAAGCCGGTCCAGCCGATGCGCGGTTTGCCGTCAGGAATGGAGTAGTCTCCTGCGAACACCACCGTGCCGTCCGGCGCGACCGCGTGGCGGCGGTAGTAGCCGGAACCTTTTTCCGTGGTCGATACCGGTTTGCTGGAGCCACCGGGCATCCACGTCACGCCATCTGCTGACAGCAGAAAGGTGTCGGTGCCGGTGGCGATGAAGCGGTCATCGATGGTGGTGACCTGGGCGATGCGCCATTTCTCGACCACCGCCTCTTCCCACTTCTTGCCGTCGGTCGAGCGCAGCACGAACCCTTTGCCGACGCCGCCACCCGCGGCCAGAAACGTGCCGGCGCGGTAGGTCAGCGAGAAGATGATATTGGGATCATCCTGGTTCTTGTCCGACCAGCGCTCGGCTTCCCAGGTTTTACCATCAAGCGACCAGCCACGGAAACCGCCGTAACCGACGGCGACGAAAATGCCCTGGCCGATCGCTGGTTTGTCCGTCGTTTCCTTCGCCGGCTGAGCAGCAAAGAGCGAGATGGTCAATGAGAGCAAGAGCAGCAGGCGCATGCACAGATCCTTGTGGCGGAGAGGTAACCGCAGAGACGCAGAGGTGAGAGG
>JANPLC010000203.1:0-1825 GCA_031426335.1 Planctomycetota bacterium
GGTGTGCACCGGCGACGCGTTGATGAATGGACCGCTGGGACAGGAGCGCGCTGAGCTCATCATCCAGATCGGTCCGGCACCGCTCGCACGATCGCTCTACGAATGGCTCGGACGCCACGACTGTCCGTGGATCATTTGCGAGGACGGGCGCAACCTCGACTTCCTGGCGCACGCCTGGATCGCCCTGCGAGGACGCCTCGACGCCCACCTCGATGACCTCGCCGACCGCTGCGCCCCAGGCGACCCGGCGTGGTGTGCACGTTGGCGCGCCGCCGAGGCCGCCGCGCGTCAACGCCTGAACGAGGCCATGACCACGGAACCGTGGGGCGAAGTCCTCGCCGCGCATCAGGTGGTGAATCATCCTGGTTTCGGTTTTGTCCACCTCGCGTCGAGCATGGCGGTGCGTCATGGCAACCTGCACCTGCTGCCAGCCGCCGAACGGCGACCGGTGTTCAGCAATCGCGGCGTCAATGGCATCGACGGCACCATCGGCACCTTCCTGGGCGAACTGGAAGCGTTGCGGGTTCCCGGCGTGTTGCTGATCGGCGACCTCGCCTGCCTGCACGACCTGCCGGCGTTGGCGTTGTCACCGCAACCGTGGCGGCGTGGCGCCATCGTGGTGATGAACAATGACGGCGGCGGGATCTTCGATTTCCTCGCGGTGGCGCGCATGCCGCAGTACCGCGAACTGGTACGTACCCCGCACGGCCACGACTTCGCCGGCATCGCTGCCCAGTTCGGCCTGGCCTACACCGCGGTGCAGGACGAAGCCACGCTACGGTCAGCGCTCGACGCCGCGAGCCAGAGCTGGGAACTGCACCTGATCGAATGCCGCGTCATCGGCGGCGATGCGGTCGGCCGGCACCGGGCGCTGATCCAGGCCATGGCAGGCTGCTGAAAAGCTGCCTGCGGGGGTTGAAGGGGGCCGTCTGGCCCCCTTAGGAAAAAAGCCCGTTCGGGAAAATCCGGGGAAAATAGCGACCGCAGGTCGCCCCCGGATTTTCTCGAACCGACGCAACGCCCAGGTGAACCGGCTGGTATCACTGGGCATGGCGGCGTAACTCTGGCATTCGCCAGGTCGCCCCCCTACAAGGATGCCCATGTCCAGACGTGGTTTCACCCTGACCGAACTGCTGGTGGCAACCATCGTCTTCCTCGTCGGCTTCGTCTCGGTGTTCGCCTTGTTCCTCGGCGGCATGCGCATGCGCAAACTGGCGGAGGACACCACGCGCTCGTCGCTGGCCGCCTCCTGCCTGATCGATGAGATCCGCATCGACGCCGGCGAAGGTGGCGTGCCGTTGATGCCCAAGTCCTACGTCGGTGATGGCTTCGCCCGCTCCAGCGAGCCGGACGGCGATGCCGGTGGCACCGGGGTGGACTCGCCGTTGTTCGGCTACAAACCGATCCCAGGCACGTGGTACCGTGTGCTCAAATGCACCGACCTGGAAGACGTTGCCGAGAACGCTCAGACCACGGTGCTCAAACTCGACCTGCTGGTGGTGCCGTTCGGCACGTCGGATGACGTGCTGACTTTCGCCGATCTTGATCGACGCTTGGATTTGATGAGTGAGAAGACCCGAGCACAACGCGCCGCCGCCACGCCAGATGAAATCGCGGCACGATTGGTCCAGCGGGGGATCGGGTTCCGCTTCGTCGCGGTCGTGACGCGTCGTCCGAGCTGGATGCCAACTCGGCTGTAGGCCTGACACCGCCGGGAGCGCGGCCGCAATGGCGTTTAGCTAAGCGCTGCTGTCGCCGCCCCGTAGGGGAGGCTTGGTAATAGCCCGGCACTTCAGTGCCGGGAACAGATGCCGAATGAGCACGA
>JANPLC010000204.1:0-29734 GCA_031426335.1 Planctomycetota bacterium
GCCGGGTTGGCCTTGTCGGCGTTCGCTTCCTCGACGTAGGCGAGCTTTTCCTCCAAGGTCTTGCTGTCGCGTTTAGCGAGCTTGGCCGCCGGATCGTAGCCGTCTTTGCGCTTGGTATGATTGTCGTGCGCCGGTGCCGTGGTGGTCGGTTTGTATTTCGCGCGGTCGAAGACGCGGAAGATGCTGGTGAAGTCGGCGCCGACATACGCGGGGCGGTCATCGCCCAGGTCGAGGCCGGTGACCTGATGTGCGATGGCAGCGTGATCCCAGAAGCGTGGATCGGGGTAGCCGCCGGCATCCCACAGGGGTTTGTCGTCGTTGTTGCCGCCTGCTGGTGCGGTGTAGGCAGAAGAACCGCCTTGCGTGGTGCTGCTAGCGACCGGTGCCGATGCGGCGTATTGCGACGAGCCCGTACCGGCGGGAACTGGTGCTACGCCACCGGCAGCGTTCTGCGCTGATGGTGCGGAGGTCGCTGCCTCCGCCGCGGTGAAGTCGCGTCCAAGCATGTCGAACGCGGTGGCTTTGCCGTTTTCCAGGTAGATGCGCTGGGCGTTGTACTGGTCGTCCAGTTCCATGCGGTTGCCGCTCGACGAGCGCAGCACGTTCTTGTGGCTGTTGCCTTGGGTCACCGGCGCGAGCGCGTCCTTGTTGGTCACGGCGCCGACGATCACTGGACGATCGGGATCACCGCCGATGTGGGCGATGATGACTTCGGTGCCGACGTGCAGCGGGAAGTGCAGACCGTAGCTGTCGCCGGCGAGCGGTTGCGCCATGCGGATCCAGCACGAGGCAGCTTCGCCCTTCTTGTGGTCGGCGAGGTCGAATGGCAGGCGCACGCGGTATTCACCGCGTTCATTGACTTCGGCAATGGAGTACGGATCGAGCGAACTGTTGCCGGCGGCGTCGTGATCACAGGTAGTCCCGTCGATTACCGCATGCATCACGCCCTCGATCGCTGGCCACGGTGTGGTGCGCGCCGGACGCCAGGTGCGCGCCGCGGGGATGGCACGGAAACGGTTGCCGTAATCGGCGACCGACCCCTTGCCGGCAGTGTCACCGCGATCGGCGACGCCGCGGTGTTCGACTTCCAGCAGCACAAAGGCGGCCTGTGGCAGGCCGTACTTCTGACAGCCGGCGGTCTTCACCTGCATGCTCGGACGGAAGTCAGTGCAGGAGGTCTCGCCGGTGAGTTGCTCCTGTTCGGCGTCGAAGCGTTCCGCGCGTCGCGTCGCCAGCCACGTGCCTTGCTGGCGCGTATCGTAGCGCGAGTCCGGTTCGTGGTGCACCAACGGCACCTGGTCGTAGGTCTTGGGCGGCTGACCGTTTTTCCCGGCGAGCGTCTGCTTCGACACCAGCATGCCGCCCGCAGGATCACGCCACACCGGTGCGGCGCAGTTATAGTCCTGCAACACCACGTGGTGCTGCACGCGATCAACGCGGTGCGCAAGACTGAACGCTAGGCGCGTGCGGGTGAAGTCGTTGTTCGCCGCCGGTTGGTAGGTCAGCGTGTGTTCGTTGTCGACCAGCGGTGCGTAATGGTCCTTGTTGTCCATCAGCACCAGTTTCTCGCCCTGGGTGGTCTGTTCGAAGGCGAAGAAAATGCCTTCGTGTTCGAACCAGCGGCAGAGGAAATCCCAGTCGCTTTCGTGGTACTGCACCAGGTAGGGTCGTTTAGGGTAGTCGGCAGCGCGCAGGTTGGAGACCACGAAGTCGCGACCGGCTTGCATGCCGTAGGGCCGCAGGACCTCCTGCACCACATCAATGATGGTCTGTTGCTCCTTCATGAACACACGGCATCGCCGCGAGCGCGTCAGCAACCACAGACGCGGCACCAGGGTCAGGCGCAGCTGGAAGCCGTCCTCTCGCCGGCCGAGCAGTTGGGCCTCGGCGATCAGGCCACCGATGCGGCGCGAGCCAACGTGGAGGATCTCGGCGGACTTCTGCGGCTCGATGGTCAGCGCGGCGTTGCCGTCGAGCAGGTCGGCCAGGACCGGCGCCTCGTCGGTGTCGATGACCTCGATCTCGTAGCGGTAGAGCTGGCTGATGCGTTCGACCCCGTCGAAGCGCTGGACGTGGAAGCGTTCAGCGGGGGTTCCCGCCAGGGTGAAGCCGAAAGTGGCTCCTGGAAGCATGCGCCAATCGGCCATGGAGACTCCTTCTCGGCACGTGGCCGGCAGTCAGCGGACTATCATTGGCAGTGGCTAGACGGGAACGGTCCCGATGTACCTGCCCATCCTTGCATGGCAACCGCAGGCGACATTCTGCGGAGCGTTCGTGGGCGGTAGCCCATATGAGCAGTTCTACGTTCCTGTCAGCCCGCATCGTCAGCAACGATAGCAGGCGCTCCGGCCCTCCGGAGCCGTCTGCCCTCCAAGGATGGTCATGGTCGATCTCGCCAGTATTCCCGCCCTCGGCACCACCCCGGTTCCCGGTGACTTGCCTGCTGGCGAGTCCCTGCGTTACGATCCCGACTACGAGGCACTGTCCGCCGAGATGGCCAAACTCGGCACGCCGGACGCCAGCACCATCGATTGGAAGCTGGTGGTGAACCGCGCCGCCTCGCTGCTGGAGCGCACCAAGGACCTGTTCCTGGTGGCGACCATGAGCCACGGCCTGCTGATGACCCAGGGCATGGCCGGCTACGCCGCCGGACTGAAAGCCATGCATGGCTTGGTCACCAATTTCTGGGATGGCCTGCTGCCGGCGAAGAACCGCATGCGCGCACGCACCTCGGCGTTCTCGTGGTTGTCGGAACGGTCGGAAGCCTACTTCGGTGATCCCGCCAACGCGTCCAGTATGGATGCCGCGCAGGTCATCGCTGCGACGGCGACGGCCGAGGAGCTCTTCACCTTCTGTGCTCCGGACAAGCTGGAGGGCGAAGATTCGGGTCTTGGCGGTCTGCTGCGCTGCCTGCGCGAGGCCAAAGAAAAAGTCGGCGGCAGTGCGCCCGCGGCGTCGCCAACGACAGACAGCGCTGGTGGCGGTGCTACCAACTCATCCACCTCAGCGGGAGGCAAGGCCATGACCATCAACATCCCCTCTGGCGGCGCGGCGCTGAATCCCGCTGGCGTCATCGCCACGCGCGAAGAAGCCTTCCGTCGGCTCGCAGAGCTGGCTGACTTCTTCATCCGTGCCGAGCCGCTCAGCCCGGTCGGCCACCTGCTGTTGCGCGCCTCCAATTGGGGCAAGATGTCATACAAGGATCTCTACATGGAGCTGCTCGCGCAAAACCGCGACGGCCGCGCCATGCTGATGGACGCGCTGGGCATCAAACGCGAAGAAGCCAACGAATCCTGATCCCATTCGCCTGCTGACGATTCCCACTGCACAAAGCGACCAGTCATGACCGATGCCGACGATCTCCTCGCTTCCATTGCCGATGCCTCGCAAGCGTCGCGTGGTACGCCCACGCCGGCTGCCGGCCGTGCGTCCAATATCATCGGCCAGGTGAGCAAGCAGGTGGCCAAGGAAGCCGCTGCGGCCCGTCCACCGGCCGAATCGGTGACCAGCATCGAAGTGCTGCTCGGCCTGGACGAGAACGCCTGGCGCGTATTCCTCGACAAGGCCCCGACCGATGCACTGGTCGCGTGTTTGGTCGATGCCAGCGAGGCGTTCCGCTCGCGGGTGGTTGGTGCGCTCGACGATGAATCGCGCATCTGGATCAAACAGAACCTCAAGCTGCTGACCGAGGTCACCCCGGCGCTGCGCGACCATGCGCGTGAACAGGTGTTGGCAGCAGCAAACCGCATGATCGCCAATGGCGTGATTCCCCAGCCCGGTCAGCGCAAACCGCGCGCCGACGAGCCTGCGGAGCCGCCAGCTGCCACCTCCGCGGCGCAGATGCCGCGGGTCGACGTCGGTTTCGGCGGATTCTCTCCGACGCCAGCCAAGGGGTCGCCCATCATCGCGGATGAGCCCGTGCGCCGACCGGCTGATCGCCGCACGGATGACATCGCGCCGCTCGCCAGCTCCCAAGGCGTCGGTCTCGGCGCGGAGATGACCTTCAGTCGTCAGCCCGGCGATCCCACCATCGCCCTGGTGGCGGAAGTGGTCAAAGTCGCCAAGGGCAAGAGCCCCGCCGATCTCGCCGCTCTCGCTGGTCACCTCGACCAGCCGCTGCTGGTCGAAGGTCTGCGCCTGGTCGCCCAAGGCATCAACCCAAACGACCTCGCCACCGCGTTGCACGCCGCGCAGGCGGAACTGCTGGCGGAGTACAGCCGTCAGCTCGACGTCATGCGTGAAGGCGTGCTGACGATCCGCTTCGGTGAAGGCGTCGATGAATTCCGGCGGCGCGCCGAGCGCTGAGCGGCCATCGGCCATCGGCCATCGGCAATCGGCCATCGGCCAAGATTACCGGCCGAACGCCGATGGCCGAACGCCGACAACCGAACGCCGATAGCCGATAGCCAGTGGCCAAAGGCCCCGCCGATAGCGGATAGCCGATAGCGGATAGCCGATGGCCCATGGCCAAAGACACCCGCTATGTGCGGGTGCCCTGTGCTGCCGCCAGTTTGGTGATCATCCGTCCGACGATCTGACATTGCGCGATGATCTGCTGACACCGTCCGGCATCGAGCAGATCGATGTCCATTGCGATGATCGTCTGGGCATGCACTTCAGCGTTGGAACCATTGGCGATGTCGAGGAAGCGTCGGAATTCCCGATCACCCCGTTGTGCCCCTTCACTGATGTTGCTGACGATCGAGATCGCCGCGCGCCGGAGTTGGGATTTGAGATCGCCTTCAGCGCGCATGTCGTGAGTCGCCTGCGACACGAGTTGCAGCAGCGTGCGTGCTTCGTGCCAGACGCGGAGATTGGTAAACTTGGCCATGTGGAGGCTCCTTGTGTGCCTCCGGCGGACCGGTCGCGCACAGCGCGCAAGGGTCGGAGCGGAGTCTGCGGAGCGGAGCGCCCTTGTGCGCGAGCACGTCCGGTACGATGGGGGTGCACAAGGAGCCGTACCAGAGAACGTGGGGAGGGTGACGTGGTCAGGGATGCGTCACCCAACGAAGTCAGGGACGATCTCACGACCAGAGGGATTGCCCCTTGCTCACGTGCTTACGCGAGCAACCGTCTCCTTGAGCAATAAACGAGGAGAATATCCCGTGCAGTTTACCAGGCCTTGGAACTACGTCACTGAAATCACATGAGCGCCTCTGAACAAATAAAATCGATCGGGCTTGAGTTCAACGCGCTAAAAAGCCGCGTTCGCAACATTATCGGAAATTCACACTGGGGAGAAGATGGCAGATCCAAAGAAAGTGTTCTGCAATCTATCCTATCAAACTACGTCCCTGAATCCCTTGCCCTCTCCAGCGGCTTTATCGTCGATAAAACAACGCTGTCTAAGCAGATCGACGTCATGCTATCCGATAAAGGCATGCCTACCCTATTCAAGGGGGGGATGTGCGGATTGTCACCGCTGACTGTGTTGCGGGGATATGCGAAGTGAAAACCACGTACAGGGCGAGCAAATTTAAGTCCGAATTGAAAGCGGCAGCAGGCAATGCCGCAGTGATGCGTAGTGATCGGCGACGGGATCTAGCCGGACCAGGAAAGACCTTTTGCGGGATGCTCTACTACGACGTTGCAGGCAACATCGATCTCGACCAGATCGGCAACACTCTCGTCGAGGTTTGTTCGGATCGTGACGGGAAGAACAAAGTAGACTTCATAGCCTTTGGGAATGACTTTTTCTTGCGGCATTTTGTGAGGATGGAGCCAACCACTTTCGTGTATAGGCACTTTTGGCGAGCTTATAAAATCCCAGGGCTTGCGCTTGGTTACTTTGTGATGAACGCGGTAGAATGCATCTCGCCATTTACGACAGCTCCGTATTCCAAATGGTGGTGGCCTGAAGACGGCAAAGAGCCGGGATTTCAAATGGAGTTCGAGGCGTCATTCACTGGGCAATTCTTGTAGCCCTAGATTATTCACTGAGCGTCCCCCGTGTAGTGGCGCCCTTTCCCCACCCAGCCTCCGTCACGTGCTCGGCGTCAAGGCTTCCCTCGCTACGCTCGGCGCTGCGCGGCCTTGACCCCTGCGCGCGTTCCTCCTGCCGGGTGGTGAAAGGACACCACCTATGGCCAAGTTCACCAACTTACGAGTCTGGCAGCAGTCTCGCGAACTTCTCAAACTCGTCTCGGCGGCAACCGCTGACATGCGCGCGGAGGGCGATCTCAAATCGCAGATGCGACGCGCGGCGATCTCCGTCGCGTCGAATATCGCGGAGGGCGCGGAACGATCCGATCGGGATTTCTGCCGGTTCCTCACCATCGCCCAGGGCTCCAACTCCGAAGTCGAAGCACAAGCCACCATCGCCGGTGACATCGGGTGCCTCGATCCGGCGACCGTAGCTAAGCTGCTGGATCAGACCGATCACATCGGACGGATGATCCGCAAGTTGATGCAACACCGGTCGGCGTCCGGGTAACGCCACCTTTCGGCCATCGGCCATCGGCCATCGGCCATCGGCCATCGGCCATCGGCCATCGGCCATCGGCCATCGGCCATCGGCCATCGGCCATCGGCTATGGGCTATCGACCTACGCCTCAAAAATCGTCGTACACCCCAGGCCGCGCGCTGTAGCGCAGTCCACCGATGGTCAGCGTGGTGCCAAGGGTCAGCGCCTTCCACGGCGCGCCGGGTTCGTGCGCGCGCCAGATCCAGCGGCCGTTGAACAGTGCGATGGTGCAGGCGCCGTCGCCCTTGGCGCCGTGCGGGATGAGCATCGCGTCGCTGGCGCCGAGCGTGAGGCGACGCAGCACCAGGGCGTAGGCCAGCTCCGGACGGTTCTTTGGGCGGGTGATGGTCACGGCGTCGAACAAGTGGTCGGTGTCGAGGCCGCAGATCGCACTGCCGTTGGAGGGCGCCGTGCCGAGTAGTTCCAATTGTCGCACGCCTTGGCGCGCATGCAGGTGCATGGTCAGCGCCACCGCGCTGGCGACCAGCACGCTGTGGTCGCGGCCATGGTCGAGCGTCTTTGCCGCCTTGGCGCCCAGCGCTGTGCCATCGAGGTTGGTGCCGTTGCCGCTGCCGATGTCCTCGATCAGCATCGCCGCACGCACGACGTCGTAGCCCAGTTGGAAATGCTGGCGGCTGACTTTGAGGCAGTCGTCTTTGAACGTCGTGGTCGGGTAGTTGCGCAGGCAGATGTCGACCGGTGGTTCGCGCAGCTTTCCCAGCAGCAGTTTTGGTTTGGCGAACAACATCAGCAGGCGTTCGGATTCGCCGCCATTGCCGCCGGCAAGCGTCACCCACGGACTGACCAGCGCGCCGTCGAGACCGCCTTCGAGGCGTTCCCCAGGGGCGGGCGTGCCGTGGCTGCCTGGGGCGACCACGGTCTCGTCATTGGCAGTGATGGGTTTGAACCCGGTCGGGGTCGGCACTTTCACCAGTTCGGCGTAGCTGTCGCGTTTCTGGTAGCCGCCGCCGGTGAGCATGCGCCCGAGCATGGTCTCGGTTGCCTGCGCGTCCGGTGAGGGGGTCGCGGGTGGACGTGGAGCCAGATGTTGTTCGGCCACCACCGCGCCGGGTTGCTGGCCGAGTGCGGCGAGCGCGGCGTCGACTGCGCTCAGCAATGCAGTGGGATCGGCGAAACGGTCTTCCGGCTTCTTCGCCATGCAGCGACTGATGATGGCGGCCGTGCCTGGGCTCACGCCGGGTTTCACCGCACGCACGTCCGGCACCGGTGCGGTGCGGTGGGCGTGCAGCACTTCCTGGAACCGGCCCTGGTAACATTCGCGGCCGGTGAGGGCGAAGAACAGTACGGCGCCCAAGGCATAGAGGTCGGAACGGATGTCGATGCTGCTGGCCCCGACCACCTGCTCTGGCGACATGTAAGCCGGACTGCCGATCAGCGCACCCTGCATGGTCAGCACCGTGGAGGTCTGCGCGGTGGAACGCGCGATGCCGAAGTCGGCGAGTTTGGCCTGACCATCGGTGTTGGCGAAGAGGTTGGCGGGTTTCAGATCGCGATGCACCAGCTGTCGACGATGGGCTTCGATCAGCGCGCCGGCGATGTGGTGGATGATGGTGAGCGCCAAGGGTTCGGGCAGGCCACGCCCCTCTGCCAGCTCCTTGAGGTCGTCCCACGGCACGAATTCCAGGACCATGTAGGGCGTGCCGTCGACTTCGCCGCCGCCCAGGCAACGCACCACGCCGGGATGGTTGATCTCCTGCATGAACTTCTGCTCGCGGGCGAAACGCGCATGCAGTTCTTCCGCCCCCGAGAGATCCCGGCGCATCGACTTCACCACCACCAGTTGCTGGTCCGGACCGCTGGTCAGCCAGACATTGCCCATCCCGCCGGTGGCCAGGTGGGCGAGCGGCCGGTACAGGCCGAACGGCGGTTGCTCCGGACGTGCCAGGTATTTCAGCAATTCCTTGGCAAGAGCGGTGCTGAGGCCGTCGGCCTCCGCGAGCCAGCGCCGGACTTTTTCCAGGTCATGCAGCCCACGGCTGGTCAGCACTTCGCCCAGACGGACGCTCTGCAACGGATCCAGGATCCGTCGCTTGCGCGCGGTATGGCCGAGGGCCTGGGCCAACGCGGTATAGGTCATCCGTCCGACTCCAGCGCGGGCAGTTGAGCGGTCCAGTGGCGGGTGGCAAGTCGGGGCGTCAGGCCATGGGGAACGCGACAGATGAAGGAGCCATAAACCGTGCGATTGCAACTGGCACGCCTTGCCCTGGGGTCTATGGTCGCGCCGCTCATCGTCAGCCCGCCTGCGCATGGTGCGTAGTGCCGGAGCCGACCCGGCAGCATCCATCCGCATGAGCGATCAACCTCCACCACTACGCGATCCCTTCGCCATCGGCGACGATGAGCGGGATGCCCGTGCCCGGCGTACGCCGGTGCCGAGTGGTTTGGCGGAGCTACCGGACCCCTTCGCGCAGCGGCAAAAGGTGGTTGAGAACACGCCCGCGCCAGTCCCAGCGACGCGGGCGATCCGCCGTCCGGCGCTCAGCGATACACCGGTGGCGCGCAAACCGTTCCCCCTGGTTCCGCCGGCGGCAATGCCGGAGCCACAACCGCTCTCCGTGCCGCCGACACCGGCGGCGACGCCAGCGGTGGATACCAGTGAGCTGGCCACCGTGGCGATACCTGGCTTCGCCGATTTGACCGGCCGTGAGATGACCATGCCGGCGACCCCGGCAGCAGGCACGGCGCCGGCTTCACCACGTGTGTTCGGCGCTGAGCCGACGATGTTGACCGGACGTGAGATGACCATGCCGGCGACGCCGGCGGAGGGTTCGGCTCCGGCGGCGTTGTGGCTCGGTGCGGAACCGACGATGTTGACCGGGCGTGAGATGACCATGCCGGCGACGCCGGCGGAAGGCACCCCAGCGACGGTCAACGAAGCGGACCGTGCGGCGATCCACACTCCGCGCACCATGCCCGGCATCCCTGGAATGGCCCCGCGGATGCGCCCCAGCAGCGGCAAACCGGCGACCGGCATCCGCAACTCCACCACCGCGACCAGCGACGACGCGTGGCACTACCAAGGCCGCCCAGGCCCCTTCACCGGTCAGGAGTGGGGTGATTGGGACATCGGCGGCATTCTCGGCGAAGGTGGCATGGGCGCAGTCTACCGCGCGAAACAGAAGAGCCTCAACCGCCGCGTCGCGCTCAAAGTGTTAGCGCCAAACTTGGCTGCAGACCTGCGCCTGCTGCAGCGCTTCCAACTCGAAGCGCGCACCGCGTCGCTGCTGGCGTCGCCCAACGTCGTGCAGGTGTTCGCTGCCGGCGAGTTCGAGGGCAACCACTTCTTCGTCATGGAGTACGTCGAAGGACGCGACCTCTACGACGTGATGAAGGATCGCACGGCGGCGGGCAAACCGTTCACTCCCGACGAAGCCGCCGACATCGTCATCCAAGCGGCCAAGGGCCTGGCCGAGGCCGGGCGCATCGGCGTGGTCCATCGCGACATAAAGCCGCCCAACCTGATGGTGACCAACGACGGTTTGGTCAAGGTCGCCGACTTCGGCATCGTCAAGGTGATGGGTGAAGCGGTGCTGACCATGACTGGTCAAGCGGTCGGCACGCCATCGTACGTCAGCCCGGAACAGGGCCGCGGCGAATCCAACATCGATCAGCGCAGCGATCTCTACAGCCTGGGCGTGGTGTTCTACGAACTGCTGACCGGCAAGAAGCCGTTCGAGGGCTCGACGCCCAACGCCATCATCTACCAGCACTGCTACGGTGAACCGAAGCTGCCGCGCGAGATCAATCCGCTGATCGACGAGAAGTACCAGGCGGTGGTGCTCAAGTGCCTGCAGAAGAAAGCCGAGTACCGCTATCAGAATGCCGGCGAACTGATCCGTGACCTGGAGGACATCCGTTCTGGCCGCATGCTCGCCTCAGCACTCGCCAACTACCGTCAAGGTACCGGCGCCGACGAAGCCAAACGCGAGAGCCTGAGTTGGGCCCAGCGCCACCTGCTGGCCTTGGTCGCCATGATTGCCGTGGTCTTGGTGGCCGGTGGCATCGGCTTGTACCAGGTCATCCTCTACCAGCAGGACAAGTTCGCCCGCGATGAGGAACTGCGGCGTGAAGCCGATCGCTTGGAGCAGCTGCTGGTCGAACTCGACACCCCGCGAGCGATTCCGCCGCAGGCGAAGAAGCTGCTCGCTGATTACGCCAAGCTGCCGTTCATCAAAACGGAACGCCTGAAGATCTGGCAGGCCAAGCTCTCCCAGGTGGACAAGTTGCGTGCGGACCTGGTGGTGCTCAACGGCAGCACCATCACCTTGCCCGAGCGCCTCAAGGCCAAGGCCGACCTGTTGGACTACCAGAAACAGGTGGGCACCGGTGACGCCCAGGCCGAAGAATGGCGTGACCGCCTGGATTTCTTCGACAAACGCGAACAGGACCTGCGGCGCGCCCTGCAAAACGTGGATCAGCAGAGCAACCTGACCATGGCGGTGGTGGCGGGGGCGAAGGGCAATCTGGCGGAGCTGCGCACCATGGTGCGCGAGGACGATCCGCTGGTCAAACGCGTCACGGCGCGCTTGAAGGATTTCGACGAACGTTACCAACGCCTGATCGCCAATCTGTCACAGCTCGATCAGAGCGGCACGCTGATCACCGACACGCTGCGTACCCGGTTGCAGGCGGATCTGGTGGAACTCACCAGCATGATCGGTAGCCAGGATGACAACATCGCCAAATGGACGGTGAAGCTGACGTCCAACGCCACGCGCATCACCCAACTGCGTGAACGTCTGCGGCGCCTCGACCAGTTCGAACTGCCGCCGGTCGCGGTCCAGCTCGAACTCGACAAGGACTTCGCCGCGCTCAAGGAACTGGTCGACGACAACGATCCGGAAATGCAGGCCTGGAAGGCCAAGGTCGCCGCCACGACGGCGGAGATCGCCTCGTTGCGCAAACGCCTGGGTCGGCTTGACCAGCCGAACCTGTTGGCGGTCAGCGAAATCGTGCCGCAGGCGCGGCTGCTGGACACCTTGCGCGAGTTGGTTGGCGAAGGTGACGAACAGCTCCTCGCCTGGCAGAAGAAACACCAGGCGACGGTCGCGCGTCATGGCGAATTGCGCACGGCGCTCACCCGCCTGGAGCGCCCGGAGCCGCTGACGCTCGATGAACAACGGCTGCTCGCCGATGCTCGCGAGATGTTCGCTGGCCTCGGCGGGTTGTCCGCCGAACAGGACGCGCTCTATCAGCGCCGTCTGAACGACGAACGCATCCAGACCGAGGCGCGGGTCGAACGTTTGAAGAGCCTTGATCACGCGGAGCCGCTGTCTGCCGCGCTGCGCCAGGATCTGCTGATCTATGCGCAGCAAGCCGGTGAGGAGAACGCCGACGTGGTGCGGTGGAACGCCAAACGGGCGCGTATCGATGACGTACTCGGTCTGCTGACTCCACTCGATTCCGCTGCGCCCTTGCCCGAAGCGGTCGAGGTGTTGCTCACCCGTTTGGCGACTGAGGTCGGTGACGGCGACGCCCAGGTCCGCCGTTGGCGCGCCAAGGTCGCGCGGGTGGCTACGGTGGCTGCGGCACTCGCACCCCTCGACCGGGCCGCGTCGCTGCCAGCGGACGTTCATGCCGCGCTGGCCGACTTCGTCTCGCTGGTTGGTGAAGGAGATCAACGGTACCGTCAGTGGCGCAGCAAAACCGAACGGGTGGCAACCCTGGTGCAGGCGCTCACGCAATCCTTGGCGGCCTATGGGCACTCGCCCACGGCACACGCCCAGCTGCATGCGGACTACCGGGAACTCACCGCCCTGGTGTCACCAGAGGACCCGCAGGTCGCGGCGTGGGCTGCGCGTCTGACGCACCTGGATGGACCAGCGAAACCGAGTTGGGCGGGGGCCAGCGGACGCGATGACTTCGGCCTGTGGGCGGATCTCGTGGTTGCACCGGAGTTGCTGCAACGCTTCCGCTTTGTGCCTGCCGGCAGTTTCATCATCGGTAGTCCCGACCAGGAGGCCGGTCACGAGGTCGACGAGACCCAGGTGCGCGTGACCATCACCGCGGCGTTCTGGTTGGCCGACAGCGAATGCACCCAGGCGATGTGGCGTCAGATCACGGGGAGTGATCCCGCCCGTCATCGCGCCGACGACCGTCCCGTTGAACGCGTGTCCTGGAACGATGCCAATGACTTCATCAGCAAGGCGCGTGAACGCCTGGCCGTGCCACTGCGCCTGCCGAGCGAAGCCGAATGGGAGTATGCTGCTCGTGCCGGCGCGACTGGCAGCATCAGCACGTCACGCACCGATGCGACCGCGCTGGGCACCGTGGCGTGGTACGACGCCAACTCCGGCTCAGCGAGCAAGGCGGTCAAACTGCGCTTCGCCAATCCCATCGGTCTCTACGACCTGCACGGCAACGTGTGGGAATGGTGCCAGGATCGTTACGCGCCCTACACCACCGTACCGGTCAACGATCCACTGGGGCGCGATGGCCTGCTGAGTGTGGTACGCGGTGGTTCGTGGGGCGACCCCGCCGGCACCTGCCGCCTGGCCAATCGTGCGGCGCTGCGCCCGGATGTGCGTTCGGCGTATGTTGGCTTGCGTTTGGCGGCGACCGTGGAGTGGGAGAAGGGAGTGCCGGCGCCCGCAACGGCGACTGTACCACCCGTTGCGGAAATCCCCGCCACGGCTCCTACTGCTTTGACTCCACTGCTCCCGCCCACTGCGGATGCGCCTGCTGCACCGAGCACGCCCAGCGAAGTACCGGCGCAGGTCGCGCCGCTCACTGACGTTGCTCCCACCGTACCGGTAGAACCCGGTGTCCAGCCATGAGCTTCCGTCGGGGATTCTTCGCCGTCGCGCGGGTGCTGGTCCAGCAACTGGGACATGGTGTAGCGCTGGTGCTGCTGCTGATCGGTGTCGCGGCAAATGGGTTGACCTCGGAGGTCGCGTCGGTGGAGGTGACTCAGGTCGGCGGCAACTATATCACCGGCGAGACCCTGACCCTGCGCGTATCGTTCTCCCCACACGTCGACGTCGTTACCAGCGGCGGCAACCCGACCATCACCTTGAATACCGGTGCCAGTGCCACGTATACCGGCGGGACGGCGAACAACCAATCCACGCTCGACTTCACCTACACCATCGCGGGTGGAGAATCGACCGCCTCGCTCGCTTCGACCGGAAATCCGCTGATCACCCTGAATGGCGCTCTCATCACTAAAAATTCTGGCGGCGCGGCTGATCTCACGTTCCCTCCCGGACCGATCCTGTCGCAGACCGCCAGTGGCGTCATTAAGATCAACCACCGTGAGACCATCAGCGCCATCACCGTTACCGATGCCGGAGCTAACCGTACGGCGGGCCAGAGTGTCGCGCTGAGCGTGACTTTCAGTGGCAACGTGGTGGTGAGCGGCACGCCGACCCTGGCGCTGAATTCCGGCGGCACGGCTACCTATACCGGGGGGAGCGGCAGCAATGATCTCACCTTCACCTACCTGATCGGGGCGGGTGATCGTACGACAGGACTTACGGCGTTCGACAGTACGCCGTTTGAACTGCCCAGCGGTGCGAGCGTGGTCAATGCCGACCGCGCGGCGATCGCTGCCAACCTCGCATTCAGCGGCTCAGCGAGCAATTTGCTGTCGACCATCAATGGCCAACCAACCTCCATCGTCTATGCGGAGACCATCACCAACTTGGCGGTGGTGCAGCCCGGCGGTGCTTACATCACCAACGATGTGCTCGACCTGCGCGTGAGCTTCAGCGGACCGGTCGACGTCGTCACCAGCGGCGGTACGCCGACCATCACCCTCAACACCACGGGCAGCGCCGGCATTGCCACCTACCTGTCCGGCTCGGGTTCGAACCTCCTGATCTTCCGCTACACCGTGTTGGCGGGCCAGGCCTCGACCGGTCTGGGATATGGGCTCAATGCCCTGAGCCTGAACTCGGGCACCATCACCAATGACAATAACAGCAGCGTCGCTGCCAATGTGACGTTCGCTGCTGGTACGCTGCTGTCGGCGGTCGACAGCAATCCGATCACCATCAGCAGCCCAGCGCCGGCGACCATCAGCGGCGTCACGGTGAGCGAGGCCAACGGCAACTATACAGCTGGGCAAGCGCTGCACGTGGTGGTGGCGTTCTCCGGCGCCGTCACGGTCAGCGGGACGCCGACCATCGCCTTGAACAGCGGCAGTTCGGTAGCGACCTACACCAGCGGTTCCGGTACGGCAGCCTTGACCTTCACCTATGTCATCGGCGTCAGCGATACGACCACCGCGCTCGATTACGCCTCGACCACGCCGCTCGCCCTGCCAAGCGGCGCGCGCATCACCAATGCCGGCACCACCATCGCCGCGACGTTGACCTGCGCCACGCCTGGGACCGCCGGTTCGCTCAGCGACAACCAGACGCTGAGCGTGAACGTCGCCGCTCGCACCATCACCGGCATCAGCATCGTCCAGGTGGGTGGCAACTATCTCACCACGCAGGTACTGACCGCGCGCGTGGTGTTCACTGGTGCGGTTACGGTCAGCGGCACGCCGACCCTGGCGCTCACCAGTGGCGGCACCGCGACCTACGCGTCGGGATCCGGCACCGCGACCTTGCTCTTCTCCTACACCATCGCCTCGGGTCACACCGTCGCCGCGCTTGATCACAGCAACAATCCGCCGATCACGCTCGCGGGTGGGAGCATCCGCAACAGCAACGCAGTGGTCGATGCCAACCTGGCATTCGTACCGAGCGGGGCGCTGCTGGGCTCGGACAGCCAGCCAGTGAGCGTGAACCGCTCGCCACGGGCTTTCCTGGGTGGCGGCGCGGTCGCTGATATTCCCCCTGGCACCCTGACCTTCCCGCCGGTGTCCGGCCCGCTGGAGACCGCGCTCGCGACCAGCGGTGTGGTCAGTCCTTCCGCTACGCGCATCCAAACCCTGATCGTGACCCTGCTCGATCACCCCGACGGCAGCTTTGAGACCATCGGGGTGGCCACGGGTACGAATACCACCGTGGCCCCTTTCACGCAGGTAACGATCAGTCCCTTCAACAACATCACCGGGACCCTGACCATCACCACGGCCAGCGGATCTCCGACGGGCGCTGATTACACCACCATCCTGCGCAGCTTGGTTTACCGTCATGGCAATCAGACTTCGGCGACGCCAGGCAATCGGCGCATCCAGTTCACCACCACCGATACCGACAACCGCTCGGGTGCGGTAAGCACGGCGACCCTGACGGTCGCTTCGGGATTGCCGGTGGTGGCGCTCAGCGGCATTCCAGCGACGCCGGATACCACGCTTACCTACGTCGAGGCCTCGGGTGCGGTCGCTTTTAGTACCTCGGCGACGATCACCAATCCGACGCCGATCTGGCAGGCGAATTACAGCACGATCCCGTACAATCCCTTCGATCTCTACCAGATGACCAACACCTCAAGTGTGTCCTTCTACCAGGGCAGTGTGCTTGACCAGGTGGTCATCACCATGACCAATCCCGATGCCACGGGGCTCTTCCCCAACGATGGCACCGAGGGCATCTCCCTGACGCTTCCGAACGAGTATGCCTACAGCGTCGGTGTGCCGGGTCATTTCTTGGCCTTTACCGCTGAATTCTTCAATCCGTATCCGATGTACTCCATCCAGAATCCGGGCCCGGCGTTTACCGTGGTGGGCCCGCTCGCCACCGCCCAGACCATCACGCTCGCGGGTGGCCAGAGTGGCGCGCAGTTGGGCCAGCCGATCTTCCTCAGCCAGGCGGGGAAATTCCCCATCCCGACCGCGACCGTGGAGAACATCCTGCGCTCGCTGCGCTACACCAACACCAGCAGCAATCCCAGCAAGTACGGCACGCGCCGGCTGATCACCGTGACGGTGACCAGCAATTCCACCGGCCCGGCCAAGACTTCGGTGGCCAGTTCGTGCCTGGTCACCATCGTGCCGAACAACAACGTGCCGGTGCTGAGCGGTCCCGCGGGATACAACGTGGCGGAAGCCGATGCGCTCAACAGCCGCGTGCTGGCACTCAACAACCTCACCATCAGTGACATCGACGGCAACGGCTTCAGCGAACGCCTGACCTTGAGCGTGACCAATGGAACGTTGCATATCGCCACCACCACCGGCCTGACGGTAAGCGGGAACGGCACCGCCACCCTGGTGCTGGAGGGTGCGCTCGATGGCTCGACCGGTGCGCTGAGCAACGCGCTGAGCACCGGCAACCTGACCTACCGGCCGACCGACCTTTTCAACGGTACCGCTACGCTTTCGCTGTCACTCAACGACCTCGGCCATGCGAGCCTCGGGACGGCATTGCCGCTGACCGGGACGTTGGCGATCCCGATCACCGTCGCCGCCATCAACCAGCCGCCGTCGGCGGTGGTACCTGGTACGCGGACGGTTGCCGAGAGCACCGACCTGGTGCTCACCAATCTGACGCTCGCTGACCCGGATGTCGGCAGCGGCCTGGTCCAGGTCACGCTCAGCGCCGTGCACGGAACACTGACGTTGGCCCAGACCACCAATCTGGTGGCGGTGTTCAGCGACGGCGAAGGCAGCGGTGTGCCTGGGTCGCTGGTCGGTCTCGCCGCAGCGAATGCGACCATGACCTTCCGCGGGACGTTGAGTGATGTCGGCAACGCTCTGAACACCGTGGTCTACCGTGCCGAAGCCGGTTTTTATGGCGATCATGATACCATCACCGTGTCGCTGAACGACCTCGGTGGCACGGGTGCGCGCAATACGGCGAGCGTAGTTCCGGCGGGAGTGACGGCGAGCGTGGCTGGTGGTTCGCAGGCGTGGATCGCCACCAGCACCATCGATGTGGTGGTGCGCTTCGCCAACGCAGTCCCGGTGCTGCAACCCTCGACGGTCAATCCGCTGACCGTAAATCGCGGCATCGCGGTGCCGGTCAATGCGTCGCTCGTCCTGCTTGGCGGCAGCGGCACCGTCCCGACCTATCCG
This sequence comes from Planctomycetota bacterium, assembly GCA_031426335.1. Lineage (GTDB taxonomy): Bacteria > Planctomycetota > UBA11346 > UBA11346 > UBA11346 > BOG-1363. The sequence continues at coordinate 17,395 of JANPLC010000204.1, forward strand.
CTGCTCAACCAACCGCGCAATCCGATCTTCACCATTCCATCTCCGGTGAATGCCGGCACCGCCGTGCTGCCGGATTCCAACTTGGTGGCGTGGGACGAAGAGACCAAGGATCCACGTGGACTGACCTACCTGATTAATCTCGGCGTGTCGCAGGGGCGTTTGCTGCGCCAGCGTCCCACTGATCCGCCCACGGGTATGCGCATCGTCGCGGTGCCGGTGACGAGCGATGAGGCCAACTCCTTCACCCAGGACGATCTCAACCAGGGATACGTGAGCTACACCCACAATGGCGCGCTGAGCGGCGACGACGGGTTCGTGTTCACCGTGCGTGATGACAATCCGTTGTCGTGTCCTGCGGCATTCGGTTCGCCGCCGGCCACCGATGCCAGCCAGGGCGAATCCGCCCCGATCGTCTTCAACATCGGCATCGATCGCACCCTGCCGCAGGTGTTCCTCTCCGGAGCTGCTCCGGTTTTCACCGAACCAGCGACTCCTGGGCTGGCGGTGCCAGTGGTGATCGACAGCGGGGTTCAGCTGTTCAACTCATCCGACACCAACGTCCCCAGGCAGTTCGCCCCGGCGGGCAACAGCGGCGCAAACATCACCGCCACCATCACCATTCCCAGCGGCACCCGCGTGGCGGTCCATCCTGCGCCGGCGATCCAGAGTGGCGATGACCTCGATGAGCTGGGCATCCAGGATTCTGGTTCGGTGCATCCCGGTCCACTCGATCCCATGACTGGCATCACGCCGCTGGTTTATGGCAGCAGCTTCGCCAGCGGGACGCCGATCGGTTCCTTCACCGGTGGGCGTGGTGGCGTGCCGCTGGTCATCAGCCTCGCTTCGCCGAGCCCGCTGCTGGTGAGCACGGTCGAGGACGTCATCAAACACCTGACCTTCAGCAACACCTCGAGCAATCCGTCGGCGTCGCCGCGGGTGGTGACCATTCAGGTGGTCAACGGCGCCACCAGTGCAAGCACTGCGGTGAACAAGACGGTCACCGTCGTGCCGTACAATCAGGCGCCGGCACTGACGTCGGTGCGGCGCATCCTCGCGGTGCCCAACGTGGCGGTGCCCTTCGCGATCACGCGTGGGTCAGCTACCGATCAGACCGTGGTCAGTCTTGACGATCCCGACGGCGAGGTCACCTACTCCATCACCCCGCCGCCGGTCAAAGGCACGGTGTCGACCACAGCGGTCCCGGGCGTATTCACCTACACGGCGGCGGTGCCGGCTTCGTCCGCGACGGGGATCATCACCGATCAATTCACGCTGACCGTCACTGACAACGGCCTGGTCTCCGATGGTGCAACCCCGGTGACCCGCTCATCGACGCCGCTGGTGATCGAGGTGGTGATCACCGATGTCGGTGCCGTCGCGCCGATCATCACCTCCAATCCACCGTTCGAAGGCGCCCAGGGATCGTTGCTGAGCTACACGCCAACGGTCGGCGGCGGACCCTACGTGCCTGGGCAATTGAGCTTCACCCTGATCACCAGCGGCCCAGCGATGACTCCAGCGCTCGGTTTCAGCACCAGCGACGGCACCATCACTTGGCCGGCGGGTTGGGCGCTGCCCACCGGAACCGGTTTGGAGGTCGGCGTGGTGTACCAGCGTCTCGGCATCCTGGTCAAAGACCTGGTGAATGAGACCGCCGCCTACCAACCACTCATGCTGCGCGTCGTGCAGGCGCCCTCGGGGAGCAACTAATGCGCCGCTCCCGGTTTTCGTTTCTGGCCCGCGCTGGCGCTGCGGCGCTGATCGCGCTGGCCGTGCTGGGCTGCAACGATCCCAACGTGGGCGTGTCGCTCAGTGGCGATCCGTCGACCGGCCAGTTGCCGGGAAGCATCAACGAAGCGAATGCCCAGGTTGTCATCCTCGATCTGGTGAGCGGCACCCGGACCACTGCGCTGGAGCTCACCGACCTCACCAGCAATCCGTTGTACGTCACCGATCGGATGGTTTTCCGCCGCGTATCCGGGCTGGGCGGAACTTACCTGCTTGGCGTCTTCGAAGTCACCCAGGCGCAGTGGCGACACCTCGCTCCTGCGTCAACGCAGCCCTGGGAGTTGGTCGATGCGGCCCTGGTCGGTTCAGCAGCGCAGGGCGACGCGCTGCCGGCATTCAACCTCAGCAATGATGACATCAACGCGGCGCTGACGGCCTTCAATGCCGGCAAAGTTGTGCAGGTGGCGCTGCCCAGCGAAGCGCAGTGGGAACTCGCCTGTGCGGCCGGCACCACCAGCGCGTGGTCGTGGGGCGATGTCAGTGATCGTGCGACCGTGATGGCCAACGCGCGTGTCGCTGAGACCAGCAGCACCGGTGGCCCACAGGCCGTCGGCACGCTGGCGGCCAACGCCTGGGGATTTCACGACATGCACGGCAATGTGTGGGAGTGGACCGGAGCCGGCACCGGCGCACGTCTGCGTGGCGGGTCGTGGCACGATGGCGCCGAGTTGGCCAAGACCGCCAACGCCCTGGGTACCGCCCAGGGAGTCTACCGCGACACCCACCACGCGCTCGCGGGCGTGCGCTTGGTATTGCGGCAGTAGTATGGCGGCAAGCGATCACTGGCGGGCAGTCCGTTATGGGAGAGTAGGCATGGGTCTTTCGTTTCGCGGTCGTGCAGTGCCGCGATCTCCCGCGACGGTACGCGCCATCGTCTGCGCTCTGCTGGCCATCTCCACTCTGCCCGCGGCCGAACTGGTCATGCGCGATTTGCAGGCCGATATGCTGGTGCGCCCGACGAGCTTCGATTTCACACTTGAGACGCCGAACTTCACTCGTTCCGGGAACGACAACTTCGACGCCGGGACGGCGCTCGAACTGGGCGGTCGCTATTCGTTCAGCCGGGTCGGAGATCCGTTCGGCCTGGTCGTCGGACTCGACGCCATCACCGAGGCCTACAGTTACGACTCAGCGGATTTCCTCGTGGCGTATGGTGCGCGCGCGTCGTTGGGCGCGGGTTATGCCTTCAGCGATTCCTGGACGGCAACGGCAGAAGTCGGTGCCGCTTTCGGTTGGACGAGCCTCTCGTTGCCAGCCAGCGAGACTAGTGCGGCATTCACCGCCGACGGCGATTACCAGGCCTATGATCTGCGGCTCGTCGGGCTGTACACCATCTCGCGGCGCATGCTGATCAGCCTCCAGGTCGGATACCTGTCGCAAACGCATGACCTGACCACGAATCAGGGCGACCGCTTGACCGTGGATCTCGCCGGGATGTATGTCGGCGTCGGCATGACGTGGCGCTTCTCGAACTCCCCGGAGCGCGTGGAATAGCAGCGCGCGTGGAATAGCAGCGCGCCGCGGTTGCGGAGCGCACGCGCGCATCCAGCATCCGCCACATGAAACCACATCCTCCTGGTGCCGTTGCGAGTCTGGTGTTCGGCATCCTGGCGCTGCTCACCGGGCTCATGCCGTTGGTGTTCGGCATCTTCGCGGTGCTGGTCTGGTTCATGCCCCTGCTTGGGCTGGTCTTCGGCGTGATCGCGATCGTGTCCGCCAACCGGGCGATGGGTTCGCTCACCACGTTGCCCGGCTCCTTCGAGTCAGGGGGCCTGCACACTGCTGGCCTGGTGACCGGCGTCATCGGCTTGGCCGTGTCGATCCTGGTGGGCTTGTGGTGCCTGATGATCATCGGGCTGATCAGCGCGATCTTCGCCGCGGCGACCGGCGGTCACCCACTGCCGCCAGCGCAGCAGCCGCTGCTGTGGTGAGCTGGAGCCAGCTCGCTCAGCCAGCGGCGGGCGGCTTGGCCACGACTACCTGCGCAGCGCGCACGAGTTGGTCCTTGAGTTTGTAACCGGCGCGGAAGACCTGCACGATGGTGCCCTTGGGCACGTCGGCATGCTCGGCTTCGGCAAGGACCTCATGCACGGCCGGGTCGAAGATGCCTTCGCAGTTCACGGTTTCGATACCGGCACCGCGCAGTGCAGTTTGAAGGTTCGTCTGGATCATGGTCACGCCCTGGGCGAACTCGGCGAAGGCTTCGGGCGTGGCGGCGAGCACCGCGCGCTCCAGATTGTCGAGTTCAGTGAGGATCGGTTTGACGAAGCGTGCAACCGCGCGCGTGCCGGCTTCGTCAGCTTCCTTGCGCAGGCGTTTGCGCACGTTCTCGAACTCCGCCTGCGAGCGCATGCAGCGTTCTTTCCATTCGCTGGCGTCGCGCTTGAGCGCTTCGAATTCGGCCACGGTGATGGTCAATGCCTCATCGGCGGCAGCCTGCGCTGCGCCGTCTGCGACATCGTCGGGCGATGGGGTCTCAGGGGCTGGTTGGGCTGCTTCATTGCTCATGGGATCACTCGTTTGGCGGGCGCCGAAAAGGCGCGAAAATAAGGTCACTCGAACAGGCTTTTCATGCGATCAAAAAAAGATTTCTGCTCACCGACCTTGTCTTCGATCTCGCCCATTTCCTTGAGCAGTTCTTTTTGACGATCGGTCAGGCGTTTAGGGATGCTCACCTGCACCACCACGATCTGGTCGCCGCGGCGACCGCGCTCGTTCGGCACGCCCTGGCCGCGCATGCGCAGCAGGTCGTTGGGCTGCGAGCCGGCGGGGATCTTGAGCTTGGCAGTGCCGTCGAGCGTCGGCACTTCGATCTCGGCGCCGAGCGCGGCCTGCGCGTAGGTCACCGGCACTTTGCACACCAGGTCGTGTTCGTGGCGTTCGAAGAACGGATCGGCTTTCACCTGCACATAGACGTAGAGATCGCCGCGTGGTCCACCGTCACGACCGGGCTCGCCTTCACCGCTGACGCGAAGACGGCTGCCATCTTCGATGCCGGCGGGAATGCGCACCTTGATGGTGACCTTCTTCGGCACGGTGCCCTGTGCGCGGCAGGTCGGGCAGGGATCGGCGACGGTCTTGCCTTGGCCACCGCACTGTGGGCAGGCGGTCTGCAGCACGAACAGGCCTTGGCCTTGGCGCACCACACCGCGTCCACCGCAGAGTTTGCAGGTCACCGGCTTGGTGCCGGGTTTGGCGCCGGAGCCGCTACACGTTTCGCAGTTCTCGTTGCGCTTGAGATCGATGGTCTTGGAGCAGCCGGCCATCGCTTCGCGGAAGGTGATCTCCAAGCCGAGTTTGAGGCTGGCGCCCTGGTTCGCGGCTTCACGCCGTCCGCCGCCCTGACCACCGAAGAACTGGTCGAAGATCGAGCCACCACCGAACACATCACCGAACTGGGCGAAGATGTCTTCCATCGAGTTGAAGCCGCCACCCGCGTGGCCCATGCCGTCAACGCCGGCGTGGCCGTACTGGTCGTAGCGGGCCTTTTTATCGTCGCTCGACAGCACCTCGTAGGCCTCAGCGGCCTCCTTGAACTTGGCCTCGGCCTCCTTGTCCCCTGGGTTGCGGTCCGGGTGGTATTGCATGGCCAGCTTGCGGTAGGCCTTCTTGATCTCGTCAGTGCCGGCGCCCTTGGCCAGACCGAGGATTTCGTAGTAGTCGCGTTTCGCCGTGGGCATGGGAGTGGTTCAGCCGAAAGAAGGGAAGGGAACGGGTCAGGCTGACCCAATCGCGAGGTGCGAAGCACATCCCGCGCCAGAGGGCCGCCATGGCGGATGGGTCATTTGGCGGGTTGTTCGACGGGTTTGCTGGCTGCTGGCTGGCCGGCCGGCGGGTCGCCCAGGTCGAAGGCCGACTGCCCCAGCAGCTGGCGTGACAGGGTCACCAGTTCGGTATCGACCTGGTGCAGGCGTTTGCCCAGCAGGGGACCCTGGTCCTCGGCGATGGATTTGCGTTTCTCGATCGCGCTGAGGTAACGCTCGCCGGCCTTGAGTGGCTTACCGGAGTCGATGAACGCGTGGACCTCCAACAGCAGCACTTCGATCTCGGCGAGTGCGGTCTCAGCCAGGGGATCGGGACGGGTGTTGATTTGTTTGAGGTAGGCGTCGGCAGCTTCTTCGGCCTTCTTCGCCGTGACGGCGTCGATGGTGGCAGGAGCCTCAGCGCTCTTGGCCGGGACCGGTGTCGGCTTCGGCGTGGTCGTCGGCGCATCGGCCGCGACGAGCGACGCCGTCGCCGAAGTCAGCACCAGGGTCAATAGAAGAACTCGCATCAGGCAACTCCACTCAATCGTGCATCGAGGCGTACGGCGACGCCGGCGGCGCTCATCGCGGTCTTGATGTCGCGCACGGTGTAGTCGCCGTAGTGCACCATGCTGGCGATCAGTGCCGCGTCAGCGTGGCCGCCCTGCGGTCCACCGGCAACGGCATCGATCAGGTGTTGGGGCGTTCCACCACCACCCGAAGCAATCACCGGGATGCCCACTGCGTCAGCGACCGCGCGCGTGATGGTCAGTTCGTAGCCGTTACGCACACCATCGGTGTCGATGGCGTTGAGACAGATCTCGCCGGCACCGCGCGACTCGGCTTCCTTGGCCCACGCCACCGCGTCTTTGCCGGTAGGGGTGCGACCGCCGTCGATGACGACTTCGTAACCGGAGGGGATTGCTGCCGACGCGGGGACCTTCTTGGCATCCATGCCCAGCACCACGCACTGCGCGCCGAAGGCTTTTGCGCCGGCGGTCAGCAGTGCGGGATCGCGTACGGCGGGCGAGTTGAGCGAAACTTTTTCCGCGCCGGCGAGCAGCACGTCGCGCATCGCTTCGACCGAACGGATGCCGCCGCCGACCGAGAACGGGATGAAGATCGCCTCAGCGACACGCCGCACCACGTCGATGAACAGCCCACGTTTCTCTGCCGAAGCGGTGATGTCGTAGAATACCAGCTCGTCGGCGCCTTGTTCGTAATAGCGTCGAGCGTAGTCGACCGGATCGCCCAGGTCGACGTTGCCTTGAAACTTCACGCCCTTGGTCACCTGTCCGTTGCGGACGTCGAGGCAGACGATGACGCGTTTGGTAAGCATAAGGGCGGATGGGTTGTATCGCCTGGGCCACGGTCCGGAAGTCCGGAGGACCAGAAGTCCGGAAGTCTCGTGGGCGTGAAGACCATACGATCATGACGACATGATGACGGATGGCGTCGGACGAAAAGACTTCCGGACCTCCGGACCTCCGGACCTCCGGACTTCCGGACCGGGGCAATTGAAAACGACTTCCGGACCTCCGGACCGTGGCAATCATGCGCCGCATGGCCAAGAAGAAGGACTCCACCTGGACCCCGTCCTGGCTCAAACATCGCGCCTTGTTGGCGGGCGAGGTCATCCTGGTCATCGGGGTGGTGCAGGAACTCATCCAACGCCAGGTGAACCACCTGGGCTTGCCGCCCTATGGCAAGGTGTTGTGGATCATGGCCTGCACCCTGGGCGTGCTCGGCGTGCTGTTGCTGGTCGTCCAAGCAGTGATCAAACGCAGTTTGGCCAAGACCCACGATGTCGTGCAGGGCATCCCGGTGCCGATGCCCATGCTGCTGATCCATGGGGCGGTCTACGTCGGGTTGTTTTACCTCTACGCGTTGGTCTGGAACCTGCCGGTGTGGCCGCTGGCCGGAGCCCCGTAACCTGCGGTCGCCTGTCACTCAATCACCGCCACGACGTTCGGAAGGTGCCTGATGGCGTACTGCGGCGTGTCCGTAGAACCCCTCGCAATCCCTGATTGGAAGCGCTTTCCGTCTCGGCCTCGACTCAACCCACAGGACCGCCCCATGTTCCAGCATCTCCGCTCCGCCACTTTGTTGTTCACCGTGCTCGCTGCGGGTGCGGCGGAACTGAATCCTGGTCTGGTCGGCGCGTACTACCGCGTCGGCGATGCGACCATGTTCCCTACCGTCGATGCGCTGGGCAAGCCGGTATTGGTGCGGGTTGAGCGGCAGATCGATTTCTCGGATGAAGGCGAAGGCGAGTTCCACGGCACACGTCTGGTTGAAAACTTCTACGCGCGCTGGATCGGTGTGCTCACCGTCACCAAGGCGGGGACGTACGGTTTCGCCACGACCTCGGACGATGGCTCGCGGTTGACCATTGGTAGTAAAGTGGTGGTCGAAAATGGCGGTGTCCATCCGATGGTGAAGAAGACCGGCACCATCGAACTGGCTGCGGGTGAACATCCGATCGTGCTGGAGTTCCTCCAGGGTGGCGGTGGTGCTGGTTGCATCCTCGCTTGGCAGCCCCCGGGTGCGGGAGAAGTCGTCGTGCCGGCAAGCGCCTTCGGGCACAAGCCTGGCCAGGAAAGCATCGCCTACGACAAGGCAGCGTGGGAAAAACTCGCGACCACCGCATCCAGCGGTCCGACCTCTGACTACGGCCCGTATATGACGCACGGCATCGATGCGTCGTTCCCGGTGGCGAAGAACCAGGCGTTCAAAGGCGTGGTGGTCAAGCTGGTGCCGGATGCCAGCGCCAACCTCTGCTTCGATACCGAGACCATGCGCGTGACCTGCGCTTGGACCGGTGGTTACCTCAAGATGCCCAAGGGCCGCGACGGCCTGGAAGGTCGTGTGCAAGTCGCGGGCACGCCGGCCTTCGGCACCAAACCCGGTCCAGGTTGGGCCAAGGGCGACAGCTTCGCTGATCCACGTGCGAATGCGCAGGGCCCGTTGCCGGCTGACTGGGCCAAGTGGAAGGGCCTGTACCTCGACGGGCAGACGGTGGTGTTGTCGTACAGCGTTGGCGGTGCCGCTGTGTTGGAGTCACCGACGTACGCCGATGGCGTGTTCCTGCGGCGTTTCACCATCGCTGCGACCACCGCGACCTTGACCATGCTGGTGAGTGAAGAAGAAGGCGTGGCAGCGAATGCTGCCGGGGCCAATGCCACGCTCGGTAACCCGACCAAGATTACTGCGATGTCACTGATTGGTTCGCCGAGCGGCGTGGCATTCGCGGCCACACCAGGACGCGTGACGTTGACCGTAGCCCCGAGCGCGACGCCACGCTCGTTCGTCGTCGCGTTGGCGCGCGGCACGGTTGAAGAGACCACCGGCGCCGTAGCGAAAAGCGCGGCCAAACCGCTCGACCTCACCGCGCACACCAAGGGCGGCGCACCGCGCTGGGGCGAAGCGCTCAAGACCTCGCTCAGCGAAGGTGCCGGCGACGCTCCCTACGTGGTCGACACCATCGCGGTGCCGAATGAGAATCCGTGGAAGTCGTACATGCGCACCAGCGGCTTTGATTTCTTCGCCGATGGTCGCGCGGCCATCTGCACCATGGATGGTGATGTGTGGATCGTCTCCGACTTCGCCAAGGGTGGTACGCCGTCGTGGCGTCGATTCGCCACCGGCATGTTCCAACCGCTCGGTCTGAAGATCGTGGACGGCAAGGTGCATGTGCTTGGTCGCGAACAGCTCACCGTGCTGCACGACCTCAACAACGATGGCGAAGCGGACTTCTACCAGAACCTCAACAACGACTGCGTGGTGACCGATAACTACCACGAGTTCGCGCTCGATCTGCAGACCGACAAGGCCGGCAACTTCTACTACGCCAAGGGCTCGCCCTGGCCGCCGAACGTCACCAGCCCGCATCAGGGCTGCATGATGAAACTGAGCAAAGATGGTTCGAAGCTGGAAGTCTACGCCACCGGACTGCGCGCGCCCAACGGCCTCGGCATGGGCCCAAACGATGAACTGACCTTCAGCGACAACCAGGGCCACTGGATGCCGGCGTGCAAGGTCAGCTGGGTAAAACAGGGTGGTTTCTACGGCATGGTGCCTGCTGCCCATCGCGACACCGCACCGACCGATTTTGACAAGCCGCTCTTCTGGTTGCCGATGAACATGGACAACAGCAGCGGTGGTGAGGGCTGGGTCAGCGGTGATAAGTGGGGTCCGTTCAACGGCCAGCTGCTGCACACGTCCTACGGCAAGGGCACGTTCTTCATCTGCTACCACGAAGAAGTCGGCGGCAAAATGCAGGGCGGCGCGGTCAAGCTGCCGCTGAATTTCGTCTCGGGCGTCATGCGCATCCGTCAGAGTCCCAGCGATGGCCAAATCTATGTGTCAGGCATGCGCGGCTGGCAGACCAGCGGCGCGCAGCCCGGTGCGTTCCAACGCGTGCGCTATACTGGCAAACCGGCGAACCTGCCTAAAACCATCCGCACGCAGAAAGACGCGTTGGTGATCACCTTCACCGACGCGCTGGCCAAGGATTCCGCGTCGGCCGACAATCTCGCCATCGAGGCGTGGAACTACAAATGGTCGGGCAACTACGGCTCGCCAGAGATCAAGCCGAGCGACGGCAAGAACGGCCACGACACCGTCGTGCCGAGTTCCGTGACCTTGTCGGCTGACGGCAAGACCCTGACCATCGGTCTGCCTGGGCTGAAGCCGGTCGATCAGCTGAAGATCAAATACAAGTTGGAGACCGCCGCGGGCGGCGAAGCCAGCAACGAGATCTACTACACCATCAACGCGGTGCCGTAGCTGCGGCTTGCGCATCAACCCGACTCACCGCTTTGCGGTGATCGCGTTGATGCGACCCCGGCTTCGCCGGGGTGTCGCGCTGCGCGCGACCAAGCCTGGTCCCCGCTCGCGCGCGCAGGCGCGTTCGGGGGATAGCTGTTCGCGGGACGCTGTCCCGCTACGCCTTGCCAGGGGCTCTGCCGCCCCTGGACCCGGCACGGTTGCGCGCGTTGTCATGATCGTTGGAGTGAAACTGTAGCTCGTTAGCGTTTGAGCCGCAGCCAGAAGCTCCGTCCATCCTGATAGACCTGCACGATCAACTCGCGTCGACTGGCGAGCGCGGTGGCGTCAGCGGTGGAGGCGAGCTGGCCTTGTGAACGTTCGTGCAGCAGACGGTCGCCGATTTTCAGTCCGGCCTGTTCTGCGATACCGCCAGCTTCCAGACGGGTGATGACCAGTCCGGTCTGATCATCACTTGCCAACCACAGGCCGAAGCCGGCGAGCGAAACACCCTGTTTTGCCGCGGTTGCACCAGCAGCGGCTTCCAGTTTGGCGCGCAAGTCGTCTTCGGCGATCGGCGTGACGGTGCGATCGCTTTCCTTGCCGGCGCGCCAGACGTGCAGCGTCAGTGGTTGGCCGAGCGTGCTACTGGCCACGCGGGATTGGAATTGTTGCAAGCTGACGATGCGTCCTTGGTTGATGCTCAAGATCACGTCGCCGGGCTCGAGTCCGGCGCGGGCCGCGGGCCCGTCGGGGACGATGCCGGTGACCTGCACCGCCTGGGTTTGCGGCAGGCCGAGTTTCTGCGCGGTCTCCGCGGTCACGTCGTCGAGATTCACGCCCACCATCGGGCGGCGCACGCGTCCGTGTTGACGGATATCATCGGCGATGCGTCGTCCGAGGTTGGCTGGGATGGCGAAGCCCAGGCCGATGTTGGCGCCAGTGCTGCTCTTGATGCTGGCGTTGATGCCGAGTACGTGGCCGTAGACATCAACCAACGGGCCGCCGCTGTTCCCAGGATTGATCGCTGCGTCGGTCTGGATGAAGGAGTCGAATCCGCTGAGGCCACGCGCGCTGCCGATGGAACGATCGGTGGCAGAGACGATGCCCGAGGTCGCGCTGTAGCCGACGCCGAGCGGAAAACCGAGCGCCACCACCCAATCACCAACCTTTGCCTGATCACTGTCGGCCCATTCCAGGGCGGGAAGATTGGGCGCGTCGATCTTCAACACCGCCAGGTCGGATTCGACGTACACGCCGACGTACTCCGCTTTCACTTCGCGGTTGTCGCTCAGCACTGCGACGATGCGGTCATACCCAACGGGTTGGCCGTTGCGTCCTGTGACGAATTGTTGTTCAGCGTTGGTTTGCAGCACGACGTGGGCGTTGGTTAGGATCCAGCTGGTCTTGTCATCGCTGTGGAAGACGAAGCCCGAGCCTTCACCGACCTCCATTTCGCGCCGTTCGGCGAACAACCGGCCGCGGTACAGCACCGGGCGCAGGCGTTCCTCACGCGTGTGGATCGACACCACGCTCGGCGCCACCAGTTCGTGCACCAGGTTGACCGCGCGCGAGAAGCGCGCGAGTTCAGCCGACGCCTGTTTCAGCTCTGCTTTGAGTTGTTCGCGGCGCGCGTCCTCACCGGCATGGATGGCCGCACAGGACAGCAGCACCAACAGGACGTGGCGATGAAACATGGAAACCTCCGACTGGGCACAGGACGATGCGACCGCCGGGAGTTTACCCACGGATTGAACCGTGTTCCTCACGTTGACGCATGTGGATCTGTAGCGTCCTGATCATCGTCTTGCTCGTTGCGGGTCCAGGGGCGGCAGAGCCCCTGGCGGACGTAGCGGGCAGCGCCCGCGAACAACAATCCCCCGAGCGCGCCTGCGCGCGCGAGCGGGGACGGGGTTTGCTGTATTCCAACAACAGCGCGCAGCGAAACACACCGGCACAGCCGGTGTCGACTCAGATCGATCACCGCGAAGCGCTGGTTTCTGCGAAGCAAGACAGCTGCGTAGCAGGCGAGCCGCATAGCG
>JANPLC010000205.1:0-4885 GCA_031426335.1 Planctomycetota bacterium
CAGGGTGGCGATCATGAGGCCTTCGTCGCGGTGGTGGAGGCGACCGAGCACGACCTGCGCGTGTTGGTGTCGTGTTACGCGACGAGTCTGGTGATGGTCGATGAAGTGATGCAGGGCACCTACGTCATCGCCTTTGAGAAGCTCGCCACTTACGAAGCGCGCGGAACTTTGAAGAGCTGGCTCGGCGGCATCGCGCGCAACTTGGTGCGACGTGAACTCGATGGTCGTCGTCGCAGCCAGGCGCTCGATGGCGAGGTGCTCGATCAGGTGTTGGCGCAGGCGGCGCATGAACGCTTCGAACGTGAAGATGACACGGTTCCCGAACGTGAACTCGCGACGCTGCGCCGCTGCCTGGATGAACTCGCGCCGGAAGCGCGTCGTCTGGTGGACGAACGTTATGTCGCCGACAAACCAGTGCACGAGATCGCGCGTCTGCTGCAACGCACCTCGAACTGGGTCGCGGTCAGTCTGTTCCGCATCCGTAAGACCTTGCACCTCTGCCTGTCGCGTGGTGGCGTGGTGGCGGCCCAGACCAAGGGGCAGACGTGAGCGACGATGAGGTGATGGCGCTCGGCGCCGCGTACGTGGAGGGCGACCTCGATCCGATCAGCCGTTCGCACCTTGCCGAAATGGTGCACCAGCCGGCACAAGCCGGCGTGTTGGCTGAGCAAATGCGCACCCATCTGTTGCTGCATGCATTGCTCAATCGCACGGCCTCGGCAGAGACCGTGCGCCGTGCTCGCATGATCCCCGGTGGATTCACGCCCGATCGCAGCAAGCGCCTGGTTGATTCGGCGCGCGCCCTCAAACCACATCAGTCGCGTCCAACTCGTCATTTTTCTCCGCTGCGTTGGCTCACTGCGGCGTCGATCGGTATCATCGCCACTTTCGCGCTCGTGATGTTCCTACAGCAGGCGCAACCGCCGCAGGTGTCCGCCGACGCCGGTGTGCGCATCGTGCGCGCGGGCAATGAAGTCGCCGCACAGGGTGAACTACGTGCCAACGACACGCTCATCACCGCGGCGAGCCAACGCGCCGAACTGACCTGGGCAGACGAAGGCACGCGCCTCGCACTCGATCCGAGCACGCAGGTGCAGGCACTCGGCGGACGCGGCAAACGCTTCCGCCTTGATCACGGTACCCTTGCCGTGCGCGCCGCGCCGCAACCAACCACCGCACCGCTGGTGCTGCAGACCTCCCGCGCGCAGGCCACCGTGGTCGGCACCGCGTTTTCACTCTCCGCCGATCCCTTCACCACCTGGCTGGCGGTGGAACACGGGTCGGTGCGCTTCGCTTTGCATGGTGGCGCTGAACTGCTGGTGAACGCAGGTGAACGTGCGCTCGCCGCTGATCGCGTGACCATCATCCCGCGCGACCGCGGCTGTGGCCTCCTCGGCACCTACTTCCGCACCAACCACCTGACCGATCCCGCGCTGGTGCGGCTCGATCCGGTGATCGACTTCGATTGGATGAGCAACGAACCGGCGCCTGGCCTGAGCCATCCGTTCTCCATCCGTTGGACAGGTTTCATCGAAGCACGATACGCCGAGACCTACCGCTTCTACCTGCCCTCCGACGATGGTGTGCGCCTGTGGATCGATGATCGCCTGGTGTACGACAACTGGCGCATCCAGAGCTTCACGCCGGGAGAAAACCGTTACGGCGTGTTCACCTTCGCCGACGACCGCCTGCGGGTGCCCATCCGGCTCGAATATTACGAGCAGTTCACGCTCGCGGCCGTGCAGCTGTCGTGGGCCAGCCCGAACCAAGTGCGTGAAGTGGTACCTGCCAGCGCGCTTTATCCGGTGGTGCCATGAGTCCCCGCTTTCTCCTCGCCTGTATTCATCACCGTGCAGCCGGCTCCTTGGCTGGTGGTGGACACGTGCGGTCTGGCCGCAAGGTCTGCGCCCCGGCTCTGGCCGCCGCGACCAACACCACACGAACGAACCGCTAAGCACCGACCTTTTCTGCCCCGCACCCGTCCCAGGACTCTGCCCATGACCTTCCTCGTCCGCTCTCTCGCTCTCCTGCCTTTGATGTCCTCGTTGGCATTCGCCGTCGAAGCCGGCAATGACCCGAAGACCCCGAGCGGCCCGGACAAGAAGGAGGAGGATTTCCTCAAGAGCCTGAAAGTTCCGGACGGCATGTCGCCTGCGGTATGGGCCAAGGATCAGCAGATCCTCAACGCCATCGCCATCGATGTCGATGAGAAGGGCCGCGTCTTCACCAGTGAGACCTTCCGCTGGCGTAAAGGCGGCGTCATCGACGTGCGCAACTTCATGTTCCTCTACAAGGACGACCTGCAGGTCAAAACCTCTGCTGACCGTTTGGCGATGATCGAGAAGTGGAAGGACAAGTTCCCCGCTGATTTCTTCACCAAGGAGAGCGAGCGTATCCGCGTCATCGAAGACACCGATGGCGACGGCAAGGCCGACAAGGTCACCACCTTCGCCGAGGGCTTCCGTGATCCCGTCGACGGCCCCGCCGCCGGCGTCATGGTGATGAACAACCGCGTGTACTTCACCAACATCCCGAAGATCTGGGGTTTCGACGACAAGAACGACGACCTCAAGGCCGACAACCGCGAAGTGCTGTCCGACGGCTGGGGACCGCGTTTCAGCATCAGCGGCCACGACCTGCATGGCTTGGCGATGGGCCCTGACGGACGCATCTACGTCTCGCTCGGCGACCGTGGCTACAACGTGAAGTCGAAGGAAGGCAACACCTTCACCAACACGCTCAGCGGTGGCGTGTTCCGTTTCGATCCGGACGGCTCGAACCTCGAGCAGTATTATCTCGACCTGCGCAATCCGCAGGAACTGGCCTTCGATTCCTACGGCAACCTCTTCACCGTCGACAACAACGCCGACATCGGCGACGCCGCACGCGTGGTCTACATCATGGAAGGCGGCAATAGCGCGTGGAGCCACGGCTGGCAGCTGCTCGGCAACGACGGCTTCGCCAAGGCCGCGGGCCTCGACGGTCGTCAGGCCAATCCGTGGTTGGAAGAAGGCCTGTGGAAATCCGCGTTCCCCGAGCAGCCCGCGTGGGTGCTGCCCGCGGTCGGCCACATCACCAGCGGCCCGAGTGGCTTGGCATTCTATCCCGGCGTCGGCTTCGGCGACAAACTCAAAGACACCTTCCTGGTGTGCGATTACCGGGGCGGCAATGATAGCGGAGTGTGGTCGTTCAAGCTTAACGAGAAAGGTGCCGGCTTCGAACTGCCCGACAACCAGAAGGAAAGGTTTTGCTGGGGTTTGCCGCCCACTGACGTGGTGTTTGGCTACGATGGTCGCGCCTATATCTCAGACTACATCGGTGGTTGGGAGCTGAATAACCAGGGTCGCGTGGTGACGGTCAGCGATGCGACGACGCGCGATAGCGTCGATGTGAAGGAACTGAAATCGCTGATGGCCCAGGGCTTCAGCAAACGTAGCCCAGGCGAACTCGGCAAGCTGCTCGGCCATGCGGATATGCGCGCGCGACAGCACGCCCAGTTCGAACTCGTTGCGCGCGGCAAAGATGGCCAAGCGGTGTTGAACGAGGCCGCCACCAAGGGCGCGTCGACCTTCGCCCGTCTGCACGGCATCTGGGGTCTGTGGCAGTTGGCGCGCAAGGACACGACCATCACCAAGCAGATCGAAGCGCTGCTCGCTGACAGCGATGCACGCATTCGTGAACAGGCAGCCAAGGTCCTCGGTGACCTGAAGGTCGCCGGCGCCGCGCCAGCGTTGGTCAAGCTGCTCAGTGATTCCAGCGCCCGTGTGCAGTCGTTCGCCGCCATCGCCCTCGGTCGCATCAAACATCCGGCGGCGACGCCGGAACTGCTGCGCGTGCTCAAGGACAACGACAATAAAGACGTCTACCTGCGCCACGCCGCGGTGATGGGCCTGCTCGGTTGCAGTGACGCCAAGGCCCTCGCCGCGCTGAATAAGGATGCCTCCGCCGGTGTGCGTATGGGCGCCATCCTGGTACTGCGTCGCCTGAAGGACGCGGGCCTCGCCGGCTTCCTCGACGACGCTACGCCGGTCATCCGCGCGGAAGCGATCCGTGCGGTCTATGACGGCCCGGTGGCCGATGCCATGCCAGCGCTCATCGCGCAACTCGCCAAGCCGATCGACACCAGCATTCCGGAGCCGATCGCACGCCTGCTCTACCTGCGTCTGATCAATGCCGCCCAGCGCTGGGGTGATGAATCCGCCGCCAAGATCCTGGTCGACTTCGCCGCTGCGCAGAAGGCGCCGACCGATGTGCGCGCCGTCGCACTCAAAGCCCTGGAATCGTGGGAGAAATCCACCTGGATCGATCCGGTGATCGGTTATCCGCGCAAAGCCCTGCGGCGTGAGAAGGGCCCGGATCCCGCGCCGCTCAAGGTCGGCATCATGGCCATCGTCGGGCACAACGAAGATCGCTTGATGGCCAGCGCAGTGAAACTCGCCCAGCGTTTCGGCTATGGCCTGAGCGATGAGGTGCTGCTCAAGCTGGTGGACAATGCCGGTATGGCGTCCGATGTGCGCGCCGAAGCACTGACGCTGCTGACCGAGCACAAGGCCGCCGGCCTGGCGTCGCGTCTGCCTAATTTGCTGAAGGAAGACAACGCTGAGATCCGTCGCGCCGCGTTCACCGCGCTGCTCGCGGTCGATCGCAAGGCTGCGATCACCGCGGGCATCACCGCGCTGAACCAGGAAGCCTCGACCCAGCCGGAGCTGATGGCCGTCGCAGAAAAAACCGATGGACCGTGGAGCGCCTTGCCGCTTGGCGAACCGACGGCGGACAACCTTGCGACCACGGGCACCGTGACCTGGCTCGATGGCTTCAGCGTGCCCTACAAGGACGCTGGTGCTGATGGCAACAAGCTGCCGCGTCTGAACGACGGCAAGCTCGC
>JANPLC010000206.1:0-14473 GCA_031426335.1 Planctomycetota bacterium
GGCGGGAGCAGCGGGTGCCCTGGGTTTGGTGCTCGGTACTTCCGCTTGGTCATTCACCGGATCGGCAAACACCTCGGCCAGGGTCGTGCGTTCGTCGACCGCCAACGGCACGGGCAGGGTTTCGACCAGCGTGGTCGGCGGCGTGCTCATGGCCGGCGGCAGGCTGGGCAACGGTTTGGCCAGGGGCGCCGGCGTCGGCTCGTTAGGGCGTGGTGCGGCGAAGTGGACGGCCAACACCGCGACTATCAGCAGCGCCGCGGCCAAGCCGCTGGCGATCGGCAGCCACGCCAAGCGCGACGCGGTGCGGCGCAGTCTGGTCGTTGCCCGCGCGGGGACCGGCACGCTGGTGCTGATGGTCGGCAGGCCGCGGAAAAATTCGCTGAGATCACATTCGCGTTCCGCCGCGCGGAACAGGCGATCAGCCAGCGCGGGATCTTTCTCGATGAGTTCGCACAGCTCGGCGCGATCTTCCGCACTGGCCATGCCGCTCACCCAACGATCGATCAGGCGGTCACTCATGGAAGGTCTGGCCCATCTTGCGGCTGACGCAGTCTTCGAGCACGCGGCGCGCGCGGCTCATGGCCATGTCGACGGCGTTGGTCTTCATGCGGAAACGATCGGCGATATCCTTGGAGGCGAGTTCCTCCTGATATTTCAGCGTCAACATCGCGCGCACGCGTTCGGTCAATTCACCGAGACAATCTTTGAGTGCGCTCAGACGCGACGGCTGCCAGTCGGGATCGATCTGGCGATGTTCGGCTTCGGCGGCGACCGCCTCCAAGCGTTCGACCACTTTATCACCGAGCGGAATCATCTGGCGCTTGGCGTTGCGGTAGTGGCGGAACAACAAGTGCCGCGCGATGCCGCGCAGCCACGCGCCGAACGGTTTGTCGCGGTCGTAATTGTGCTGGCTGGTGATGGCCTGGTGGAAGACCTCCTGCACCAGATCGTCGGCCGCGTTGCGGTCGCCGGTCGAGGCAAGGAAATACGCGGTCAGCCAGCGCTGATTCTGTTCGATCAGTGCGCGTGCCCACAAGTCCTGATGTCCATCATCTGCCATGCGTCGAGAATTGCCTGGGACGGGAGCGACCTGACAAGCGATCGGCGCAGGCTTTCGGGCGGGTGTGATGGTTGGGGCGCTTCATGCCTGAGGTGACCTGGCGGTTGACCCTGAGCCGACCACGCCACAGCGTCACGCCCCGTGACCACCGACGCCCTCCTGACCGCTGCCAAAGCCTGTTCGCGTACCCTCGATGGCTTGGCCTTCACCGTCCCCATCACCCATGTCTACAATCCTCTGGTCTATGCCTGGGAACTGCATGCGGCCTACCTGCGCTTGGCGGGAAGCGGAAAGAAGAAGGTGGTGTTCTTAGGGATGAACCCAGGCCCCTTCGGCATGGCCCAGACCGGGGTGCCGTTCGGCGAGGTCGCCGCTGTGCGCGATTGGATGGGCCTTAGCGGTAAGGTCGGCCATCCCCCGGTGGAACACCCCAAACGTCCGGTCACCGGCCTAGCCTGCCCCCGCAGCGAGGTCAGCGGCCGGCGCCTATGGGGCCTGTTCGCCCAACGTTTCACCACGCCCAAGGCCTTTTTTGCCGAGCATTTCGTTGCCAACTGGTGTCCCTTGGCCTTCATGGAAGAGGGCGGCAAGAATCGCACGCCCGATCAGCTGCCCATGGCCGAGGCTGCGGCCGTAGAGAAGGCCTGCGACGACCACCTGCGCGCCGTGGTCGCAACCCTCAAACCCGATTGGGTGGTCGGCGTTGGGCGTTTCGCCCACCAGGCGGCGGAGCGCGCGATCACGGTAAAAACAGTGCGTTTCGCCACCATTCCGCACCCCAGTCCAGCGAATCCCGCGGCCAACAAGGATTGGGCCGGGGCGGCGACGCGTGCATTGGTGGAGCAGGGGGTCTGGTAGAAGGCCGCGAGCAGCCCCAATCGCTCCTGACGCGAGAAACATCTTGCGCATTGGAAGTCTTTTATATCTTGCGCCTCCCCACCCACGTACGGGCCGACAGTCGGCTTGGACCTCTGGGGGCTGCAAAATCGCGACAAGCCCCGCGAATTTGCCAGGAAAAGCGCCCGTCGGCGACTTTTCACTCGGTCTAAAAGCCAAGTGAAAAATGCCTAAGACGCTGCTCCAAGTTCCAGGGCCCACCTCAGCACCTTGTGCTGGCTGTGACTCCGGTCGCAGTGGAGGAAATTGTGAAAGAGAAGATCAAGATCCGTCTTGAGGCGTACGACCATCGTATCCTCGACAAAGCAGCCCAGGACATCGCGGACACCGCGAAGCGTACGGGTGCCAAGGTCGCCGGGCCCATCCCGCTGCCGACCCACATCGAGCGCTTTACTGTTCAGCGCTCCCCGCACGTCGACAAGAAGTCCCGCGAGCAGTTCGAGCTGCGCACGCACGCCCGCGTCATCGAGATTCTCGAGCCGACGGCGAAGACCAACGATGTGTTCTCCAAAGTCGATGTGCCTGCTGGCGTCGATATCACCATCAAACAGACGGTGAGGTAAGACATGTCCGCCGCAGCAAAAGCCGCCGCGCCCACGTTCGGCACCACTATTTTCGGCACCAAGGTCGGCATGACCCGCGTGTTCGATGGCAACAACTCGGTTGCCGTCACCGTGATCGAATGCTTGCCCAACGACATCGTTGAGCTCAAGACCGTTGAAAAACACGGTCATGCAGCGATCAAGGTCGCGGTCGGCGCCAAACGCCGCAAGCCGACCAAGCCGCTCGCCGGCGAGTTCAAGAAGGCTGACGTCGCACCGCGCCGTTTCCTCCGTGAAGTTCCGGTGCCCGCCAGCCTGAAGGGCGAAGACGTCAAGCTCGGCGCTCGCCTGCAGGTCACCCTGCTCGATGCCAAGAAGCTGATCTCGGTCACTGGCGACATCAAAGGTCGCGGTTTCACCGGTGTAATGAAGCGTCACAACTTCAGCGGTCATAAGATGACCCACGGCACCATGGGTCATCGCACCCCTGGTTCGATCGGCTGCCGCATGGACCCTGGTCGTGTCTGGAAGGGCAAGCGCATGGCTGGCCACTACGGCAACGAACAGGTCACCATCTCGAATCTGAAAATTGTCTCGATCGATGCTGAGAGCCACCTGGTGGTGGTTGCCGGTGCGATTCCCGGACCCAACGGCGGCCTCGTCGCCATCAAACAGGCGTAAAGGGAACGGCCATGACCCAGATCACCATTTATAACGCCCAGGGCGCCGAAACCGGCAAGCTGGAAATCGATCCCGCTCTGTTCGACAAAACCGTGCGCCGCGCCCTGCTCAAGGAAGCGCTCATCGCGCACCTCGCCAGCAAGCGCCAGGGCACGCACAAGACCAAGAAGCGCGACGAAGTCGCCGGCGGCGGCAAGAAGCCATGGAAGCAGAAGGGCACTGGTCGTGCTCGTGCTGGTTCCACCCGCTCGCCCGTGTGGGTCGGCGGCGGCCACGCCAAGACCGTCGAACCACGCGACTACGCCTACCAGCTCCCGGTCGGCCAACGCCGCACCGCGCTGCTCTCGGGCCTGCGTTACCGCATGGAAAAGGGCGGACTGTCGGCGGTCGAAGGCCTCGATGGTATGAAAGAGCCGAACACCAAGGCGGTTGCCGCCTTCCTCACGAAGATCGGCATCGTTGGCAAGGCCACTCTGTTGGTCAGCGAAGGCCACCAGGAGGCGTTCTACTTGAGCGCCCGTAATATCCCGCGCGCAGCCGTGTCGGAACGTCGCAATCTCAACGCCGGCACGGTGCTCCAGCACGCCAACGTGGTCTTCACCAAAGCGGCGCTCGACGCCCTGGTGAAGGAACTGAAAGCGGCGAACAAGGGCGAGTCGAAGACTGGGAACGAGTCGAAGACTGGTAAAAAGGAAAGCGCATGAATCCGTACGAGATCGTCCGCCGTCCGCGCATCAGCGAAAAGACGGTTCACCTGCAGAACAAGTTCAGCGCGTACACCTTCGAGGTGCACCCCGGTGCGAACAAGATCCAGATCAAGGAGGCCATCAAGGCGCTCTTCAAGGTCGATGTGGTCGCGATCAACACCATGAACTGCCGCGGCAAAGACCGTCGCATGCGTAATAACCGCCAGCCTGGCGTGACCGCAGCGTGGAAAAAAGCCATCGTGAAAATCGCTGACGGTCAAAAGATCGAGGGGGTCTGACATGGGCTACCGTAAACTATTCTCTGGCAGCCCAGGTGCTCGCCACGCGACCATCCCGGACTTCGCCGAGCTGACCAAGCACACGCCGGAAAAGTCGCTGCTTGAGAAGATCCACTTCCGCGCTGGTCGTAACAGCGCCGGTCGCATCACGGTCTGGCACAAGGGCGATCGCCACGCGCGCTTCTACCGCGTGATCGACTTCAAGCGCAGCAAGATCGACATCGTCGGCACCGTGGTCGGCATCGAATACGATCCGAACCGCAACTGCCGCATCGCGCTGGTGAACTACGCTGACGGCTCCAAGGGATACATCCTGGCCGCCAAGGATCTCGTGACCGGCGCCAAGGTCACCAGCTTCAGCGCAGCCGGCGAGCCGAAAATCGGCAACGCCATGCAGCTCCGGCACATCCCTCAGGGCCTCAATCTCCACAACGTGGAATTGCAGCCCGGTCGTGGTGGTCAGCTCGGCCGCGCCGCCGGTACCTTCGTCCGCCTGATGGCGATCGACGGCAACTTCGCGATCATCGCGCTGCCCTCTGGCGAATTGCGCCGGGTGCACGCGGAATGCCGCGCGACCATCGGCGAAATCGGCATGTCCGAGGCCAATGTCCGCTCGATCGGCAAGGCCGGTCGCAACCGCTGGATGGGTATCCGCCCGACCGTTCGTGGCAACGCCATGAACCCGGTCGCGCACCCGCTGGGTGGTGGCGAAGGTCACACCAACGGTGGTCGCCAGCATTGCACGCCGTGGGGCGTGGTCGAAGGCACCAAGACCCGCACGCGCAAGAACAAGAATAACGTGTTCATCATCCGCCGTCGCGACGGCAAGACCCTGACCGCGGAGTAATACAGACATGAGCCGCAGCTCCCGCAAAGGTCCCTACGTGGACATCAAGCTCCTCGGCAAAGTCGAGAAGCAAAAACAAGCCGGCGAAAGCCGTGTGCCCATTAAAACCTGGGCGCGCGCGTGCACCGTGGTGCCCGATTTCATCGGCCACACGTTCTCGGTGCATAACGGCAAGTCCTTCACCCAGGTGTTCGTGACCGACAACATGGTCGGCCACAAACTGGGCGAGTTCTCCGTGACCCGTCGCTTCACCGCCCACGGCGGCGGCGAGAAGAAACCCGCTGCGTCCACCCCGGCCTGACCGAGCGAGAAACTGAGACAGCCATGAGCACCATCCAGTTCACAGCCCTGGGCCGCAACCAGCGCATCAGCCCGACGAAAGTCCGCCCATCGGTGGACCTCATCCGCGGCCGTCGCGTTGAAGAAGCCCTCAACATCCTGCGCTTCCAGGACCGCCGCGGTTCGGTCGTCCTGCGCAAAGTGCTGGAAAGCGCGGTTGCCAATGCGGCCAGCGTCGGCGGCGTCGATCCGATGGATCTGACGGTCGTCGAAGCGCGCGTCGACTCCGGCTTCACCATCCGTCGTTTCCGCCCCGCCTCGCGCGGACGCTCGGCCACTCGCGAAAAGCAGTGCAGCCACGTGTTCGTCGCGGTCGCGAAGCAGTCGGATACGCAGTCGGATAAAGGGAACTGATTATGGGCCATAAGATCAACCCACTGGGTTTCCGCGTCGGTATCACCGAGCCGCACCGCTCGATCTGGTACGCCAAGGGTGGTCAGAAGTACAGCCAGCTGGTGGTGCAGGATTACAAGATCCGCACCTACCTGAAGGACCGCTTCGCCTCCGCCGCAGTCGAGAAGATCATCGTCGAGCGAAAAGCCGATCGCATGACTATCACCCTGCACGCCGGTCGTCCGGGTGTGATCATCGGTAAGCGCGGCGCCGAAATCGAAGCGCTGACCAAGCACCTCGAGGGCCTCGCCGGCCAGAGCGTCAAGGTCAACATTCAAGAAGTCCGCAAGCCCGACGTCAGCGCTCAGCTGGTCGCCGAGAACGTCGCCGAGCAGCTCGTCCGCCGCGGTTCGTTCCGTCGTGCGATGAAGCGCGCGGTAGAAAATGCCATGCGCGAAGGCGCCAAAGGCTGCAACGTCAAGATCAGCGGCCGCCTCGGCGGTGCTGAAATCGCCCGTGTCGAGAACGACATGCAGGGCAGCGTCCCGCTCAACAGCCTCAATACCAAGGTCGACTATGGCTACGCCATCGCGAAGACCGGGTACGGCGTCATCGGCGTGCGCGTGTGGGTCAACCACGGCAAGTACTCCGATCTGAACAAGGAAGGGTGATCTCATGCCCCTGATTCCCTCGCGCGTCAAACGCCGCAAGCCGCACACCCGCGGCTACCGCCTCGACCACACCGCGACTCGCTGCAACACGCTCGCCTTCGGCGACTACGGCATCCAGGTGCTGGAGTCCGGCAAGATCAGTGCGCGTCAGATCGAAGCTGCTCGCGTGGCTGCCGGTCACTACCTCGGTCGCGTCGGCAAAATGTGGCTCCGCATCTTTCCGCACACCCCGGTGACCAAGCACCCTGCTGAATCCCGCATGGGTTCGGGCAAGGGCGAAGTCGAGTACTGGATGCAGCACGTCGACGCCGGCACGGTGATCTTCGAGTTCGCCGGTATCAGTGCCGACCAGGCGCGTGAGACCCTTCGTCGCCAAGCCTTCAAGTTGCCGATGCGCACGCGCATGGTGACCCGCCAGGCCAACGCCTAAGCCGACTGAAGAAAAACGGAACTCCCCATGAAGAAAACCGCCAAAGCGGAACTGCGCGCCAAAACGACTGAAGACCTCCAGGTCTTGGTCAAGAGCGCCCGCGACACCCTGATGAAGGGCCGTTTCGCCAAATCGGCGGAAGGCAAGGCCATCACCATGCAGCAGCGCGTGCAGCGCCGCCAAGTGGCCCGCCTCGAATCTATGATTGCTGAGAAGAAGTCCGCCGCCGCCCAGGCTGGCGTGAAGAAGCCAGGAGCTAAGTGATGTCGCCCGCAGCCCAGACCCCATCGTCCGACATCAGCGTCGACAACCGTGGCGACCGCAAGCGCGTGATCGGCGTAGTCGTGAGCGACAAGATGCTCAAGACCCGCGTGGTCGAAGTAACGGAGCACTACCGTCACCCGATGTACGGCAAGTACCTGAAGCGCACCCAGAAGTTCCACATCCACGACGAGACCAACGACAGCAAGTCGGGCGACAAGGTGCTCATCATCGAGACCCGCCCGCTGTCCAAGACCAAGCGCTGGCGCCTAATGAAGGTGCTGGAACGCGCGGTCTAGCGCGGCCCAGCAAGAGCCGCTCCCGCCCTTCGATTCCCCTTCCCGATTTCACGCAAAAGCGAAAGCAGATCCCATGATTCAGATGCAGACCTACCTGGATGTGGCCGACAACAGCGGCGCCAAGAAGGCGATGTGCATCAAGGTCCTCGGCGGCAGCCACCGTCGCTACGCCCATGTCGGCGACGTTATCGTCGTGGCGATCAAGAAGGCGATGCCGACCTCGGAAGTGAAGCAGAAGGCCGTGTGCAAAGCGGTCATCGTGCGCACCGCCGCCCCCATCCGTCGCGAAGACGGCAGCGTGGTGCGCTTCGACAGCAACGCGATCGTTCTGCTCGACAAGGATGAGAATCCGGTCGGCACCCGCGTGTTCGGCCCAGTGGCGCGCGAACTGCGCGGCCGCAACTTTATGAAGATCGTCTCGCTCGCCCCTGAAGTGGTTTGAGCGGCTCAAGCGACGAATCACGCAGCACCTAAAGACGAAACCGGAACACCGCCATGGCCAGCAAAGTCAAGCTCCCCCAGCCCGAGAAGAATCTCAAGTGCCACCTGCGTACCGGCGACAAGGTCGTTGTGCTCAGCGGTGACAACAAGGGCAAGACCGGGACCGT
This sequence comes from Planctomycetota bacterium, assembly GCA_031426335.1. Taxonomy (GTDB): domain Bacteria; phylum Planctomycetota; class UBA11346; order UBA11346; family UBA11346; genus BOG-1363. The sequence goes on from JANPLC010000206.1 coordinate 7,954, forward strand.
GATCAAGGTGTTCCCGCTGGATCAGCGCGCTCTCGTCGAAGGCGACGCCGCGGTCTACGACACCAAGCACGTCAAGGCCAACCCTCAGGCCGGAGTGGAGGGCGGTCGCGTTCAGCGCCAGCGTCCCCTGCACGTCAGCAAGCTCGCCCTGCTCGATCCGACCACCAACAAGCCGGCCCGCGTTCGTCGCGAGCGCAGCGCGAACGGTGTCGTGCGCGTGGCCAAGAAATCCGGCCACAAGTTCACCGCCACCCGCTGATCGCAGTCGACCGCGACAAGCCGACAGAAACCGACAAGAAGAACCGCCATGGCCACCACCGTGCAGAAGAACATCCGCGACCGGTATCAGGACGTCCTGCCTGAGATCCTGAAGAAGCACGGCGTCAGCAACAAGCTGGCTGGCCCGCGCATCGAGAAGGTTTCCCTGTCGATGGGTGTCGGCCGCGCTATCGCGAACGGCGAGATCCTCAACGTCGTCAGCGAACACCTGACCCTGATTGCCGGCCAGAAGGTCACCGTGACCAAGGCGAAGAAGGCGGTCGCCAACTTCCGTTCGCGCATTGGCGTCAAGATTGGCTGCCGCGTCACCCTGCGCGGTGAACGTATGTGGGCCTTCCTCGATAAGCTCATCTGCTTGGCCATCCCGCGCATCAAGGACTTCCGCGGCATCAGCCCCAAGGGCTTCGATGGTCGCGGCAATTACAACATGGGTTTGCGCGAACAGGCGCTCTTCCATGAAATCACCCTGGACAAGCTTGAGCACAACCAGGGCCTGAACATCACGATCACGATCAAGAATTCGACCGACGAAGCCTCCTTCGACCTGCTCAAGGGTCTTGGCATGCCGTTCCGCGATGCGTCGGCCAAGAAATAAGCGTAAGCGAAGCACCAGCGCGTTAGCGAAACCCCAGCGAAACACAGCGAGATACCGTCATGGCAAAAAAGAGCCTCGTCGCCAAGAACAAGCAGCGCCAAGTACTGGTCGACAAGTATAAGGACCGTCGCGCTGCACTGCGGTCCCGTAGCACCGACCTCAAGCTGACGTTGGAAGAGCGCATGGAAGCCCGCGCGGCCCTCACGCTGCTGCCGTCCAACAGTTCGGCAACCAAGCTGCGCAACCGTTGCCAGCTGACCGGCCGTACGCGCGCCTACCTGCGCAAGTTCGGCGTCTGCCGCAACGCGCTGCGCCTACTGGCGCACCAGGGCGATCTGCCCGGTGTGACCAAGGCGTCGTGGTAATCGCACCTCGCCCACGACATCGCCACTACTTCGCTAAATACAGCACCCTGCACCTACCGGACGACACATGAGCCAGACCGATCCCATCGCCGACATGCTGACCGTGATCCGTAACGGCCTGATGGCCAACAAGAACGCCATCACCGTGCCGCATTCGGTCATCAAGACCGGCATCCTGAAGGTCCTCAAGACCGAAGGCTACATTAGCGGCTTCGACGTGCTCGACACCAAGCCGGCCAAATCGATCAAGGTCGGTCTGAAGTACGGTCCCAAGGGCGAAGCGGTGATCACCGAGATCCGCCGCGTGTCGACCTCCGGTCGTCGCTCCTACGCCGGAGCCAAGCAGATTCGCCCGGTTATCCGCGGCTTTGGCATCACCATCCTGACCACGTCAAAGGGCGTGCTGTCGGACCGTGATGCGCGCAAGCAGAAGCTTGGCGGCGAAGTCCTCTGCGTGGTCAAGTAAGCTAGAAGCAAGTAAGCCTGAAGTAAGCAAGCTGAGAACGAAGGAAATATCATGAGCCGTATCGGTAAAGCACCTGTCACGCTGCCCAAAGGCGTCGAAGTCAAAGTGGATGGCCAGCAGGTGACCTGCAAGGGCCCCAAGGGATCCCTCAGCATCGCGCTGATGGATGGCATCACTGCCGCCGTCGACAAGGGCAACGTGACCTTCACGCGCAAGGAGGACACCAAGATCTTGCGCGCGATGCACGGCACCAGCCGCGCCATCCTCAGCAATATGGTCGAAGGCGTGACCACCGGCTTCAGCAAGAAGCTCGAAATCGTCGGCGTCGGCTACAAGGCCGTGATGCAGGGCAAGAAGCTCGCGCTCAACGTCGGCTTCGCCAACACCATCGAAGTCCAGATTCCCGATGGCGTGCAGATCAAGCTGCCGGATCCCAACCACGTCGAAGTCACCGGCCTCGACAAGCAGCTGGTCGGCCAGGTCGCGGCGAACATCCGCGCCGCGCGCAAGCCAGAGCCCTACAAGGGCAAGGGCGTGCGCTACAGCGACGAAGTCGTTCGTCGCAAGGCCGGCAAGGCCAATGCCACCGCGGGCAAGAAGTAACTTCTCCTCATCTATCGTACAGCAGGCACAGGAAATACCGTCATGGACAAGAATCGCGCCAAGTGGGAGGCCATCGCCACCAAGAAACTCCGCATCCGCAAGGTTGTGGAGGGCAATGCCGAGCGTCCACGTCTGTCGGTCTACCGCAGCGAAAAGCACATCTACTGCCAGGTCATCGACGACATCAAGGGTCACACCCTGCTGTCGGCGAGCACCGTCAACGGCGACCTGGCCAAGCAGGTCGAGAACCTCAAGCCGCTCGAGGCGGCCAAGGTTGTGGGCGAAGCCCTGGCGGCCAAAGCCATCGCGGCCGGCATCACCCAGGTGGTGTTCGATCGCAACGGCCGTCGTTATGGCGGTCGCCTGCAGGTGCTAGCCGAAGCGGCCCGCGCCAAGGGCTTGCAATTCTAAGCGTCTATCTAGTCTCCCTCCCCCTTTGAAGCAACCTGCCGGGCGCGCCAGAGCGCGCTCATCTTGTAGCAAGGACAAATAGTTATGGCGAAAATGCGTGGTGGTCCCGGTGCTGGTGGCAACAACAGCGCACCCGGTGGTAACAACCGCAGCGGACCCGGTGCTGGCGGCGGCGGCGAAGGCGGCGGAGATCGTCAGCGTCGTGGTGATCGTGGCGGCCCAGCGGCCCGCGAACCGCGTAGCAAGCTGTACACCGAAGACGTGGTCAAGATCAACCGTTGCGCCAAGGTCGTGAAGGGTGGTAAGCGCTTTAGCTTTGCCGCCTTCGTCGTCTTGGGTGACGGCAAGAACAAAGTTGGCTTCGGCAAGGGCAAGGCGAAGGAAGTCGCTAGCTCGATCGATAAGGCCGTGCGCGACGGCGAAAAAGTCGTGCGCACCTACCCGATCGTCAACGGCACCATTCCGCACGAAGTCGAAGGTCGCGCTGGCGCATCGAAGGTACGCCTGATCCCCGCTTCCGAAGGTACTGGCGTTATCGCTGGGCGTTCGGTTCGCGCAGTCCTGCAAAAAGCCGGCGTCCGCAATGTGCTGACCAAGGCCTATGGCAGCCATAACCCGGTCAATCTCATCCGTGCGACCATTGATGCGCTCTCGCGTCTGCGCACCAAGGAACAGTACGAGCAACTGCGAGGGGTCCAGCTGTGAGCCTGAACGACATCACTTCAGTCGATACGGGCCGTCAGGTCCGCAAGCGCGTCGGTCGCGGTATCGGTTCGGGTCTCGGCAAAACCGCCGGTCGCGGTTCCAAGGGTGAAGGCGCGCGTACCGGCGGCAAGAACCGTGGTCCGCTCTTTGAAGGTGGTCAGTTCCCCTTCTGGATGCGTTTGCCCAAGCGCGGTTTCTCGAATCATGGCCACCGGGTGGTCTTCCAGACGGTCGACCTTGCTCGTGCCCTGGCTCGCGTCAGCGGCAAAGAGATCTCTCTCGCCACGCTGATCAAAGCTGGACTCGCCAATACCGGTGAAGCAGTGAAAATCGTCGGCAAGGCCGAGGTCAAGGGCAAGTACACCGTCACGGTCAATCGCGTCTCGGCCTCCGTGCGCTCGGCCATCGAAGCCGCAGGCGGCTCGGTCGTCGAGAGTGACCGTGTTGATTCCGCTGCTAAGCCCGACACCAAGTCGGCGGCCAAGACCAACGACAAAAAGCCGGCTGGAAAGTAATCCCAGATGGCGATCGCTCCCACCACCTTGCCGGATGATCCGAGCGAAAGCCCAGTCCGCGAACTGGTCCGTCGCTTCCTGATCACCATCCTCCTCGGGGTGGTGATTTATCGGCTCGGCGTGTTCATTACCATCCCAGGGGTTGATGCGAGCGTACTCAAGGCCAAGGTCGCCGGCGTTGGTGAAGACAGCGTCCTGACCTCGATCATTGCCTTCGCTGACATGTTCAACGGCGGCGCGATCATGAATGCGTCGATTTTCGGTCTGGGCATCACGCCCTACATCAGCGCCTCAATCATCCTCCAGTTGTTGACCTTTTCGATGCCCGCGCTCAAGGCGATCCAGAAGGAAGGCGAAGGCGGCCGTCGCAAGATCAACCAATACACGCGCTACGCTACTCTGGCAATTTGTTCGGTGCAGTCGGTGCTCGCCGCAATCGCGCTGACCAGCATCAGTCACGAGGGCCGGGTGCTGGTGACCATGGAAAACACCGTGTTGTTCGTGGCCCAGGCCGCTTTGGTGATCACCACCGGCAGCATGGTCATCCTGTGGATCGCGGAGCAGATCACCAAGTTCGGCATCGGTAACGGCGTGTCGGTGGTGATCATGATCAGCATCCTCTCGGCCCTGCCGGGCGCTTTCCACGGTGATGATGCGAACCTGCCCCACTATCTTGGCGTCATCCTCATCTCGCTGGTGATCATCGCTGGCATCGTGGTGGTGGTCCAAGCGGTGCGTCGCATCTCGCTCGAACAGCAGCGCCGCGTCCAGGGCAACAAGGTCTATGGTGGGGCTCAGACGTCGCTGCCGCTCAAGCTCAACCAAGCGAATGTGATCCCGGTGATCTTTGCTCAGCCGGTGATGATGGCGCTCGGTCTGATCGCCGGCTGGGCCCTCTCGACCTGGGGACTCGGCAACTTGTTCGACTGGGGCACGCCGCTGTATCGCTACTGCTTCGCGGCCCTGATCGTTGGTTTCACCTACTTCTATATCTCGATCACCTTTGACCTCTATGACCTTGCGAACCACTTCAAGCAGGCGGGCTTCTTCATCCGTGGCATTCGTCCGGGGAAAAATACCGTCGACTTCCTCGCCTTTCACCTCAAGCGTATCACCTTCATGGGTGCGATCTTCCTCGCGGTGATCGCCATCATGCCGGAAATCATTGAAAAGACCGTCGGTCTGGGCAGTGGCAAAGGTGAGCGTATGCTCATGGGTGGAACCGGTCTGTTGATCGTTGTTGGTGTGTCTCTGGATATCATGCAGAAGGTCGGCGCGTTCTTCCTCGCTGCCCAGTACCGCGGCCTTGGTGGCATCGGTGACGCTGGCACCAAGAAGAGCGGAAAGCGGTTCTGACATGGCCAAGGAAGAGAACATCCGACTTGAGGCGAAGGTGAGAGAAAGCCTTCCCAACGCCCGCTTCAAGGTGGTGCTGCCCAATGGACATGAGGTCCTCGCGCACATCTCCGGCAAGATCCGCATGAATTACATCCGCATCCTCCCAGGGGATACGGTCACCATCGAGATGTCGCCCTACGATCTGAATCGTGGCCGCATCGTCTACCGCGACGCCTGAACGCGCACGACCAGGAAAGAGTTGAAGGAAACGCCATGAAGGTTCACACATCCGTCCGCCGCCGCTGCGAGAATTGCAAGATCGTCCGCCGCAAGCGCCGCGTCTACGTCGTCTGTTCCGACCCCAACCACAAACAGCGTCAGGGCTGAGCTAAAGGATTTCCCATGCCCCGTATCCTCGGTGTCGACATTCCAAACAACAAGAAGGTGCCCTACTCGTTGGCGGCCCTCTACGGCATCGGTCTGCACCGCGCGGTCCAGATCTGCGCCGAGACCGGAGTCGACGTCCACCGTCGCGCCTACCAGCTGACGGAAGAAGAGCTGGGCCGCATCTCGACCTACATCGAGTCGAATTTCGTCATCGAAGGCAACCTGCGCCGCGAGATCCAGGCGAACGTCGCCCGCTTCAAAGAGATCGGCTGCTACCGTGGTTACCGCCACGCACGCAACCTTCCCTGCCGCGGCCAGCGCACGCGCACCAACTCGCGTACCCGTAAGGGCAAGAAGAAGACCGTCGCAAACAAGAAGATTCTGCGCAAGTAACCGAGAGCATCGCCTCACCGCGACGCAACCCTCAAACTAATCGAGCGAACCAATGGCCTACAATAAGAAGAAGATCAAGAAGACGCTGCGCGCCGGTGTGGTGCACATCAACTCGACCTTCAACAACACCATCATCAGCATCACCGATCAGAACGGTGAGACTGCGTGCTGGGAATCGGCCGGTTCGATCGGCTACAAGGGCAGTAAGAAGAGCACGCCCTTCGCCGCCCAGATCGCCATGGAGCGCGCTGGCGAGAAGGCCGTCAAACTCGGCTTGAAAGAAGTCGAAGTCCGTGTGAAGGGTCCCGGTTCGGGTCGTGAAAGCGCCATCCGCGCCCTGATCAACTCCGGCATCACCGTCAAGGCGATCACCGACGTGACCCCGCTGCCGCACAACGGTTGCCGTCCCCGCAAGAAGCGTCGCGCCGGTTTCAAGTTGGGGGCCCGCCCGATAGGCAGAGCG
>JANPLC010000207.1:0-8109 GCA_031426335.1 Planctomycetota bacterium
ACGGATCAGGCGATGTGTGCCGCCTGTGATGAGCACCTCGGCAGCGCGGCAGCGGGTCAAGAAATTGGCCTGCCATTGCTGGCCCAATGCCTGGAATGCCGCAGCGCCAGTGGTGGTGCTGGCGACAACATAGGTGTCGTAATCAGGGAGTATCCCGGCACGGTTGAAGGCACTCTGCGCAAAGGCCAACGACGCTTCGGCCAAGGCCGTACGTTTCGAGGTCAGCAGCATCACCTGTGGTTGGGTCCCAGGGCTGATAGCTGGATTGGCGGTCTCGGTGTACTCCTGCGCCTTCTTGAATACGTCGCTAAATAGGGGATCGCGATCGGCTGGCGTGGCTGGCGAGGCCCCCAGTTGCAGCCAACCCTCCAGCGGCAGTGCGCGCATGGTGGTGGTGCCATTCTTGGCGATGGGAACGCCCACCGTGCTATCGTCCTGTGGTTGGAATCGGGATCCGCCAAAGGTCGCGGCCAGTGGCGGCGACGGATACGCCGCGCGGTACGGCCACGCTTTCCACGGCAGCACCTGCACTGCGTTGTTCTGGGCGTAACCACTCACTGCGAAGATGATCTTGTTGGATTCCACCGGGGGCGAGGGATTGCGCATGCGGATGTCGACGCCGGGGATCATCGCTGCGTCGGCGTAGTAGAGGTACGCGCCTTCCGCGAGTAACCGCTGGATCTCATCGCCGTCGCTGTCGAGGCGCTTGGCGATGTCGAGTGGCAACGGACGGATGCCGGAATCAAAACGCGCGAGGCGGGCTTCGAGGTCCCAGCGCGTGTTGGTGTAACAGAATGGCCGGGTGTCCCACGGTTCTGGCGTTTCGAACTCGGCCATGCGTTCGCTGTTCGATTTGCCGGCGAAGTATTCGATCAGCTCCATGGTCTTGGCGGCCGCCAACAGACGCGCGCGGGCTTGTTGCTGTTCCTTGATGCCGAGCGGGAAGACCATCAGCACGCTGACCACCGCGAAGCCCATGATCGCGAGCGAGATGGCGACTTCGAAGAGGGTGAACGCCGAACGGGTGGGATTGTTTCCCAATCCGCTCATTCGGGTCTTCTGGCGCGAGCCGCCGGGAATCGTCATCAAGGTTCTTTGGGAGCTCATGAAGCGACTCTCCACCTGAGGGCACTGGGTAACTGTAAACTAAACGACTACGTCCAGACGTCCTTTCATGCTCTAACCAGACAGGCAAAAAACAAAACAAAGAAAAAACAACATCCCTGGTCCTGAGTCCATCGGCGTAGCCAGTCCACCATAAAGCGCTCGGAAACACGCCTAAACCGATCTATAAAAATATCCATAACCGACACAGCGGCGAATTTCCGTGGCCGTGCGGGGCGCGCAAAAAAGCGTTTGGAACGCAATGACCCGGCGACGCCACGTGGACACTCCAGGTGATGCGGAAACACCTCCCAGCAACGCACACGGGCCGGGTGATTTCACCCGGCCCGTCCTGCTTCACTTCACCTCACCCGTACGTTTAGCGGATCAGGGTCGCCAGTTCCTGCAGGATGCTGTCGGTGGTCTGGATCACGCGGGCGTTCACCTGGAAGCCGCGCTGGGCGGTGATCAGGCGGGTGAACTCGCTGGCGATGTCGACGTTCGAGCCTTCGAGCACACCAGGAGTCAGCGTACCAGAACCAGCGGTGCCTGGTTCGCGGATGATCGGGTCGCCGGAGTTCGACGAGACTTTCCACAGGTTGCCACCGGTGTTGGTCAGACCGGAAGGATTGGAGAACGTCGCGATCTGGATCTGGAAGAGCGGGAGGCTTTTGCCGTTAGAGTACAGGCCGACGATGTTGCCGTTCGGTTGCACCGACATGGTCTGCAGCTCACCGTTGGCGTTGCCGTCTTGATTGATCGCGGCGCCGGTCGAGGCGGTACCGAAGCCGGTCAGACCGTTGGTCGAGTTCGCCGCGCCGAAATCCATGTTCATGATCGCGGTGCCGGTGGTCGCCCAGTTCACCTGGATCGAGTCGTCGATCGGCGTGCCGACATAGATGTTGCTGTCCGCCAGCGACGAACCGTGCACGGTCGAGCCGAGGTTGGCTGAGCCCAGGAAGCGGCCTTGTTCATCGAACTGGATGCCGCTCACCAGATCATCGACCAGCGTGCCGTCTTCCGGCCGCAGGTTGATCATCATGTCCCAACCGTTGTAGCGGTCGATGTTGCTGCCGTTGGTGACCGAGCGCGTGCCGGTGCGCAGGAAGCGGGTTTCCAGGATGTGCGAGCCACCGTTTTCGTCATAGACCTGGATCGAGCTGGCCACGAATTCCGGAGCGAAGCGGATGCGGTACCAGTTCATCGTCGCGTTGGTGGCTTTCTCATACTGCCAAGCGTTGACGTCGACCGGGCTGCCTTCCTGGAACATGTCCGGGATGCCATCGACATCGAGGTCGGCGGTGAGGTTGCTGGAGTTGGCGTCGTTCACCACATCGGTCGTCCAGGTGATCGGGGTACCAATCACCTTGTTGCCGGAGAACTCGTAGGTCACCACGTCGCCGGCCTTCACGTGCGGGTAGCTCGATAGGCTGAGCGTGGTGGCGACGGCGAGGGTGCCCGAGGGCACGAGGCTGCCGACTTCGCTGCCGTTGACCTTGATGGCGATCTTGAGCGAACCGCTGGCACCGCCGTAGGTGCCGGCCGGCACGGTGAAACTCGGCTGCAGCAGCCCAGCCTCGCCCGCCTGGATGGTGCGACTGCCAGCGGTGCGCGCGACACCAGCACCGGAGTAGGTCACGCCGACGGGGTCGTTGAGCGCGTGGCTGGCGGTGCTGTAGGTGATGCCGGCAACAGCGGGACCGGCGAGCGTGTAGCCGACCACATCGCCCGAGACCGTGTTGGGAAAAGAGCCCAGTTGGAAGTTAGTGGCCGCGACATAGTTGCCGGCGGGCACGGTGATGGTGCCAGCGGCCACGCCATTGATCTGCACGGTGATGGTCAGCGGATTGGCTGTGACCGTACCGGCGGGAATGGTGAAGGTCGGATCGATCGCGCCGGCTTGGGCTGCGGTGATGTTGGCGGTGGCGGTGGCGCCTGGGGAGGCAACCGCGCCAACCAGGCCGGCGATGGGCGAGGTCGATGCTACGTAGGCGTTGACGCCGGCGATCGGATCACGTTCGCCGATGAACATCGAAAAACCGGTGCCCTCACCGATGCCTTCGGCGGTCAGCGTGCCATTGCTCATGCGCACCAGGCCGAAGCTATCGTTGCCCTGCGTCAGCACGCCGTTGAGGTTGTTCATCAGCGAATCGACGGTGTCGGTCCATGGATTGATACTGAACTCACCGGCATACGCGTCGCCGTTCGGCTTGGTGCCGAAGACATAGATCGTGCGGTCGGGCAGCGCTGGTGCGGTGAAGGGCGTCAGGCCGGTGCTGGTGTTGAAATTCGCCAACGTGCTGAGCGTGGTGGTTTCGGTGGCGACCACCGAACGACCGCTGGCATCAACTTCGTACAAGGGGAAGGCCGAGGTCAGCGACTGGCCCTGGAACGCGCCGGCGGTGGTCGAGAGGTTGCCCTGGAAGGTTACCTCCTGCGTCGCGGCGGCGTCCATCGCGCGGCTGTTGGTCAGGTCGATAGGGATGAGGTTGCCGAGCGTCACGCCGTTGCGGTCGGTCTGTTTACCGACGACCTTCAGGCCACTGCCGAGGTCGACGAGGTTGTCCTCGCTATCCAGGCCGAAGTTGCCGACGCGGGTGAAGAACTGGTCGACCACGTTGCCGGTCGAGTCGATCTTGCCGACTTCGAAAAAGCCGTCGCCCTGGATAGCGAGGTCGAAGGTGCGGCCGGTCGATTGCAGCGCGCCCTGACGCATGTCGACGTTGATCGCGACGGTCTGCACACCGAGGCCGATCTGCGTCGGGTTGCGACCACCGGTGTTTCCCGATGGCGCGTTACCGGCGAAGGAGGTCTGCAGCAGCGAATTGGCAAAGCTCACCGTGCTGGCCTTGAAGCCCGACGTTGAGATGTTCGCCAGGTTGTTGGCTACCGTGTCGAGAATGGTCTGGTGGTTGACCATTCCTGACACGCCGCTGGAGAGTGAACGTTGCATGGTGTTGTCTCGTCGCTGAAGAGGTGGTGAGAATCTGGTGCGAAGGGGTGGCCTGTGACGGCGCTTGCTGGATAACGCCAGCGGCGTGCCAAATCGTCAGGCGACGGCGTCGACTCCGGACAGTCCGACTCGACCGCCCAGCGGGTTGGCTCTGGGCGCCGCTACGGGCTCGCGGGCGACGCCATCGATGCTGAAGCGCGGGGCGTCCTCGCGTTGTCGACGATTGCCGGAACGGTTGGCGTCCTGCTGCTGGCCCTGCTGGCCGTCGGCAAAGGAGCGTTGGAACTGGGTCTGATCGCTGAGGGTCAGTTCGCGGATCGGTGCGTCGCTGGCGCGCAGGTCTTGGCGCATCGACGGCAGGAAGCGTTCAAGGGCGAGGCGCACGCCATCGTCTTCGGCATGCATGCGCGCGCTGAACACACCCTGGCGCTCGATCACTTCGATCTTCACCGTGCCGAGTTCCGGCGGGGTCAGGCGCAGCACCATCATGCGGTCGCCGTTCGGCAAGTTCTGCACCAGCGCCTTCGACACCTGGTGTGACACCGCTTTTTCCATCGCATTGCCCTGTAAGGCGAGGGTGTTCTGCGCCAACACGGTCTCACTCAGCGCTCGCGTCGGCGTCACCGGCGTGGTTGGTTGCTGCGGTGTCGCTGGCGTGGCGAGGTCGTTGCTGGTCTTGGCCGTCACTGCATCCGTCGTGGCGGCTGCTTTGGCGTCGTGTTCACCGATGGCTGCCGCGACCGCGTGCATGCCCGCTGGCTGTGCCGCTGGCGTGGCGGTGGTGATCGGCGCGGCGCTCGGCAGCGTGGCGACCTGGGGTGCTTCGTCTGCGGGTGGAGCGCTGACCAAGGCCGCGGCTTGTGGTGGCAGATCGGCATTTGCCGCATCGTTGCCGGCGACCACTGGCGGCAGTGCCGCCGCCTGATCGACGTCGGTGCCCGCGGCGGCGGCATTGGCCGCGACCGGCTGCACCTGCTCGCCGCTCTTGGTGGCAGCCGGTGGCGGAGTGATGGCCAGCGCCGGCGCGGTGCTGGCGACCAGCGTGGCATCGGCAGTCGGCGCGGCGGCGCTGGTCGGCGCGGCGGCCAACGCGGCGTTCGCCACGGGTGCAGCGCTGGCAGTTGGCACCAACCCTTCGGCCACGGCGCTGGCGGGCATCGCGGCGACCGCGTTGGGCACGTTGGTCGTCGGCGTCTGTGCCAACTCGTTCAGTTCGCTGGTGCTCGCCGTCGTCAGGGCGACCAAAGCGGCATCGTCCAGCGGTGCCGCAAGTGCGGCGAACGGATCGAGTTCGCTCGTCGCAGTCGGCGCCGGCGCGGCCAGTGCCGGCACCAGCGGAACGACGAGCAGCGCGGCGAGCGCGGGATCGACGACTGCCTCGTCGCTGGGCGGCTGGACCGCGTCGCCGTCGGCGGCGCTATCCGTCGGTGTTTTCAGCGGTTTCGCCGGCGCGGCGTCCTGAGCAGCGGGTTCCGCCGTGGAGTTGTCCGACGACGCGGATTTTTCCGGCTTGTCGGGCTTGTCCGTCGGTGGTTGGGCCGGGCGTTCGCTGGCGTGTTTTTCCACGCTGCTGCGTTGCAGGGTCTCGGCGAAATTTCCGCCCTCGCCGCGTCCGGAGGTACGCGCTGGCGCGTCCGCTTGGATCTGGGGCGATGGCGGTTGGATGTCGATCTGGGGCAACGCGCGCATGACGGTCCTCCGACCATCAGAACGCACATCCCTTGCCAATTTGTTTGGGGGCTTCGCCCCCACGGCCTGAAGGCCTGCCCCCACGGGCTTTGTCGTGGCTCGGGTTCGTCGGCTTCGCCTCCTCACCCGTGGGCGAATGGCTTCGCCACTTATTCGCCCACCACCACTCGGCGCCCGGCAGGGCTTCGCCCTGCGGCTCCAAAACGGTGAGACCTTACTCCGTTGCGGCGGACTCCGACAGCCCCTTGCTGGTACTCAGGCTGACGATTTGGCAGTTCTTCAGCCGCGGGTCGTCTTTGGCCAACAACAGGAGCTGGAAGCTCTCGCGCGTGCCCAGGCGGACGGTGCAGGGGCCGGTTGCCAGGTCGACCTTCTGCGGCTCACGCATCGGTTCGCCGTTGAAGAACGTGCCGTTGGTCGAGAGATCCTGGATGCTCGCCATGGAGTCGGCGATGGTGATCTTCAGGTGACGACGGCTGACGGTGTTGAAGTCGTGATCGTTGTCGCGCTGATTGGGTGGCGTCTTGAGGTAGGCAGCGGTGCGTCTCAGACTGACATCGCAGGAACGGCTGCGACCCACGACGATGTCCATACCCCGGTCCAACAGGAAGCACTCGCCATCGACTAGGCCGGCGGTGCCGAGAAGGACAGGAACCTGATCGGTCATGAGGACTCCGCGCGACGCTGATTCCATTACAGCTAATGGATCTTTACCCGGTGACTAGCCCCAATTCAATGTCAGCGTCGAGCGTGAGACACCGTCGCCCCGCTGGGAAAGCTTCATGATCACTCTGTTGCGCGCCATCATCGAACACGGCGGCTTCACCGTTTTGTTCATCGCCCTCATCTCCTTGGGGTCCATGACCTTGGTTATCGAGCGTTGTTGGCGGCTGTGGCCGCTGCGCAAACGTTTCAAGAGTGTCCGCGAACGCTGCCATGACACCATGTTGCGTGGTGGCATGCGTGCGGCGCTCGCCGAACTGACGGATGATGATGCTATGACTCGGGTCTTGAAAAGCGGCTTGGCGGTGCATGAGCGCGGTGGCGACACCATGCGCGCCGCTGCGCTGGCTGCTGCCCAACGTGAGGTTTCTGGCATCGAGCGGGGCCTGGGCCTGCTGCAAACCGCCTCGCAGATCGCCCCGTGGCTCGGCCTGCTCGGGACCGTCGCCGGGTTGATGGAGGTCTTCGGTAGCGTCGGCGACCAGGCCAACGTCACCCACGCGGTGGCGGCGACCGGCATCTACCAAGCGCTGGCCTGCACCATCGCCGGCTTGGCCGTGGCCATCGGGTCGTACGTCGCCTACCAGTTGTTGTCGGGGCTGTCCTCGCGCCTGATCGACGAGTTGGAGTACGCCGCCACCGACCTGCCGGTCTACGCCGCTGGCGCCAAGGCCTGACGTGGCGCTCCGTCGGCGACATGGCCGGAATCGTAGCGCCCTCGACTTCACCGCGTTGGTCGACATCGCGTTAGTTTTGGTGGTCTACTTCGTCCTCGCCAGCCAGGCGGCGCAGAGCCGCGACCTGCCGGTGTCGTTGCCGCAGGCCGGTACCGGTGCGAAACCGGCGGTCGGTACACTCGACCTGGTGATCGACGCCAGCGGCGGGATGCTGTTCAAAGGCAAAGCGTTGGAGATCGCCGAGCTGCCGACCTTGGTGAAGGGCCAGCCCAAAGTCACCTTGTTGGCGGACAAACAGGCGAAACACGGACGCGTGGTCGAAGTCGTCGATGCGTTGCGCAAGTTGGGTGTGCAGGAGATCTACTACGCGACCGCGGCGGGGGTGGAGGAATGGTGAGAAGATTGCCACGGTGCGGGGTGCGGGGTGCGTCGCGCGTCATTGCCTCGCTTCCATGTCTGTCGACGGGAATTTTCGGGAAGCCCCGCAGGGGCGTCGGCGGCCAGCCCAGCGCTTCAGCGCTGGGTACTAGGCCGGTAAATGAGATCAGCCCTGGAGGGGCGACGGCAGGGGGAGGCACTTCAGTGCCGACCAGATCGATCGATCAATCGTGCGTGGCGCGTGTTCCCACCCGCTCGGGGCTGAAGGCCCTCACCTTGCCGTCGTCCCTACGGGACTGTCGAAATAAAAATGTGCGCGTTTTCCCAGCGCTGAAGCGCTGGGCTGGCCGCCGCCACCCCTCCGGGGCTGGTACGTTCGCGGGCGGCGATGATGGAAGGTCGTGCGGTTTGCCTCGCGCACGCACGAGGGGACATCATGAGCCCCGCAGGGGCGCCCCGAAGAAAGCCCGGGGTGAAACCCCGGGTAACGATTTAATTGGTCAAGCCCCGCAGGGGCGGCGGAAGGCGGTATTGGTCCGTGTAGGTCAGAAATTTATTCGACCCCCATCGTGGTTGTCCGCCGCC
>JANPLC010000208.1:0-3613 GCA_031426335.1 Planctomycetota bacterium
CCATTCTCCTACTGACCTGTTTTTTGCTCTGCGGCCCTCCTCTCACCTCTGCGTCTCTGCGGTTACCGTGCCACGAACCGGCGAACTCCGTATGGGCAGTTACGATGCCTTCTGGATCCCCGTACTGGACCGTTTGGTGCCACCCATGAACCTGCGGTCCTCGGAGGCTTACTGATGGTCGCATCCTGGCGCGCCTTGTTGCTTGGCGCCCGTTGGTTGGTGGTCGCCGCGGTCTCGCTCACGGTAGTGATCTGGGCTTCGCTGGCCTACCAGTACGACGTGGTCACCGACGTGGTCACCGACGGTTTGCTGAACGAAGTGCGGGTCGAGGTCGATCTGGTTGCGGCGTTGGTGGTCGAGGACGCCGATCTGGTCCGACTGAAACGTGCGGTGTTGCCGAGTAATCGGCGCATCACCATCCTGCTGCCGGATGGCACGCCGGTCTTCGATTCCCAGGGCGACGTCCGCTTGATGGACAACCACAATGCACGACCTGAGGTCGTGTCCGCACGAGCATCGGGTATCGGCACCAGCCGCCGCTACAGCGACACCCTGTCACGGAACATGGTCTACGCCGCAAAATTGCTGCCGGATCAGCGCATCGTGCGCATCGCCGCGACACTGACGGTCGAGACCGGACTGGAACAACGGCTGCTGCGCCCGATGGCCATCGCTGCGGTGGTCGTGATCGTCATCGCCGGCATCGTCATCACGTTGCACCTGTGGCGTGATCGCACGCGGGTTGCCGAACTGGTGGCCGTGGCACGCGCCTTTGCCAACGGCCAGTTCACGCGGCGTGCTGGGCTGCTTGGTGGCGATGTGATGGCCCACTTGGGCCACGAACTGAATGCCATGGGCGCGCGCTTGATGGACAGCCAAGAAGCGCTGGCGCACCAACGATCCTTGCTCGACGGCGCGCTTGGCGCATTGGCCGAAGGCGTGGCCTGCGTTGACCGTTTTGATCAGGTGCTCTACGCCAACCCGGCCTACCGCCAACTGGCCAGCGGCGGCGCTGGCTCCAGCACCGAGGCGCTCGGGAAACCCTACTACGAACACCTGCCAGTAATTGATGGCGAGGCGCCACGGGAGTTCGAACACCGTCGTCGTCAATTGCGCGCCATGGTGATCCCGGTGGCCGGTGAGGTGCGCGTCATCGTGCTGCATGATCTCACCGAACTGAAACATCTGGAGGGAGCGCGCCGCGATTTCATCGCCGCCGTCAGCCACGAATTGAAGACGCCGCTCACCTCAATCGCCGGTTTCGCCGAAACCCTGCTGGATGGCGTGATCGAGGAGGACCCGAAAACCACCCGCGAATTCGTCGCCAAGATCTCCCATCACAGCGATCGTCTGGCGGAATTGGTGCGCGACGTGCTCACGCTTTCTCGTCTGGAACAGGGCGCCTGGGAGGTCCGTCCCGAGCCGACCGATCTGGTCGCACTCGGTCACAGCCTGTTCGACGAAGCGTCGCAAGTAGCGGCCCGTCAGCAGGTGAAGCTCGAATTGGTCGGTCCAGAGACATTGCCCGTGGTCAGCGACCCGGAGCTGGTTCGCCAACTGCTTGGCAACCTCATCTCCAACGCCATCCGCTACAACCGTCCAGGTGGTACCGTGTGGCTGCGCCTGATTGCGGGTGATGAGGGCACCGTGCGCCTCGAGGTGCAGGATACCGGCATCGGCATCCCGCTTGAGCATCAGGAGCGCATTTTCGAACGCTTCTACCGCGTCGATGCCCATCGCAGCCGCCAGAGTGGCGGAACCGGCCTGGGACTGGCGATCATCCGCCAATTGCTCGACGTCCTGGGCGGAACCATCAGCCTGCGCAGTGACAGCAGCGGCACCTGTTTCGCTGTCACCATCCCGGCCCGCGATCCGCGGACGACCCATCCGGCCTCCTCCCGGATGCGGGTTTCCATGTGAAACAGGGGCTGACACACGGGGAAGCCTCGGATTCCCCCCTCTGATGCCGGCGGCGATGGGCGGCCTAGGGTGCGCCGCATGCGCGCCATCCTGCCTGCCCTGTTTGCCGCCGCTTGCGGGCTGTTCCCGAGCGTACCTGTCCATGCCGCTGATGAAGCCGCTGCGGCCCCTGCCGCCGCCGAGACGCTCGACGTGGACGCCGAAGTCCTGGCCGCCGCCCGCGCCGCGGATCTGTTCTACCAACGCAGGATCGAGCGCCTCACGGCCCTGCTGTCCTCGCCCAGCGAAGCGGAGCGCGTCGAGGCCATCAGCCTTATCGGTCACCTGCGCGATCCAGGCATGGTGCCGGCGCTGCTGCCATGGCTGCAATCGTCGAACCGCAGTCCGGCCGAACTGGTCGCCGCTACCTGTGCCGTGCCGACCGATGGTGGCCAGGCCGCCATTCCAGCGCTGAAGAACCTGCTCAAGAACGACGCCCCCGAGGTCCGCGTCGCGGCGATGAATGCGCTCACCCGCCTGCATTCGATCGCCAGCGCCGACTACGTTGCGCGCGCGACCGACAAAGAGACCGCCATCCGCGCCAGCAGCGCCACGAACCTGGGGGTGCTCGCAGTTGCTGATGCAGCTCCGATCCTGCTCAAGCACCTTGCCCTCGATGGCAAGCCGCATGTGCGCCGCATGTGCGCGATCTCACTCGGCCTGCTTGGTGACCGTGCCAATGGTGCAGCCCTGGCCGATGCGCTGACCGATTCGAACCCAGGGGTGCGCCGTTATGCCGCGGAAGCCCTGGTGAAGATCAACTACACCCCGGCGATTCCCAACCTGCTGATGGCCATGGAAGGCAACGTCGCTGGCGACCATATCGCCCGCTGCCTGCAGTTGATGACCATGCAGGACTTCGGCTTCAGTTCGCGCGCCAATCCACTGGCCCGCAGCGAAGCGATCGAAAAAGGTTTCGTCTGGTGGACGGCCAACGCCAAAGATCTCAACCACTGAGTGCGCCCGGCCGCGAGAAACTCGCGGTCCTGAGTGCAGACGCCAAGTGCTGACATCATGACACCCGGAACCAGCGGTTCCGGGTGATTGCTTGTCGCCGGTCATTTTCCGACAGACGAACTCCGCTGACGCTTACTTCTCTTTCTTCTCCTTAGGCGGGGCCTTGCTGATCACGGCGCCATCTTCGCCGACGGTGATGATCAACGGCTTGCCCTCGGCATCCTTATTCTTGATGCGGTAGACGGTCTTGCCGTCCTTGCCTGGGGTCTTCATCGCCATGGTCGCGTCGGGAGCTTCCTTGGTGACGGTGGCCTTGACCGCGTCGGGCAGGGCGCCGACCTCGACTTTTTCACCTTCGGCCGCACTGGCGAAGGACAGGGTGAGAGACAGCAGCACAGCGGACACGGACATGATTGGGCGCATAGGGCCTCCTTGGTTGGTAAGGTGACGGACAAACCGCCAACTCCTCTATGTGTGATTTTCCCCCACGAACTGCCAAAATCAGCCGTCACTCGAAGCCGGTGCAGGCCAATCGCTCAAGGGCGTTCACCATGCGCTAAGGAGTGGTTTCAAAACCATCTGCTACTGCGCCCGGCCCTCGTCGGCTGCGGCGGCGTCAGACGATCGATTTGGTGCTCAACATGGCCTACGGCCATGCCTCCGCGCCAAACCGACCGTCTTCCTTGCCTCGCTCGAC
>JANPLC010000209.1:0-6890 GCA_031426335.1 Planctomycetota bacterium
GTCGAGCGAGGCAAGGAAGACGGTCGGTTTGGCGCGGAGGCATGGCCGTAGGCCATGTTGAGCACCAAATCGATCGTCTGACGCCGCCGCAGCCGACGAGGGCCGGGCGCAGTAGCAGAGGGTTTTGAAACCACTCCTAAGGCTTCAGAAAGGCGGATAGAACACAAAGCACCAGAGACCCAGAGGGAAATCGCGGTCCTTTTGCATTCTCTGGTCCTCCGGTGCTCTGTGTTCTATCACTCGGGCTGTTTGCTAAACGCCATTGGGCCCACCAGGGCCGCGGGGGCAAAGCCCCTGAACAACAGCCTTGGAAAGCCCAGCACGCTGTCCACCCTGCCGCCATGCTGCGCGGATTGCGAACCACCGATGCCCCTCTCCTGCAACGCCTGTGCGGCGGCGACACCCGCCTGTACCTGCGTTTGGGCGCCTTGTTGCAGGCCCAGTTGGCCTTCACCGAGGCCGCCCTGCAGAGCACCATCGAATCAGCGGTCGGCAAACAGCTGCTGAACGATCGCCGCCTGAAAGATGTTGCCGCTCAGGGCTTCGAGGCGCTGGTGGCCGAACACGGCTGCGCCGCCATGGGGCTGATTCTGACCGACGGTGAGGAGTCCTGGCGGGTCATCGCGCTCGATGAC
This sequence comes from Planctomycetota bacterium, assembly GCA_031426335.1. Lineage (GTDB taxonomy): Bacteria > Planctomycetota > UBA11346 > UBA11346 > UBA11346 > BOG-1363. Next base: position 636 of record JANPLC010000209.1, read on the forward strand.
GAGCTCAACAACCCGCTGACTGCGTCGGAGCCCATCGCCGCCACCGCCACCGTCGAGGTCATGCCGGACATCCAGGCGCTCGGTGACCTGGTGTCGACCCTGACGCCGTCGCTGCGTGGTCCGGTCGAAGGCCTGCTGCAGGCGCGCGCCGACGACCAACGCGCCGCCGCCCTTGAGCAACTTCGTTACGCTGCGCCGCCATTGTCGGTGGTATGCGAACTGATGCCGATGCTGCTGGCCGACGCTGCGGAGCTGGTGCGCGAACGCGCCATCGGCCTGCTGGTTGCCAGCGGTGCGAGCATCACCGTCATCGACTTGGTGCGCGCATTGCACCGGCGTGACGATCAGGCGCTTGGCCGCCTGGGCGAAACCATCGCCAGTCTGCCGGCGATGCAGCTTGATCTGGTGGTGGCAGCGCTGATGGCCACCGCCACACGCGGCCAGATGACCCAGGCGGTGATGGTGCTGTGTCAGCGGTTGGCGCAGCATCTGGCGCAACACCGCGCGCTCGACCGCCTGATCGAACTGCTGCTGCCGACTCGGCTCAGCCTGCTGACCTGGGTGCGCGCCTTGCAGGACTACGATGCTGCGCGCGTCGATGAGATCCTGCGCAACCACCTGGGGCGCGGCCTGGAGCAAGACGCCACCATCATCATCCTGTTGGCGGTTCCCGGCCACATCGGGGATCCGCTGCTGGTCGATCGCGGCGTCGAACTGCTGCTGCAACGTGGCGAGGATCCCAAGGAGCGCATGGCGCTGGCCGCGGCCCTGCGGCGGCTTGACCGCAACAGCCAGCGGCTGGCGTCATTGATCAACGACCGCGGCATCGCAATCGGCGAAGCATACGACACCAGCGTCCATTGGCTGCTGGCCGAACTCTGCCGCGACCACGCCATCGACCCCACGACGGCGGAGTCGCTGGCCCACATCCTGCGCAAGCTGCTGCGGGATGCTCCTGGCCCGCATTTGGTGGCGATCCTCGAACAGCAACTGCCAGCGCTGCTTCCGGCCAGCGACGCGGCCCGTGGGGCGCTGGTCGAACCGCTGGTCGAAGTCATCGCGCGGTTCCGCGACGAACGCACGCTGGATCTGGTGTCCTCGTGCCTGGGTGGGATCGGCACTGCTGCGACGATGGCGATGTGGAACCTGTTGGAGGATCACCCGCACGACAACGTACGTCTGCTGGCGGCCGATCTGCTGCCGCACCTGATCGCGTCCGGCGACCGGGCGCAGGGACCGGCGGCGGTCACGCGCCTGCTACGCGGCCTGGAACGCGCCCAACAGGCGCGTGAACGTGGCTCACTGGTCATCGCCGCGGCGCGGCTGGCCCGTCAACTCGAACTGGATGGCGCCACCTGCGAGCGCATCGATCACGCCACCGTCGGCTTGGGCGAATGGGCGATCGAGGCCATCGGTCATCTGGCCGCGGCGCGCCACTGCCCAACCGCCCGGCGCGAGCAATTGCTCGACCAGTTGCTGGGCATGCTCACCGAGGAACTCCCGGACCGGCCGGTGGAACAGGTGAAGGATCCCGCCACTGACGACGTGACGTTCATCCTCGATGCATCGCTCGGCGCGCACACGCAGAACATCCCCAAGGTGCTCGCCGCGCTGTTCCTCGTCGGCAGCACCACCTACCTGCCCGCCGAAAGCCTGGCGCGCCTGGTCAATCGCATGTGCGACCAATGGCGGGCGGTGTCGAGCTGGCAGACCATCTGGGGACCGGGCAACATCCAGGATCTCGGTCGCGTGCTCGGCCTGATGGCGGGACGTCTGGACTTCCCAGGTCCACTGCGCGTGCGCATCTGCGAAGCCTTGCTGCCCAAGCTGAGCCAGCTGACCATCGCCCGCGTGCTGACCCGAGTTTTCGTCGCGGGCGACGGCCCCTACCTCAGCGGCCTGGCGGGCAAAGCCGCCGAACGACTGGTGCAGCTGGCCTCCGACAAATACTACGCCGAAGACGAATGGCCCGAATTGGTCGAAACTCTGGTCGACTTCCTGGTCATCCCGCACCTGGGGCCGCAGGCGGAGTCCACCCGTCGCCGGTTGGTCAATCTGCTGCAGGCCTACCGCGCGCAGTGCGGTAGTCGCGCGCGCGCCAAACTACGCGCGCTGTTGCCGGATCTCTCGGCCGATCTACGGGACCGCCTGGACTGGGTTTGACGGCGCTGGAGTCGCTGGAGTCGCTGGAGTCGCTGGAGTCGCTGGAAACACTGGCGTCACTGGTGTCACAGGCGTCACTGGCGTCACTGGCGTCACTGGCGTCACTGGCGTCACTGGAGTCGCTGGAGTCGCTGAGGCTGATTGCGGCCACAGGAACAACAGCGCCAGGCCCCAGGCCAGCGCCAGCCCGAACAGCAGCAGCACGCGTCGACCGAGCGCTTTGCCGCCGAGGACGTAGGCCGAAGCGCCCTTGAACACCAGATTGGCGAGCGCCGCCACCAGGATCACGCGCCACGCGACATCCGCCGGCAGACGGTTCTGCGACAACATCCGCGTGCTTGATAGTGTCACCGCATCGACATCGGTCAGGCCTGAGATCAGCGCCACCACATACAGGCCGCTGTTGCCGAACCAGTCCTGCGCCGCGGCGATGCCGATCGTCACCAGCGCGTAGAGCCCGGCGAAAAACAACGCCGGCTTGAGCTCCGCCGGATTTTCTGCGGCGGGCAACTGCACCGGCGCACGACCGACGAGAAAGAACTGCGTCAGCGACAACACCACCAGCGCGGCCAGCATCGCACCGAGCGGCAAGGCAATCGCGCCCACCGCCAATGGCGCGACCAGGGCCGCCACCACCATCACGCGCAACAACGACACCGTCGAGGCAAGCATGATCACCGTCGCCGCCAAGGGCGCCGCCGCCGGTGATCCATGGGCCTGCCGCGCATACGCGACGGTGGTGGCGGTGGACGAGATCAAGCCGCCGAGCATGCCCCCGAGCAACGTTCCGGCGCCCTGCCCGACCAGGCGATAGAGCACATAACCGGCGAGCTGCACGCCGACGATCAACACCACCATCCACCAGATGTTCCGCGGATTCAACACGGCATAGGGGCCGTAAGTCTGATCCGGCAGCAACGGCAGGATGACCAGGCTGATCAGCACGAACTGCATCACCGCCTTGATATCTTTGTTTTCGATGCGCTTGACGAAGGCATGCATCTGCGACTTGAGGTGCAGCAGCACCGCCAGGACCCCGGCGACCACCACCGCGACCTCCATCACGCCCTGGATGAGGTAGGCGCCGAGCGCATACATCAGCAGCGCGGCAACCTCGGTGGTGATGCCGGCCCCGTCACGTACCTCTGCATGCTGCCGCACATTGCCCACCACCAGCATGGCTGCGACCGCGAGCAGCCCGGCCCCGACCATCCAACCGCCATACGACATCCCGAGCAGGGCGCACAAACCACCGAAGATAGTGACCAGGGGAAAGCTGCGGATGCCCGCCAGATTGGTGCCCGCATGTTCGCGTTGCAGCCCGACCAGCAGGCCCAGCGCAGCACCCAGACCCAGGCGTTGGAAGATGTCGGCGACGTCCATGCCTGGACGCTGACCGGCAACCGAGGTGAGTCAACGTTGCTGGTCCTGAGATCACGCACGCTTGCTACGCACCTGGGCTCGCACGATGGACAGTTCAATTTGCAGTGGCAACGTGCGAGGATGCGCAGGTGCGTCTCCGGTGTGTTTCTCGCCAGTGTCGTGATCGCTGGAGCAGCACTCCACGCTGAGGACAATGGCGGCCAACTCAAACGCGCGCGTGACGAAGTCCGGCCCGCGGGTTCCTCATCGAAGAGTTCCGGCAACAGCTCATCCGACGACGGTGGCTTTTTTGGGTTCTTCTTCGGCAGCAATTCGTCGCGCTCCGAACCGACACCCGTCACCTATGCGTCGTCGACCACGGCTCCCGACCACCTGATGTTGCCTTATCCCTACGCTGATGGCCAACGCGGGTTCTTCATCTCAAAGCCACCGATGCTGCCGGATCCCGCCGATCCGGCCAAGCTGGTGCCCAACCCCATACGGACATATCCCGTGGGGGCGGCCGTGCGGGCGGAGTACGCGGACGATGGCGATGGCTTGGACCGCTATGCGATTGCGGGGCAGGTGACGTTCGTCGCCCTGCGCATCGAAGCCGAAGGGCAGCGTTACATCGAACACCTCGACTCGGGCGCCACCGACACGTTGACGCTTGGCACCCTCGGTGCCTCGCTCGCCATCCCTGCCCATGACAGCATCACCATGCTCATCGGCGCTGGCGGGAGTTGGTACCATGACCACTACGGCAACGAAAACGGCTGGTACCTCAAATTGGGAACGGAAATCTTTCCCCTTCGTCCCGTGGTGGTGAGCGCAGATGTGTGGGGCGGTTTCATCCGCGACGACGAGTTCGACGACTACTCGTTCCTGGGTGGCGGACGTGCGACTCTCGGGGTGATCTGGAACCGCTACGAACTCTACGGCGGCTGGCAGGCGACGTGGATCGGGTCCGTCACCTTGGACGGACCCACCGGCGGCATCCGCGTGTGGTTCTGAGGGGCGTCAGCCCGCTGGTACCGTCGCCGCACGTTCTGCGACCAAGCGTTCGACAAAAACGTGGATCTCGCCCAGCGTGCGCAGTTTGCGCGCCTCCTGCTCCGGGCACTTGACCTTGAAGTTCTTTTCCATCGCGGCGATCAGGTCGACGCTGTCGAGGCTGTCGAGTTCCAAGTCCTTCATCAGATCCGCTTCCGGCACCATGCGCTCAGGTTCGATCTCGAATTCCTTGGCGATGGCGGCGTTGACCTTGGCGATGAGCTCGGCTGACATGCAGGTCCTCGATGGCTGATCGTCGATCCGGGGGTTCCGTCCACCCGGTGACTCTGATCCGTGATGGTTTAGCCCGCCGGACGATCCCGACAAGTGATGACCCTGGCGTTTGTCGTCGGCGCTGAAGGTTGGCTGTCTGGATACCCCTGGAGCGACCGCTAGGGTCCGGCGCGTGAATAACCAAGACCCGTCCGGAAGTCCGGAGGTCCGGAGGTCCGGAAGTCCTGTGTGCGAAGTCGATTCTCCGACTTCCGGACCCCCGGACCACCGGACCTCTGGACCGTGGCCTCCCGACATGGTCGCAGTGGTGCCAGTTTTCAACCATGTGGCGACCGTCGGCGCGGTGGTGGCCGGCCTGAAGGCGCTCGGCGCCCACGTGCTGGTGGTCGATGACGGGTCGAGTGACGGCAGCGGTGACGCGGCACGGGCAGCGGGTGGCGAGGTCCTGCTGCACGCGGTCAACCAGGGCAAAGGCGTGGCGCTGCGCACCGCCTTCACGCACGCCGCCGCCGCCGGCTTCCGTCAGGCGCTGACGTGTGACGCTGACGGGCAGCATCCGATCGCCGAGGCTGCGCGTCTGGCTGCTGCCGCTGACGATCTCACCACCATCTACGTCGGCGAACGACGGATGGCTCATGCTCCGTTCGTCAGTCGTTTCGGGCGCTGGTGGTCAAACCTGTGGTCGTGGATCGCCTGCGGCGCGTGGGTCGGCGACAGTCAGAGCGGCTTGCGCGTTTATCCTTTGCCCGCCACCAGCCACCTTGCCGGCAATGCCCGACGATATTCCTACGAGGTCGAGGTGCTGGTGCGCGGCGTATGGGCCGGCCTGCTGGTACAGCCGCTCAGCGTCGCGGTAGAGTACCCGCCCGATCGCGTCAGCCATTTCCACAAGGCCAAGGACAACTGGCGCACCGCCTGCACCTTCGCCCGCCTGGTGACGCGTCGCCTGTGGCCGAAGGGGCACCGCATCCTGGTGGAGCGGCCGAAGCTGACGCTGAAACAACGTCTGCATGCGATCCTCACCAGCGGCCTGGAACCGTGGCCCGCGGCATTCGCTTGTGCGCTGGGCGCCGCCATCGGCGTCGCGCCGATCCCTGGACTCCAATTCGCCGCAGCGGCGTTTCTGTCGTGGCGCCTAGGGCTCAACATCCCATTGGTGATGCTCTGCTCCAACCTCAGCTTCGGCCCCCTGCTGTTCGTGTGGGGCGCCATCAGTTCGTCGCTCGGCGTGTGGATGCGCACCGGCGCGCCGCTGTGGGACAGTTACCACGCGATCTTCGCTGAATTCCAGGCCAAGGGCACCACCGTTGCTGGCATCAACCAGCTGATGTGGACCTTCATCGGCGACTGGTTTCTTGGCAGCTTGATCGTGGTGCCGGTGATCGCGTTGTTGTTCGGAGCGATCGGGTATGTGATCTTTCGCGCGGTGGCACGGCGGTGACG
>JANPLC010000210.1:0-5980 GCA_031426335.1 Planctomycetota bacterium
TACCAGGGGAAGTACTACTTCTCGATGGAGTTCATCGACGGCGTCACGGGTGAAGACCTCATCCGCCACGAAGGCGCATTGCCGGTCGAGAAAGTCATCGACATCTGCATGCAGGTGTGCCAGGCGCTGAAGTACCTCGCCAACCACAACATCGTGCACCGCGACATCAAGCCGGCCAACATCATGGTGACCAAAGACGGCACCGTGAAGCTGGGCGACTTTGGCTTCATCCAGTCGGTGTGGGACGCCGAGTTGATGCAGGAAGGCACCACCATCGGCACGCCGGATTACATCAGTCCGGAACAAGCCCGTGGCGAGCGCAATTTGGACGTGCGTTCGGACATCTACTCGCTCGGCGCATCGCTCTTCCACATGCTCACCGGCAAGACCCTGTTCCAAGGGTCGTGCAGCAAGGTGATGCGTGACCACATCGAAACCGAGCCGCCGAAACTCGACGAGCTGCGCAAGGACCTGCCCAAGGACCTCAAGCGCATCCTCGGGAAGATGACGGCGAAACAGCCGATCGATCGTTACCAGACTCCGGACGAGGTGATCAAGGACTTCGACCTGCTGCGCATCGACGTGGCGCACAAGGACGGCGCAATCCCGTCGTCCCGCAGCCAGATCATGAACGTGATCACGGCTGAAAAGGAACGCATCGCTACGCTGGAGAAGGTCATCGCCGCGAAGTCGCAGCAGATCACCGCGCTCTTGGTGCTGATGGGCCTGGGCTGGATCTTCGCCGCGGCGTCGTTCGCCATGTGGATGATCAACGCCAAATAAGCGGGGTCCGGAGTCCGGAGTCCTCGTGTGCGAACGATTCTGTCGAACAGGCCTGCCCGATCTGGCCGCGTATGGTCAATGCACGTCGTGCGACAAGACCCCGACTCCGGACCCCGGACCTTTGAGACCGGGGGTTGCCCCTCCCTGCGGCCACGACTAACGTTGGCGACATGTACGAACTGGTGTTCTTGACCGGTGCTCGTGCGGGCGAAGTTGTCCCGGTGAACAAGAACCTCATCGGTGGGCGTAGTCCCGATTGTTCGCTCGAAGTTCCGGACCCCAACGCCAGCCGTCAGCACGTGCGCTTCCAGTGGGATGGCGCGGCCCTGGTGGTGGCGGACAACGGCTCGTCCAACGGCACCTACGTCAACGACCAACGCATCCCAGGACCGCACGCGGCCAAAGATGGCGACGTGGTGCGCCTCGGCGAGACGCGCATCCGTGTGCAGATGCACAAGATCCCGAGCGACGCGCACTCCAGTTCGATCTTCGGCTTCAAAGAACGCGAAGCAGACTTGAGCCAGAGTATCGTGATGTCAGTGTCGGAGGTGCGCTCCACCGGGGTGGATGCCAAGACCTTGGCCCAGCGCCTCAACGCCATCATCCAGGTTTCGAAAGCACTGGTGAACATCACCAGCGAGGAGCTCGTCAGCACCAAGATCATCGACACGTTGCTGGAGGTCTTCCCGCAGGCCGATCGCGGCTTCTTGATGATCGGCAACGAAGTCGGCAAGCTCAAAGCGATGGCCATGCGCAATCGCAAGGGCGTGACGGAAAACCTCTCGGTATCTACCACCATCTGCCGCAAGGCGCTCGAATCCAAATCGGCCTTCCTGTTCAACGACCAGAACAGCGGTGACTTCGACCAGGGCATGTCGATCGTCTCGTTGAAGATCCGTAGCGCGATGACCATCCCGCTCCTGGTGGGCGAAGAAATTCTCGGCCTGGTGCAGATCGACACACCGGACAGCAAACGCGCCTTCACCCGTGAAGACTTGGAACTGGCGGTCGCGGTCTGCCAACAGGCCGCCTTCGCGATGCGCAACGTGCAGTTGCTGCGCGACGTGAAATTGGAGACCACCCGGCGCAACAACTTGATGCGCTACCTGCCTGGCGCGATGGCCGATCAGATCATGACCGGCCTGGATACGCGTGGTGGCACCTACCGTGCGACCATCCTCTTCAGCGACGTCATCGGTTTCACGCGCATGTCCGAGCGCCTCGCTCCAGAACAAGTCGTTGCGCTGATGAACGCGTACTTCAATCGCATGGTGCCGTGCATCCTCAACAACTCCGGATCGGTCGACAAGTTCATGGGCGATGCGATCATGGCGGTGTGGGGTGTTCCCATCGATAAAGGGGATTCCGCCGCCAATGCCGCCAATGCCGGATTGGCGATGCAGAATGCGCTGGTCGGATTCAACAGCGCGCAACGGCGCGATAGCCAACCGGTGCTGTCCATGGGCATCGGCCTCAACACCGGCGCGGTGGTGGCCGGTGACATCGGCACGCAGGAACGCACGGAATACACCGTGCTGGGCGACACCGTCAACGCCGCACAGCGTCTGGAGGCCAACGCTGGCCGCGGACACGTGCTGATCAGCCTGGCTACTTGGCAGGCCCTCGGTGGTGCCGCCCATGGCGTGGCGTTGCCGCCACTCAAGGTGAAGAACAAAGCCGAGCCGCTCACGGTCTACAGCCTGCGTGGGCTGCGCATCCTCAATGACGAAGTCATGCTGCACCTGCCGCTGTTGTCGGGGCCGATGCAAGTGTTTCTCATCCGCCGCTTGGCGGACAACAGCTTCATCCTGCTGCATCCTGCGGACTGCGACATCATCGCCCACGACCTCGTGAGCGATCTGCAGGAATGGTCAGGCACGCTGCTCGGTCGACCCGAGATGGTCCAGGTACTGCCAAGCCAAGCCGGTGACGGCGCGTTGGTACGTAGCCAGGTACGTTTGGCCGATCCGAGTCTTGCCAGTTTGATCGGCCCCAGTGCGATCACCTGTACACGTACCTGGGACGTGATGGTGCGCTCGGCAGCAGAATAGCCGAACGCTATTCTCACCAGCACGCCTGCGCTGCTTTCCGCGGCACAGGCCGCTCTCGACCTGGGAATTGCTTGGAACTCCTTATCCACCCCTGAAGGTGGATTCCAGCCAGCCACCCGCATGCACATGCCACTCCCATCCTGTTCCGCCGATTGGCTCGGTGAAGTGCTCAACCACCTCGAAGTCGCGGCGTTGGCCGCGGCCGGCGAAGGTCTGGAAGACGAACCGGATCAGCAGCGCTGGCTGAGCTTCATGCAGCGCCAAGCGGTGAGTTCCTGCCGGCTGACGCGCGGCTTGGCGGAACTCGATGGTGCATCAGAGCGCGAAATCGCCCCAGAACGCGAAGTCGACGAACTGGAAGAGATCGACGACCTCGCCCATGCGCTGCGCAACGACCTGCCCGGCGATCTCCGTGAAGTGGTAAGCGAAGCGCAGCTCTTTCTGCTATTCTACCTTGCCGCCCACATTCGCGCCGGGGTGATCGAACGTGCCGAAGGCCAAGCCGTGGCGCTCGCCTGCTGGCAAGAATGCCGCGGCGACAATAGCGACGATCAGCCCCTGCCGGTCAACGTCGATGTGCCCGCCCACGCCGACGCGTGGGTCGATGAGATCATCACCGCCTTCGCCACCAGCGGCAGTGCCAGCGTGCTGGAACTGGGTGGCGGCGGAACCTTCACCGCGCCCGGAGATTCCCTGCTGCAGACCGCCATCGTCGTGGCCCTCGGGAATCGCGGCGCGGCGCCCGAACGCGCCGAATTGGAAGAATTGATCGCCACCATCACCGCGATGGAGGCCGACGTCAGCGGCATGGGCCCAGAATGGCAGGCGATGCGCCGCATTCCGTCGTTGGCCTTCGCCATGTACTACGTGTGGGTCCACCTCGCGCTCGGCCTGACCGACGAAAACACCGCCATGGCGGTGATGCGCGGATGTACGTCGCGTATCGGTGACTTCCGCGATCCGTTGCCGCGCGAACGCTGAACGGAGCTACAGGCTTCGCGTTGCGAGCGAGCTGCGAGCGAGCTGCGCCCGCGCTGCGTGGCTTCGCTTCGGGAGCCAAGCGACATCGCCATCACGGCATCAGGTAGACCGTCACCGTATCCTGCACCGGCCGGCCGGCGCGGGTCAGGCGCAGGTGGCCGGCGACTTCCTCAATGAGCCCCTCGGTGATGAGCGCATCGACACGCGAACGCCAACGGCTGAGCGGATCAGCCTGCGCCAGGATCTCCGCCAACGGCACGCCACGCGTCAGACGCAAGCCGAGCATCCAGGTCTCACGCAGACGTTCCTCCGCCGAAATCGCCTCCTGCCGCCAAGCTACGTCGCCACCGCTGGTGATCGCCGAGATGTAAGCCGCCGGATGTTTCTCGCGCGTCACGCGCATACCGGCAACGGTGCTGACCGCGCCTGCTCCGGCGGCGTGGTAGTCGCGCTGCTGCCAATACGCCAAGTTATGGCGCGACTCCTGGCCAGCACGCGCGAAGTTGCTGGTCTCGTAGGCCACCAGCCCCAGGTCAGTGAAGGCGTCCCACAACAGCTCGAATTGGCGGCGGCTGTCCTCTGGGGCGATGTCACGCAGCTCACCCCGCCCACGGCGGGCGTGGAACTCGGTGCCGGGTTCGTAGGTCAGGTGGTAAACTGAGGCGTGGCTCAGGTCATGCCGCCGGTAAAGCGTCAGATCCTGCCGCAGTTCCGCGTCGGTCTGCCCAGGCAAGCCCATGATGAGATCGGCCGACACCCGCGGCACCGCGCGCCGCGCTAGTTCGATGGCGCGATCCGCCTCGCTCGCATCGTGCACCCGTCCGAGGAACTTGAGGTGATGGTTGTGAGTCGACTGCACCCCGAGTGACAGGCGATTGACCCCGTGTTCGGCGAGGACGGCGAAGCGCTCCGCGTCGGACGACCCGGGGTTGGCCTCACAAGTCCACTCGTAGCCGTCGGCCAACAGCAGGTGGTCCCGTACGCCAGCGAGCAAGCGCGCCAACAAGGCCGCCCCCAAGAGCGTCGGCGTGCCGCCGCCGATGAACACCGTGTCGTACGGTCCACGTGGTAGTCGCCGTACCTCAGTGATGAGCGCATCGACATAGGCCGCGTGTTCCGCATCCCGACCAGCGATGGAGTTGAAGTCGCAGTACGGGCACTTCGCCGCGCAGTAGGGCACATGCAGGTAGAGGTGGCGGGGCGCGACGTTGGCCATCGCCCGCAGTAAGGCGTTCGCCGCCAGCACGGCAACCGCTGCTCCTGGTCAGCACGACCAGCGCAGCCTCCAACACCTGCCCCAGGATGTCCGAGGACCGGTTGTGGGATGACGGGCCCCATCTAGGCTGCCGCTGAACCACCGCCGGACCCGCATGGCACTGCTCAACTGGTCGATGACCACCCTTGGCTATCCTGCTCACGCTCGCACCGCGTCACGCGTGGTCGGCCTGACGCATATGAGCACGCACGACGCGCTGCACTTCATTGAGATGCAGGGCCTCTCCACCGGCTGGCTGCAAGTTGAAGGCTCACAACCGCAGCTCGAACGCATCCGTGAAGGCACGCGGGTCGACGTCAATCTGCCGGAGCTTTTTGCCAGCAGTCAGATCATCCAAACCGAAGGTGTGGCGTCTGGTGCGCTGACCTTCGTCGCCGCCGATCCTAAACTTGGCAAACCTCCAGGAGACCGCTCATTGGTCGCCTGGGCCGAAGAGTTGCATCGTCCGTGGCTGGAGGTCATCGACAACGACGTCGCCTATTTCGGTGGCCTCGACGAGGCGCAGATCGACGTGCTGCTGCGCTGGTACCTCGCCCGTCGCCCGGCCGATCTTGATTGGCGCAAAACCGTGCTCGATCCACGTCTTGCCGCACGACTGCGCCAAGGCCTGTTCGACCACGGCTGGACGCGTAACCTGGAACTGGTGAAGGTCGGGCGCAAAACGTTCTGCGACCTGTGGGGTGGCGTGCACCGCAAATGCCTGCTCGACCACAGCAATATCGCCGCGCCGATGCAGGTGCAGATTGGTCTGCGCCTGTGCTATGACAACGGCACCTGGACGGGCAAGGACATCAGCGATCAGCGCTGCGTACTGAATGACGATACGGGTAAGCTGACGTTTGGGTCGGGGTACTACAAACCGTGAGCGGGTGCGGCGTGCGGCGTGCGG
>JANPLC010000211.1:0-3112 GCA_031426335.1 Planctomycetota bacterium
CGATGATGGCCTGGATCTGTTGTTCAGCGGGCAGGTCCCCCATCAGCCATCGCGCGTGGTACCGGCGCTCGGCATCACTGCCCTGGGAGTCACCATCACCTTCTTCACCTGGGCATCGTTGCTGCGCGACCAGGACCAGCGCATCAACCGCTCTGCGGATGAGGCTGCGCGTAACATTGGCGGCCACTTGGTCGCTCGCCTTACCGATCTGCAAAAATCCATCCAACGCATGGCCGTGCGTTGGGAAGACGCTAAGGGCATCCCTGAGGACCTGTGGCGCAAAAATGCGCGCCAATTCAATGCCGACTATGGCTGCCTCCAGGCGCTGGAGTGGATCGATCGCGACACCGTCATCCGCTGGATCGAACCACTGACTGGCAACGAAGCCGCGCTCGGTATGCGCCTGTCGGATGAACCGGTACGGCGGGCAACCCTGGAGAATGCCGTCGCCACCCATGAAGGGCGATTCACTTCGCTCGTGACGCTCAAACAGGGCGGGCTCGGCTTCGTGATGTACATGCCGATCATCTACGATGGGCAGAGCGATGGCTTCATCGTCGCGGTATTCCGCCTGCATGACTTCATGCGCTACCTGCAAAATACCACCCATGCGTGGGATGACGATTACCGTCTGCTCATCCAGGAAGATGGTCAGGTGAAGTTCGATTCCCTGGGAGGCGATGCAGTTGCCATTCCCGCCAACCTGAAGGGCCACGTGGTCGATCTGTTGCGTCTGCCGCTGACCATCAACGCGCTACCAACACCATCCACGGTGGCGAAACAGGTCAGTTCGCTCCCGGCGTTGGTGCTCAATGCCGGGCTCCTGCTGTCGACGCTCATCGGGCTCAGCATCACCCTGGTCGGCGTGGCCCTGACACACGCCGAACGGGCGCGCGAAGCGTCGCGCGCCAAGGCGCGTTTCCTCGCCACCATGAGCCACGAGATCCGCACGCCAATGAATGGCATCCTGGGCGCGGTGGAGTTGGCGCTCGTACGTCCGCTCGATGACGAGGCGCGCAAACATTTGAGCCTGGTCGATCAGTGTGGCCGCACCTTGCTGGCGATCATCAACGACATCCTCGATTTCTCGAAGATCGAATCGGGCAAGCTGGTGCTGGAACGCCTGCCGCTCGACCTAGCTGAGGAAGCGCGCCAAGTCGTGGCGTTGCTCGCACCGCTGGCACAGGAGAAAAAACTCACGCTCACCGCCACCATCGATCCGGCGGTGCCCGCCGCGGTAATCGGGGATCCAGTGCGGCTGCGGCAGGTGCTACTCAACCTGCTGTCGAACGCGCTCAAGTTCACCGACCACGGCAGCGTCGCGCTCACCGTGCGCGTAGTCGGCGGGACCGCCGAACGCCCACTACTCGAGATCACCTGCCGCGATACCGGTATTGGCCTGGATGCGCAGGCCCAAGCCACCCTGTTCACGCCGTTCATGCAGGCGGATGCCTCGACCACGCGGCGTTTTGGCGGCACCGGATTGGGACTAGCGATCGTGCATCAGATCATCGGCTTGTGGGGCGGCACCATCCGCTGTGAGAGCACCCCAGGCCACGGCAGCGCCTTCATCATCACCGTGGCCATGCAGGTCACCCGTGACGCTCCGCGTCGCGCTACACCCATGCCGGTCGACTTGACGCCCAGTACGCCCGCCAGCGTGCAACCCAGCGCAGCGCCGAAACCGGCTGTCCTGCGCGTCTTGCTGGCCGAGGACAACCTGATCAATCAGCGCATCGCCGTGGCTATGCTCACGCGCTGCGGTTGCGCGGTCGACACCGTCACCGATGGCGCGGCCGCAGTGGAGCGTTGCCGCGCCGGGGATTTCGCCCTGGTGTTCATGGACATGCAGATGCCGGTGATGGATGGCCTGGAGGCCAGTCGCCAGATCCGCGCTGGCGAAACGGCGGGGCGACACGTGCCGATCATCGCCCTGACCGCCAATGCCTTCAGCGAGGATCAGGACGCTTGCCGCGCCGCCGGCATGGATGCCTTCCTGTCCAAGCCGGTGCGTACCGCCGACCTGCAGGAGATGATCACCCGCTTCTGTCCGCCCGCCGCCTGAACCCGGCGCCAAAACCAGCCGAGCGGAGCGATAACGCCAAACGTAACGAGGAAGGATTTGCGCTTCAGCAGTTCCTGACGTATCCATCCGTGGATCCCAGGACCACGCCCCACCATGCCGAACCCGCCGCCTGCGACGACGCCAGCGACTCCGCCCACCGCCCGACTGTCGACCGCCATCCACGAGCAGCTCGAACGCCGCATCGCCGAGGGCAAACTCGAACTGCCGGTGTTGCCCGAGGTCGCCAGCCAAGTCGTGCAACTGTCGAACGATCCCAACGCCGACACGCGCAAACTCGCCGCCATCGTGCAACGCGACCAGGCCATGGCTGGCCACCTGATGCGCTTGGCCAATTCACCGTTCTACGCGCCGAAGTTCCCGCTGGTGTCGCTCGATCAGGTGATCAGCCGCATGGGCATGAAAAAAGTGCGCGAGATCGCGTTGGTGATTTCCTGTCAGAGCAAGGTCTTCGCCGTGCCCGGCCATGAGGCGACGGTCAAACAATTGTTCCGTCACTCGCTCGCCGCCGGTGCCTTCGCCCAGGAGATCGCCCGCTCACGCCGTTGGAATGTCGAAGAAGGTTTCCTCTGCGGCCTGCTGCACGACGTCGGTCGTCCGGTGTTGTTGCAGGAACTGGTCGATCTGCACAACGCCGCCAAGCTCCCGTTCGCTGCTGAGGCCGCTATCGCGCTGATCGACGCACGCCACGCCGAGGTCGGCGCCACCCTGGTCAACGGCTGGTCGTTGCCGGCACGCCTCGGCGAAACCATCCGCACGCATCATCATCCGCTGAAGTCGACCACCGCGGCACAGACCGCGATGATGACCAACCTCGCCGATGACCTCGCACATCTGCTGCTCGAAGGTGGCCGCAGCGTGACGGAGGCGCAGGTGCGCGAACATCCGATGCTGGTGCCGCTCAACCTCTATCCCGATGAGATGGAGGCGCTGCTGGCCAAGCGGCCGACGGTGTTGGCGATGGTGGAGTCGGTATCATGACTTTATGTCCGATGTCCGATGTCCGATGTCCGATGTCTGAATTCCGAC
>JANPLC010000212.1:0-8157 GCA_031426335.1 Planctomycetota bacterium
GCCGCCCTCGGCCGCATTCCACACGGAACCTTGGAAAATGGACGATATCTGTGATATCGCGCATCGATTCCCAAGAGCTCGCTTCGCCTTCCAACGTCCATCGACGAAAAGGAATGCGGCCGAGGGCGGCCGCGCTCCCAGCGGTTTTCCCCGTGGTTTCGCGTGGTTGGTAGACTTATGGGTAACGAGCAGGGTGAAACCCCGGGTGGCGTTTGTGTTTTATGCCAAGCCCTGGAAGGGCGGCGGATGGTTGGTGCTCGGCGATAATGAAATCGATGTGTCTTGATTCCGCCGCCCCTGTGGGGCTTGTTCGTTGACCGGTTACGGTTCCGGGGTTTTCACCCCGGGCTTTCTTCGGGGCGCCCCTGGCGGGGCTCGGGAATGCCGTTTTTGGACACGGTTTGACGCGTCTTTGAACCGCACGGCGCACGTCGTCCGCCAACGGCACACGGATCTGTCGTTAGGCCCTTCCGCTTCGGTCACATCCCTGGTTTCCCCCCGTTGACCCTGCGATGAACACCCCAGGCCTGCCTCCAATCATTTCCCGTACTCTGGCCGCCTTCGCCCTGGGCGAACGCAAGGTGCACGTGGTGCGCGGGCTGGGCGAATCGCTGATCGTTTACCTGGGGGGACTGGGAGCGGTGGCGCTGATCGACGCGACGCTGCGGCCCGGTCACGGCGTGCATTGGTTACTCAGCCTGTCGGTCTACGGACTGACCGGCGCGGTGCTGGTGGCGCGGGTGGTGCTGCCGTTCCTGCGCAAGCCGAGCGAGGCGGAGATTGCCCACGTCATCGAGTCGCGCATCGACGACAAACTCGATGAGCAACTCAGTTCGGCGGTGGAACTTGCTCGTCGTTCTGATCCTGGTGTCAGCGCGTGGATGATCGAACGCACGGTCGCGCTCGGCGCGCAGCAGGTCGCCGATCTTGATGTCCCCGCCCTGATCGATCGCCAACCGGCGCAGCGTGCGATGAAGCGCGCTGGCGTGGTGCTCGCCGCCATGGCAGCAGCCTGTGTCATCCCTGGTGCGGCGTCGTACTTGGCGCGTGCCGCCATACCGGTGCTGCTGCGTCCGGCGCAGATCACCATCAGCGTGACGCCTGGCGATCAGCACCTTGCACTTGGTGCGTCGCTGGATGTCACCATCACGACGTCACCCGATCCCGGCACGGCGCGTCTGGCCTTGGCGTGGGATGATGGCGTCGACGAAGTGGTGGAGTTCACCAGTCAGGGCGAAGGCCGTTACAGCGCGCGTCTGCCTGCGGTCACCAACGCCCTGAAATACCGCGTCACTGCTGGCGATGGCGAGAGCGCGTCTTACCGCGTCACCGTCGCGCGTCCGCCGGTGCTCGGCGACCTCGCGCTGCGCATCACGCCGCCGCTCTACAGTGGTCTGCCGCCGCGCGACATCACTGGCGGCGACGCCGAAATCCTTGCCGGTTCGACCGTCACGCTCACCGCCAAGCTCGACGGTGCGCCCGCCGTTGGCGGCGCGTTGGTGTTCGATGGTGGTGAACAGGCGGCGACGCTCGCCGATGGCAAGCTGTCGGTGGTGCTCAAGCCCACGGCGACGGTAGCCTATGGGTTGCGGCTGATCGGCGATGGCGGACTGATCGCTCAGCCGGCGCAGCGTTGGATTCTTTCGGTGCGTCCCGATGTTCCGCCGGTGGCGCAGCTCACCGCCGCGGGCCTCGATGGTGGCTTGGTTGGGAATGATGAAGCGTTGTTAATGGCTGCCGCAGTGCGCGATGACCTCGGTCTGCGTTCGGCAGAACTCGTGGTGCTGGTCGATGGTAATGAGCGTCAGGTGCGTCCGTTGCCGCTGCCCGAAGGCACGCGCACGGAAGCCAGCCTGCCGGTGCCGCTCGATCTGGGTGCGCTCAAGGTCAAGGAAGGCGAAGAACTGTCGCTGGCGGTACGCGCTACTGACCTTGGCGGTCAGCGCAGCTTGAGCGATGCGGTCAAAGTGGTGGTCACCAGCACGGCTGATGCACGCGGTGCGGCCCAGGCAAAACGTCTGCGCGCGGCGCTGACACAGGTCGATGCGCAGTACGATGCGCTGCGCACGCTGGTGCGTAACTGGGGCCAGATCGCGCGCCAGGACGACGCCGGTGCGCGTCAGGGTGAACTGGCACTGATGGCCAACCGCATCGAGGTGTGGCGTGATGCGTTGAGTGAAGTTTCCGGCGCCCTCGTGGAAGAAGCCTGCGATGGCGCGGTGGTTACCGCGCGTCCGTTGATGAATCTTGCCGGCGAATTCGGCGGCTGGAGTCGCGGCGCCGGAGCGATGCTTGAATTCGCGTGCGCTGAGGGCCGCGCCGAGGCCAAGGATCTTGGGCGTGGCCGTGACCTGGGCGATGCGGCCCTCGCCGATTTGTCGGCGTTGCGCCATGACCTGGCACTCATCATTGCCCGTCTCGAAGCCGGTGGTCTGGCGGCCTCCGCCGAAGCCGCTCATGCGCGTTACCAGCGTGCCGCACCGATTGTGCGCGGTGATCGCGGCTGGCGCGGTTCTGACGGTTGGCGTCCGGGACTGCTCGCGGAGTTCCGTCAAGGACAGGATTTTAGCGGTCCGGCGAAATATCGCGAAGTCGCCCTGCCGGTGTGGCGCAACCGTGATATCCCAGGAATGGGTCGCGACAATTTCTGCGTGCGTTATCGTGGCGAGATCAATATCCCGACGCGCGGCGAGTGGGAATTCTCCGCCGGTGCCGACGATGGCGTGCGTCTGCGCGTTGCTGGCCGCGTGCTGACCCCGGACAATGCGTGGACCTCGCAGGCCTACACCGAATACCGCGGCAAGATGCTGCTCGAAGCGGGCTGGCATCCGATCGAAGTCGAATGCTTCCAGGGCACTGGTGAATCTGGTCTCGGCCTGTCGTTTGCTCAGGCCGGTCAGCCGCTGCGTCAGGTACGTGAGAGCGATCTGCGCTGCCTGCCGTCGCGCGGTGCCGCGGGGTGGAAGGCCGGCCTGATGGCGCAGTTCCGTCAGGGCCAGGATTTCAACAGTCCAGTGAAGTTCCAAGAGATCGGCAATCCCAACTGGAAGGATCGCGAAATCCCAGGTCTGGGCCGCAACGATTTCTGCGTGCGTTGGCAGGGTGAAATCCGCATTCCAGAAGATGGCGAATGGGACATCACCATCGGCGGCAACGACGGTGTGCGGGCGAAGATCGCTGGGCAAGAGGCGACGCCGAACGAAGCGTTCGCCAGCCACTCCTACACGGAATTCAAGCGCACGCTGAAACTGTCAGCAGGTTGGCATGCGATCGAACTCGATCTCTTTCAGCTCCAGGGCAACAACGGCATCGGCTTGGCCATTGCCCGTAAAGGCAAAGCGCCGCAGGTGCTCGGGGATGCCGATCTGCGTTGTCGTGATGGCAATGGTCAACCAGTCGAAGTCGCCAGTGATCCCGACTTGGTGCGCGCCATGGCGAGCCTGCCGAGTTCGCAGGTGAAGGCGGCGCAGGAACGCCTGCGTGCGGCGCTGACGCTCATGGCGGAAGTGCCCAAACGTATCGCTGAACTCGGCACCTTGGCCGCTAGTGACGAACTCTCGCGCACGGCGCGTGAACGTGACGACGATGGCAAGGCTCTGGCCGCCGCGCTGCCGACGCTGGCGAACTGGGACCTGACGGCTTTGGCCGATGCTGATCGTCGTGGTGAGGCTCTCGCCCGCGTGGCCGTTCATGCCCGTAATCAGGTCAACAATCAGGTCGAACACGAACTGCGCTCACGCGTCGACCCAGGCGAACTCGGCGCCCTGCGTCAAGCGATCAACCGCATCAAGGACCGTGCGCGTGCACTGCGTGAAGTTTCTGACCGTCTGCCGCAGAGCGATCGCAAGGCGCGTTGGCAGGTCGAAACCCGTGCCGGTCGCGCTTGGATCACCTTCATCGGTGATGAGGCCATCGCGCTGCGGCGTGCTTACCTTGATCAGGCCCGTCGCAGTGGCGCGACGCTGGCGTCGCGTTCGTCAGCGTTGCATGCCGCGCGTCGACTCGACCTGCTGAGCGTGCGCGTTGACGAGGCGCTGGCGAATACGCGGGACCTTCCTGGGGACCTGCATCCCGCCGCCGACCGCCTTAATCAGCAAGCGGATCATCTGGCGCAGATCATCAATGAGACCGAAAACTGGGAGCGTACGCACCAGATGCATGTCCTTGGTGAACGTGCGGCACCCTTGGTGGCGGAACTGCGCGCGCTCGAACCGCTGCGCAAGGATGACCCCGAGATGGCGCGTGGTCGCTGGGAATTGGCGGTCAGTGCCACGCAACAACTGACGCGACGTGCACGCCAGAGCCGGCACGCCGATAAGGCCGAGCAGATCGATAAGCTGCTGGCCAAGTGGTCGGATGACATCCGCCCCAACGAACTGGCCGACCGGCTCAACGAATTTGCTCAGCACAACGATGGCTGGCATGACGGCCTTGACCGCCTGACCGCTGAGCAACTCGCTGACAGCGCGAAACGTCTGGGCCAAGCGTCGCAGGGCCAATCGTCGCAAGACAGCCGCGTGTTAGAGAACACCGTCATCGATCTGGATGAAGCACGCCTCGCCGAGGCGCTGGAAGGTGAACGTCGTTTCACCCAGAACCGCGATCCGTCAGCCAAAGCCTTCATCGCTTTGGCCGCTGATATCGGCGTGGTGGTCGACACGCCCGTGCCGCCGACGGCGCCGCTGGTGCAGGCCTTCGCTGAACGCGCCTTTGCGCTGATTAACCAGCGCGGCGAGGACGCTAAGAAGCAAGAAATTGCCAAGGCGGAGAAGAAAGAAACTGACACGGCGGAATCGAAGCAACTCGACGCCTTGGCGGAACAACTCGCCAAGGCCGCCGACAAGAAGGAAGAACGCGATGCCGCGATGGCCAAGCTCGAAGAGTTGGCCAAGGCTGCGGAGCAGGCCAAGGCTGCCGAGCAACAGGCCGACTTGGCAAAGGAACTTCAGGATCTGTTGCGCGAACAGAACGCGTTGGCGGCGGAAGAACTCGCTGCTCGGCGTGCCTTCGCTGAGTCCGAGAAAAAACTCGCGAAACAATTGCCAGCGATCGCCGAACAAGCGAAGAAGGCGGCAGAGAAGACCAGCGGCGATCTGGCCAAGGCCTTGACCAAAGTTAGCGAGGATGCGCCGGAGGCGGCCAAGGAAATTTCTGATCTTGCCAATGAAGCGCTGGCCAAAGCACCGGAGGCAGCAACTCCGGCGGACGCCCAGGCCGCGGAGCCGAAAGCGCCCAGCGATCCGCAAGCGGCACCGAATGCGCCGCAGGCCGGTGAGCAACCGAAAGCAGGCCAACAACCGCAGGACGCGCAGGCGCAGCAACCAAAGGCTGGTGAACAACCGAAAGCCGGTGAACAACCACAGGCCGGTGAGCAGCCAAAAGCTGGCGAGCAACCGCAGGCTGGTCAGCAGCCGCAGGCCGGTGAGCAACCGCAGGCTGGTCAGCAACCGCAACCACCACAGGCGCAGGACGCCAAGCAAGCGGATGCTCCGGAAGCAGCGGCTTCTACCGCTGAATTGGTCGCGCGCGCGCTCGCCGCCGCGGATCAACTCGAACAAGAAATTGCCCAACCGTTGGCGGAACAGTTCCGCGAAGCGACCCAGAGTGGTGATCCGACCGCGCAGGCCGCTGCCGAGGTCGGCCGTCAGGCCGCTGAAGCTGCCGCCGATCAACGCGCTGCGGCTGAACGCTTGGCGCAGGTGCTCGAACAGCAGGCGGAGAACCGCGAGGAACTTGCCTCGGCGCTGCAACAAGCCGCCGCCATGGAACAGGAGGGGGCCCCGGCCGAAGGCGCAGAAAAGCAGAGCGCCGCCGAGCGCAAGGCTGAGCAGGCGCAGGACAGCGCCGACAAAGCGCAGGAACAGGCCGACAAGGCGCAGGCCAATGCTGACAAGGCGCAGGCCAAGGCCGAAGCCGCTGCTGCCGAGGCTAGCCAGGCGAACGGTGACGCGCAGGCCCAACAAAATGCGCAGCAGCAGTCCGCGCAGGCGCAGGCCAGTGCGGCCAACGCGCAGCAGGAAGCCGTCGCCGCGCAGGAACGCGCACTCGATGCGCAGGTTGCTGCCTTGGAAGCTGCCGCCGCGAGCGGAACTACCCCCGAACACTTGGCGGAGGCGGTCGACAATTTAGCGCAAGCGGAAAGCAATTCGCTCGACGCGCTGAAAAATGCTTCGCCCTCGGCCAATCCCTCAGCGGAGGGCAAGACGGCGGAGCAAGCCGGTGAAAATCTCGAACGTGCGGCCGAGGCGCTTGCCGCGCTCGGAGCTGCGACGACCAAGGCCGCCAGCGAAGCGGCGCAGGAACTGGCGGCCAATGCTGCTGAAGCTGCTGCCGCCGCTGCGGCTGCTGAAGCTGCTGCCGCCGCTGAAGCTGCTGCTGCCGCAGCCGGCGAAGGCAAGGCTCCTGGTGAAGGTCAGGCCAAGGGCGAAGGTAAAGGTGAAGGCAAAGGCGAGGGCAAAGGTGAAGGCCAGGGCGAGGGCAAAGGCGAATCGCCATCCGCCGCATCACAGGCTGCCGCCGACGCACTTGCTGCCATGCAGGCCGGTGGTGATCAACGCAACGCCTTGAACGCCGCCTCGAAGGCCATGGCGGCAGCGGCGCAGCAGGCGCGCCTCGCCAGCAGCATGGGCAAAGGCCAGGGCAAGGGTGAAGGTCAGCCGGGCCAGGGTGAGAACCAGGGCAAAGCAAAAGGCACCGGCGAAGCCGGCAGCGCGGCAGGCATGCGTCGTGCACCTCCCGGCGTCGATCAAGCGGAGTGGGCGCGGGCGCAGGAAAAGCAACGCACCGATGTCGGTACGGTCAGCATCGAGCGCTTCAGCGAGGAACATCAGGAAGCGATCAGAGCGTACCTGCGCCGGCTGGGAGAAGGAAAATGAAAATTCATAAGTCCGGAGGTCCGGAAGTCCGAAAGTCCGGAAGTCCTTTTACCTGTTTTTTCTCGGCTAATTCGCAAGCGCCTGCATGGACACGAGACTTCCGGACTTCCGGACTTCCGGACTTCCGGACGCTGCTGCTCCTCACCGGCATGCTGATCGTCAGCGTAATCCCTGCGTCTGCCGCAGAATTGACTGACGCCGAGGTGATCAAGATCCTCACCACCGAACAACCCAAGGACCGCGCCATCCGCCGCGCCTTGGAGTTCATCCGAGCCGAACAGAAACCGTCCGGCAGCGTCGGCGACCGCACCCCGACTGCACTCTCCAGCATGGCGTTGATGGCGCACCTTGCCGCCGGCACCACGCCGGACGATCCGGAGCAGAGTGCGTGGATGCAGCGCAGTCTGCGCTTCGTCTTGTCGCAACAGGATGCCAACGGCTACTTCGGTCAGTCAGATGGCAGTCGCATGTACGGTCATGGTATCACCGCGCTGATGTTGGCCGAGGCGCTGGGCATGACGCACGATGAGGACCTGGAAGAGCGTCTGCGTTCCAGCCTTGAACGCGCCATCGCGGTGACAGTCAATGCGGCGCGCGTGAAAAAATCGGATCAGCACCGCGGTGGCTGGCGTTACCAACCGAACGAGAACAGCAGCGACCTCAGTTTGTCCGGCTGGCAGCTCATGAGCCTGCACGCCACCCAGCAGGTTGGTATCTCGGTGCCAGAAGAGGTCATCAAAGACGCGGTCGATTACGCCAAACGCCTGACCACCGAGGACGGCAAGGTCGGCTACGAGAGCCGCGGTCAGGACCACGCGGCGCTGCGTGGCCTCGCGCTGCTCAGCCTGATGGTCGGCGGCCAGCAGGAGGCGCCAGAGATCGCCCGCGTCGTGGGTCGCATCCAAGGCGATCCGATCAGCTGGCAGGGCAACTGGTTCTTCTACCGTGCCTACTACGACGCGGTCGGCATGGCGCGCGCCGCGCCGGAAAAGTGGGAATCCTACGGTGAACGACTGGAAAAAATGCTGGTCGAGCACCAGAACCAGGACGGCAGCTGGAACGCGCCCCCCGGCGGCAACGAAAACGACCACGGCAAGGTTTACACGACCTCGATGGCGGTGCTGGTTTTGTCGGTGAATCGCCACGTTTTACCGGCGTATCAACGGTAGAAGCTCGCTGCGCTCGCGTCCGAGGCGTACGAAAGGTGCGCGGGGTTGGAAGGGGGCAGACGTTTGGGCCCAAATTCCCCACCGACATTTAATGATAACCAAGAATTGCCGGG
>JANPLC010000213.1:0-16623 GCA_031426335.1 Planctomycetota bacterium
TACCCAGGGAGATCGCCGGCGTGACCGAGGTGCGTCAGGGCTTCGCCAGCGAGGTAGAAGCTGCCAGTGATGCAGAGGTCGGCGTGCGGTGGTTGAATCGTCAGCGCCTCGCCGATGTGGTCGCACCAACGCCACTCCTGCGCCGCGCGTGGCCACTGTTCGGCGCGTCGGGCACGCGGTGAATCATAGCCGCAACGCGTCACCAGGATGCCGGACGGGATCACCTGCATGATCTCATCGATCTCCTTGTCGCTGGCGAGGCCGATGATCAAACGCCAACCAGCGCGTAGGCGACGACGAGCGACCGCCAACGTCGCCGCGATGCTTTCGCGGTTGTGGGCGCCATCGATGAGCACTGTGCGGCCGGCATGTTCAAGGATTTGGCAACGAGCAGCGAGTGACGCCACAGCAAAGCCACGACGCATGGTCGCACGGTCGACCTCTGGGGCCCACAACGCCAACACCGCAGCGGCCGTCGCGGCGTTGTCTTGCTGATGATCGCCGACGAACGACAACTCGAACGGCAGAGCTGGTGGCTGAGCCCACACCGTCGCTGCCAACGGACGCAGGTTGATGCGCAGTGATCGTTGCGGCGCTGACGGTGCTTGACGGAATGCCGGCACCAACCGTGCCAACGCCAACGCGGCCACGGTGGTCTGCGGCGCGATCACCAGCGGTGCATCCGCGCGCGACACCGCGAGCTTCTCACGCGCGATATGGTGCAGCGTCGGTCCGAGGACATCACGGTGGTCATGCGACAAGTGCGTGAGCACGGCAATCGCGCAGTCGAGGGCATTGGCGCAGTCGAGCCGGCCGCCGAGGCCGACCTCAACGATGAAGCGCGTTCCTGGTCGCTGTCCCGCGAGCAGACAGGCAATGGCGAAGGTCCGCTCAAAGTAGGTCAGCGCGAGGTGATGCTGTTGCTCCAACGTCGCGACACGCTCACAGGCCAACGCCACCGCTGCGGCATGAGCAGGTTTGCCGTCGACGCGCCAACGTTCCAAGACACTCGCGACATGCGGACTGGTGAAGGCGACCGTCAGTTGACCGGCAGCCACTAACGCGCTTTCGATCAGGCGTACGGTGCTGCCCTTGCCCTTGGTGCCGGCAACCGTGCACGGCGCAGGGACGGGCGGGAGCAACGCCACCAAGCGACGAACGCCCTCGACCTGCATATCCCGAAACTGGCCCGTGCGTTCGCGGTTGGGAACGCTGTTGAGCCAAGCGTCGATGCCGGCGGTAGTAGGTGGGATGGTCACGCGCGGCAGGGTTCGCCAGACCACTCGCCGGTCAATGGCGCTATGCCGCAGTAGCCGCAGTAGCCGCAGTAGCCGCAACAGGGACGGCCCAATTCCCTGTATCGCCAGCAACAAGAGGTGCTCGGCGTCCCGTCCTTGGCAGTCCCAGCCCGCACCCATAATGCCTGCCCATGGCCCGCGCCACGCTGAAACTCACGCTCAAGACCAACGACCTGATCAACGGCAAATACACCGTTTTGAAGAAGCTCGGTGAAGGCGGCTGCGGCTCGGTCTACCGTTGCAAGCCACATAAGGGCGACGGCGAGGTGGCGATCAAGGTGCTGGAAAACGCCAGCGACCTCGCGCGTTTCAAACGCGAGGCCAAGGTGCTGGGCTCGATCCGCCATCAACACGTGGTCAAGCTCCTCGACCGCGGCAACCATGAACGCCATCCCTATTTGGTGCTGGAATACATGGAGGGCGGCAGCGTCCGTGACCTCATGGACAAGGAGGGCAAACTCTCTGCCGAGGACGCCGCGTGGGTGCTGGTCCAGGCCGTACGAGGGCTCCGCGCATCGCGGACCGTGCACCGCGACATGAAGCCGGAGAACCTGCTCGTCGGTCGCGGCATCGGCAAGAACGGCACGCTCAAGTTGGCGGTATCGGACATCAAGAAGGGCTCGGTCATCAAAGTCGCCGACTTCGGTTTGGCCAAGGGTCATAATCCCCACTCACTCAAGCTGACCAACACCGGTCAGGTGATGGGAACGCCGGTCTACATGAGCCCCGAGCAGTGCCGCAACACCCGCACCGTGACCAATAAAAGCGACGTTTATTCACTCGGTATCATTCTTTTTGAAATGGTGGCAGGTAAGCCGCCATTTGAAGCCAACAACGCCTACGACATCATGGCGATGCACTGCAATGACGCGCCGAAGTATCCGCGCATGGATCCGCGCGTGAAAGCCGTGGTGGAAAAATGTTTGGCCAAGACGCCGAAGGACCGCTACCAATCGCTCTATGCGCTAGAACGCGACCTCGCCGCCATCGCCGGTCTGGGCGAGCCGGAGCCGGATCGCACGTCATGGACCTGGGTGATCGTCTTGGTCGGATTGATCGTCTTGGCGGCGGTGGCGTTCGTGCTGCGCGATGAGTTGATGCCGCTCATGAGCCAATGGTTAGATAAGCTCCGCCGCTGACGTCGTGATAACGAAGACCGTTCCCTGGGATCGCCGAGTTGTACTCGGCCAGGGGCAGTCTTGCCTTTGCTGCTACGGACATCGCTCGTGGTCCCGCTCTGCCGAGTTCAACTCGGCGATCCCAGGGAACGGTCTTCGTGCCGGTGTGGATGGTTCCACGAGCCTCAGGCCCGTGTCCCCATCCGCCTCCGCACCCGCGCATCCCAAGCCCCGACCCGCTTTATGACGAGGATCGCTCACCTCGCCCCGCTTCCGTGTCACACCAGGCGGTAGGGAAGCGCTTTCTTCCAGGGGAATTGTACACATTCCGCTCAACGTCCCGCCCCGCCCCACGGTATCATCCCAGTCGCTCACCGTTCCCCTTGGAGTTCATCATGCGTCCCTTCCGCGCCCTGCTCGTCCCCCTCCTCGCAGCCCTCGCCTGCCCGTTGATGTCGGGTGCGGAAAAGGATGGCCTGATCGCCGAGTTCTTCGACGGCACCACGGAGTATCCGAGCAAGCTCAGCGGCAAGAAGCCGACGCTCGTGCGGGTTGAAAAGCAGGTGAACTTCGCCGAGGTCACCGGCCAGTTCTACAAGACCAAGCTGACGGAAACCTTCAGCGCGCGTTTCAGCGGCATCATCAAGGTCGACCAGGCCGGCAGCTACGAGTTCAGCACCGAGTCCGATGACGGCTCAGCCCTCTCGATCAACGGCAAGCTGGTGGTCGATAACGGCGGCGAACACGGCATGGTGAAAAAGAGCGGTACCATCGAGCTGACCGTCGGCAGCCATGAACTGGTGCTGGAATACCAACAGGGCGGCGGCGGCGCGGGCTGCAAACTGTTCTGGAAACAACCCAACGGCAAAGGCGGCGTGATTCCAAAGGAAGTGCTGTTCCATGATCCGGCCAAGCTCAAGGCCATCAGCTGGGACGAAGCCGCGTTCGCCAAGCGCAAGGGCGGCGGTGGCTCCGGCAAGTTCGCCACCATGGACCACGGCCCGTACTACACCGGCACGGTGATGCTGGGTAACGGCCATGAGGCGATGAAGGGCATCACGCTGCGCCTCGACGAAGAAAAATCCGTCTACGCCTGCTTCGATCCCGAATCCATGGCGCTGCGCTTCGCCGGCACCGACATCGCTTTGGCGCATCCCTCAGGTCGTGACGGCCTGGAAGGCCAAGTCGGTCTGGAGGGTGAACCCGCCGTGCGCGTCGGCGCGATCGGCTGGGCCAAACCGGGCAGCAACGACTTTACCGATCCGCGTCCCAAAAAGCGCGGCAACCTGTCCGCCGACTGGGCCAAATACCGCGGCCTCTACCTCGACGGTCAGTCGGTGATCCTGTCGTACAGCGTCGGCAAGGCTGGCGTGCTGGAGCTCGACGCGTTCGAACAGGGCGCGATCACGCGCAGCTTCACCCTGAGCGGCAACGACGACGCGCTCGCGTTGCTGGTGCATGAAGGCACAGCGACGCTCACCGATGGAATCGCGGTGAGCGAAGACGGCGAGTTCACCAACGCCATCGCCGTGGTCGGCGGCGGCACGCTGTCGGCCGCCGACGGCAAAGTGGTGCTCGCTCTGCCGGCGAAGACCGCCCTGGCCAAGGTCGCCATCTGGCGCGGACCCAAAGCCGACCTCGCCAAGTTCACCGCAGCGGTGAAAACCATCGCCAAGCCGATGGAACTGACTTCACGCACCAAGGGTGGCAAACCACGCTGGGCAGAAACCGTGGTGACCGAAGGCGAACTCGGCAAGCCGAAGGGCGACGAGGCCTACGTCGTCGACACCCTCACCATTCCCTATGAGAACCCCTGGAAGTGCTACATGCGCACGACCGGCGTGGACTTTTTCAAAGACGGCCGCATCGCGGTGTCGACCATCGACGGCGACGTGTGGATCGTCACGCCGAGCGATGCCAATCTCAGCAAGCTGACCTGGAAACGTTATGCCTCGGGCATGTTCCAGACTCTCGGCCTGAAGATCGTCGACGACGTGGTGTATATCACCAACCGCGATCGCCTGATCCGCCTGCACGATCTCAACAAAGATGGCGAGGCGGACTTCTACGAAAACTTCAACGGCGACTGTGAAGTCGCGAAGCACTACCACGAATTCACCCTGGGCCTGGAAACCGACGGCGAGGGCAACTTCATCTTCAACAAAGGCGCGAACCTCGGCACCGCCGACACTGCGCACCAGGGCTGCGTGCTCAAGGTCAGCAAGGACGGCTCGACACTGTCGATCGTCGCCAGCGGCCTGCGTGCACCGAACGGCCTCGGCGGCGGCGACGGCATGCCGCTGACCAACAGCGACAATGAAGGCAATTGGGTGCCGGCCAGCCGCGTGAACCTGATCAAGCAGGGCGGCTTCTATGGCTTCAAGGGCACCGCACAGGGCTCGCCCAAGGTCGAAAATTACGATCCACCGATCTGCTGGCTGCCGCGTCCACTCGACAATTCGAGCGGCGGCCAAGTGTGGGTCACCAGCGACAAATGGGGTCCGCTCAAGGGCACGTTGCTGCACATGAGCTACGGCCAGTCCTCGCTGTTCGTCATGCCGTTCGAGGAAATCGACGGCGTGCCGCAGGGCGGCGTGGTGCGCTTCCCGCTCAACTTCCAATCATCGGCGATGCGCGCGCGTTTCAGCAAGCTTGACGGCCAGCTCTATATGGTCGGCATGCGCGGCTGGCAGACCAACGCCGGTAAAGAAGGCGCGCTGCACCGCATCCGCTACACCGGCAAGGCCGTCACTCTGCCGCACAAACTGAACGTCACCGCCAAGGGCGTGACCATCACCTTCCCGGTCGCGCTCGACGCGAGCACCGCCGGCGACAAGGACAGCTACGCGGTGGAACGCTGGAATTACCGCTACACCGGCAACTACGGATCGAAGGATTATAAACTCAGCAATCCGGAAGAAGTCGGCCACGACAAAGCCGAGGTCACCGGGGTGACGCTCTCCGCCGACAAGAAGTCGGTGACCATCGCCATCGCCGATCTGAAGCAGGTCATGCAGCAAGCGATCAAGTACAAGATCGCCACCGCGGAAGGCGAAGCGATCAGCGGAGAACTTTTCCATACGATCAACGTCGCGCCCAAATAACGCGAACCGTTGTGGTAGTGACGTACGCGGCAGGGAGCATCGCTGCGTGCCGCGTGTTGTTTCCAGGGAGAAACTAAGAACGCCGGGTTCCCCCGATAGCAGGCTGTTCAGAGCACCGCCTACTCCATCCCCCACCCGGGGGATGGAACGCCATCCCGGCACCGTAGGTTGAACCCCACTCACATGGCCACTGCATCCCGTTTCCGCGTCCGTGCCGTCCTGCCCTGTCTGGCGCTGCTAGCGCCTGTGGTGGTCGTCGCGTCGGAGAGCGGCTCCTATGATCAAGTGGTCAAACCCTTCCTCGCCACGCACTGCACCGCGTGCCACGGCGAGAAGAAGCAAAAGGGCGACCTGCGGCTCGACACCATCACGATCGACTTCGGCAGCCCGGCCACGGCGGGTCACTGGATGGAGGTGATGGAGCGCATCAATTCCGGCGACATGCCACCGAAAAAGGAGGCACGTCCGCCAGCGGCCGACATCGCCAAGGTCGCGGACTGGATCACCGGGCAGCTCACCGAGGCCGATCGTGCGCGGCAGCGCAATGACCACGCGCTGGTGACCTACAGCCGGTTGACGCGTGAGGAGTATCGCAACTCGGTGCGCGATCTGCTCGGCGTGACCGTCGATGTGTTTGATCCCACCGGCCTGCCGGAGGATCCGGCGTGGCATGGCTTCGAACGCATCGGCTCGGTGCTGACGCTCTCGCCCGCGCACATTGAAAAGTACCTGACCGCCGCCGATCTGGCGCTCAGCGAAGTCATCGCGCTCGACAAGCAGCCGGAATTGTTGCGCGAGAAGTTCGACGCCGACGGCCTGCGGCGTCTACAGCACAACCTGCGCGACAGTCTTGCAGCGCAGGGTGTGCTCGCTCAGGCGCGCGTCGACGTGGTGCCGAACAACACCTTCATCGGCCATCCGGGCGAGGGCAACGATGTCGTGGTGAAAGTCGCGGGCGAATACCGCTTCCGCGTCAAACTCAGCGCGCTGCGTCCCGAGGGCGGCCGTGCGCCGCGCCTGCTGGTCTACGCCGCGAGCATCAGCCGCGCGCTCTACGAGGGTGATGTCGAGGCGCCGATCGATCAGCCGACCACCATCGAGTTCACCGCGCACCTGCCGGTCGGGCGGCACCAGATCCGCCTGATCAACGCCGTGCCCGGTCCGCGTCCCGAGGATCGTCGCTCGCGCCCGATCAACGGTTCGCCGTTCTTTGCGCTGAAGCGTCGCCTGCCGTGGCAGATGAAGCTGACCGACGAGGTCGGCAAACCGCTGTGGCCACTGATGGTCGCCGACTTCTGGGATCTCGCAGGACCGGTGCAGGTGTCGTGGCCGCCGCCGGCGCATCAGCAGTTGTTTGTGCGTGGGCCGGACACCGCGAAAGACGCGGCCTATGCGCGCGACATCATCAGCCGCTTCGCCACGCGTGCGTGGCGGCGTCCGGTAGATTCCGTTGAGATCGATCGTTTGGTGAAGTTAGCAGAAAAAGATCAAGCACTCGGCAACAGCTTCGAGGCCTCGGTAAAAACAGCGCTTCAAGCGGTATTGTGCTCGCCGCGCTTCCTCTTCCTCGCCGAAGGTGCTGCCGGAAAAGCGCGTCAGCAGCTCGACGCCTGGGAACTAGCCTCGCGCCTGTCGTACTTCCTGTGGAGTTCCATGCCGGACGAGCAGCTCACCCGCTTCGCGGCGAGTGGCCAGTTGCTCGATAAGAGCGTGCTGCGCGGCGAAGTCCGGCGCATGCTCAGTGATGGCAAGGCCGCGGCCTTCGCCGAGTCGTTCCCGCGCCAGTGGCTGCGCCTGCGTCAGGTCGGCATGTTTGCGCCGGACAGCAAACTCTATCCCGACTACGACGATCACCTGCAGAGCAGCATGATCGCTGAATCCATCGGCTACTTCCGCGAGGTGCTGAAGAACAACCTCAGCGTGCGTGATTTTTTAGCCAGCGACTGGACCATGCTCAACGAACGCTTGGCGCTGCACTACGGCATCAGTGGTGTCAGCGGTGATGTCATGCGTCGTGTCGCGTTGAAACCAGAGGACCACCGCGGCGGCCTGCTGACCCAGGGCGCGATCCTGAGCATGACCAGCGACGGCACACGTCATCGTCCGGTACACCGCGGCGTGTGGGTGCTGGAGGCGATCATCGGTAAACCGCCACCCCCGCCGCCCGCCAACGTGCCGGCCATCGCCTCCGACAAGAAGGAGCAGCCCAAGCAAGGTCTGCGTGCGAAACTCGAAGCGCACCGCTCTGATGAACGCTGTGCGTCATGCCACGCCAAGATCGATCCGCTGGGTTTGGCCTTCGATCACTACGACGCCATCGGGCGTTGGCGCACTGCGGAGAAGGTCCAGGAAGGCTCCGGCGATGATCCGAAGATCGACGCCAGCGGCGAACTGATCGACGGCCGGAAGTTCGCAAATCACGATGAGCTGAAGCAGCTCCTGGTCGCCGACCTGCCGCAGTTCGCTGCTGCGCTGACTGATCACCTGGCGACGTATGCGCTGCGCCGCGGCATGTCCTTCGCCGACAAACAGGACCTGCACGCCATCACCGCCGCCTGCGCCGCGAACGGCTGGCGCCTGGGCGATCTCGTCGAACACCTGGTCGTCAGCGACCTCTTCCAACGCCGGTGACCCGATGAAGACCGCAGAGGGACAACCAACCGCAGAGACGCAGAGGCACGAAGAGGGCCGCAGAGCGGGAAGTCCCAAGTGGTTTCGTCTCTGCGGCCCTCCTCTCACCTCTGCGACTCTGCGGTTACCGTGCTCAAGCGCGGTGGCGTGGTCGGGTTTCTGCGGTGAGCCAATGAATCCGACCGCAGAGGGACAACCAACCGCAGAGACGGAGAGGCACGAAGAGGGCCGCAGAGCGGGAAGTCCCAAGTGGTTTCGTCTCTGCGGCCCTCCTCTTACCTCTGCGACTCTGCGGTTACCGTGCTCGCACGCGGTGGTGTGGTTGTGTTTTTGCGTTGTGACCGGATCTAAATTTTCTCTCGGAGTCCTGACATGAGCAACATCCGTTCGCACAATTGGCTGATGTCCCGCCGCGCGGTCCTGCGTGGCATCGGTGCGACGATCGCGCTGCCGCTGCTCAATGCGATGATACCGCTCGGCGCCGCCGAGCCGGTGGGCGTGAAAGGCGGCAAGCCGCGCCGCTCGGTGTTCGTCTACATTCCCAACGGCGTGAACGGCATGTCGTGGCAGATCAAGGAATCCGGCAAGAACTTCCAATTTTCCACCGCGCTCAAGGCGCTCGAACCACACCGCGATGCGGTGACGGTGTTCAGCGGGTTGTTCCAGCCGAATGGCTTGGGGCAGGCGCACGTCTGCGCCGACACCTGGCTCACTGGCGCGAAGATCGACTCGTCCAGTTCTCGCGCCTACAAGAACACCGTGTCGTGCGACCAGTTGATGGCTGAGGTAACGCAGAACTACACGCGCTTCTCCTCGCTCGAATTGTCGATCAGCGGCGGCACCGGCCAGCCGAACAACACCAACACCCTGTCGTTTTCCCACGACGGCATTCCGCTGCCGGCGGAGGAGAATCCCAAGACAGTGTTCGATCGCCTGTTCGGCGTCGAAGCCGGTGGCGTCGCGGCCCAGCGTCAACGGCTCGACCGCAAACGCAGCGTGCTCGACACCGTGCTCAGCGATGCCAAGGCCCAGCGCACGGCGCTTGGCAGCGAGGACCGCACCAAGCTCGATGAATACCTGACCTCGGTGCGCGACATTGAGCAGCGCGCACAGCGCATGGACGCCTGGCTCGACGTGCCCAAGCCGCAGGTCGATGGCGCCAAGTTCCAGCGCAATGTGTCGAAGGACATCGCCGGCGAGTACTACCGCACGATGTATGACCTCATCCTGCTCGCGCTGCGCACCGACATGACGCGCGTCGTGACCTACATGAGCGGCACCGAGGGCAACGGCCTCGCGATCAAGGAGATCGGCATCACCCAATCGCGGCATAATCTGTCGCACCACAACGGTCAGCCCGAGATTCTCGATCGTCTGACCAAGGCCGACACCTTCCTGATGCAGCAGTTCGCGTATTTCCTCGATCAACTGGCGAAACACCAGGAGGACGGCGAGTCGCTGCTCGACCGCACCATGGTGCTGTGCGGCAGTGGCATGAGCTACGGCCACAGCCACGCCAACAGCAACCTGCCGATCCTGCTCGCCGGTGGACGTGGGCTCGGCCTCAAACACGGAAGCCACATCGACTACACACGCCCGCACCTCAAGCAGGACTACACCCTGACCTACGAGGAATGGCAGGGCCTGTGCGGTAAGCCGAAGGACGACAACGCGCGTCTGAGCAACGTCCAGCTCACCATGCTGCAGAAGATGGGCGTCGAGACCCCGCAGTTCGTCGACAGCGTCGGCCCGGTGTCGGAGATCGTGGCGTGAGCACAATGCAGGACGTGGTCGAAACGCAGCGGGGAGAGCGGCATATTTTTGACCGGTGGTTGTGGTCGCCGTCCCAGAGGGACGGCCTGGAAATAGCCCGGCACTTCAGTGCCGGGAACCGTGTGTCGAAGAGGAAAGTCCCGGAGGGACGGCTGAAACCGCGAGCCGACGATTCAGCCGTCCCTCCGGGACTTTCCGAATTTTGGTCAGTTGACCCGGCACTGAAGTGCCGGGCTATTTCCATGCCACCCCGCCGGGGTGGCGACCGCACACCTACGTTGGTACGTCGCGGCTTGTTCCATCTCTGCGCCCTCTGCGCCCTTTGCGGTTTGAACCTGACTTCGCTTTCCGCCGCGAACATCAACGACGACGTGGCCAAGTACGTCAACGCGCCGCGCACGTTCCCGACTTGGGACAGCGCCAAACCCATTGATGGTTCATTGGTCGAAGCCGACGTCATCCACCGCACGGGCTTCTTCCGCGAAGATGCCACCGGTGTGCTGCGTTCATTCCGCCTGCCAGCGAATGGCGTGGTCAGTCGCATCGGTGTCAGCGGTGACCTGCGTGATATCCCGCTGGGTACGCACGGGCGATGGTACCTGCTCCCAGACGAGACGGGTGCGCTGACTCGCCTCGGTGGTTTTTATGATGATGTAGGTGTGTTCGGAGGGATCGATTGTGTGATCTGGCGACTAGAAACGGTCGACGTGGAGAAGGGCACCTTCACCTTGTCAGAACAAGATGGTCAGG
Source organism: Planctomycetota bacterium (assembly GCA_031426335.1). Taxonomy (GTDB): domain Bacteria; phylum Planctomycetota; class UBA11346; order UBA11346; family UBA11346; genus BOG-1363. The sequence continues at coordinate 10,675 of JANPLC010000213.1, forward strand.
AGCGAGCGCCTGCGAAGCGACTCGAATTGAAGACGGACCAGTATACGCGCATCCGGAAAGGAGACGGCGACGCTAAACTCGCGGATGCGGTGGTCGGCGATCAGGTGGTCATCAACCGTGTCGGCGATGGCGCCGCACAGCGGTGCAGCGAACTGTGGATCGGGATCGATACGTGGCGCCGCGCGTGCGAGATCCAGCGCAAGGCGCACTTCGAGTTCCTCAAGATCCGCGGCCTGCCCGCGTGGATCGAAGCGATCGATGGGAAAAACCTCATCCTCACGCCACTTGCGGCCTCGCCCTTGGAATTGATGGAGACGATGAAACTCGCCGACATCAATCCCGAGGAGTGGGCCAAGGGTGGCCGCGGCACCGCGGGCACCGTGGTCGCCAACCAGGAGCTGCGCAGCTACAATCCACCAGTCGATCGCGAATGGGGCCGCTGGGTCGCCTGGCAGCGTGTCGACACCAACGGTATCGGCCATGGCGGCTTCCGCTGGACGGTGAGCGTCAATCACCTGCTCGAAGGGTTCCGCCCAGGTGAAGTCGTGCGCGTGTTCGCGCGCGACAACTGGAAGGTCGAGGACATGCCCTTCGGCGAAGGCATCTACGACCACGTGTGGGAGAGTCCGGAGATCGACCCAGGTGCCTATCCGTATCGCACCGATTTCTGCAACGACCACCTGCCGTGGTACCGTCTGCAACCTGGGAAATTGCCGCCGGGTGAATCCGCGCACCAGCGTTGGGGTGATCTGGTCGAGCTTGCCGCCGATGGGCGCAGCGGGCATTTCCGCGATGAACTGACGAACAAAACGGAGTCTTTCACGCTGCCGCCGTGGGCGACCGCGTGGGCGCTCGGCGCTGAAGGTTTGATTACCGACATCCCTCTCGGTACCCGTTGCCGTTTCGCGCTGCATCAGGATGCGGGTGGCGCGTTCACCGTCGCCTCGCTCATCCGCGACGAGTTCACCGTGCAGAAACAACGCCGCCTGACCGCGCGTGTCATCGCGGTGCGCGCTGATCGCAACGAGGTCCACGTCGCCTGGCAATTGCCCAAAGAGAAAAACTACGACGACGACTGGGTGGTGCCGCCTGACACCGGATCGGCGATCCTGCCGATCGATGGCAGCACCAAACTGTGGAAGGGCGAGCAGAACATCGCGCTGAAGGACCTCGCCGTCGGCGACCTACTGCTGGTCAATCGCAGCGGTGGCAGCGCCACGACGCTCCCGCGCTGCACCGGTTTGTGGATTGGCGAAGACACCATCAAGGCGCTCGCTGAACGTCAGCGCGCAAAACATCAGGACGAGATCCGCCGCCTCGGCATCCCCGCCCTGGTCGAGAAGATCGACGGCCGCTTGATCACCATGGTCTGCATCGGCGCCGATCGCGACGCTTTCCGCGACCGCCTCGGCGGCGATCCGTGGGGCAAGCAGGTGCACCTCCAGGTGGTCGACGAACGTCTAAAACCGCGTGGCACGCCGCTGAAAGTCGGCTTCAACAACAACATCAAAGAAGGCGCGACCTACGGCTGTTACGGCGCCGCCGGTCGTCATTGGATCGTCGACTGCGAGAAACTGCCCGAAGGCTTGGTCGCTGGCAGTTACCTCCGCGTGTTCAATCACGATTGGGCGTTGCCACAGGCTCCCGCAGCCCAGTGAGGTCAGGTGCTGGCGAGCATCGCCGGCACCGTTGCGATGTCGGCGCGGATCTGCGCCACCAAGGCATCGAGCGTGGCAAAGCGGTGTTCACCGCGTAATCGGGTGATCAGGTCGAGCCCGAGCGTGCGTCCGTAACAGTCACCGCTCCAGCCGATCAGGTGCGCTTCGATGGTGAGCGGTCGGTCGCCGCCGGCGGTCGGCACATGGCCGATGTTGAGCGCAGCTGGCACACGTTGCCCGTCGAGGTGGGCCCACGCGGCGTACACGCCGCTGGCTGGCTCCAGGTTGGTGCAGCCGCCGACGTTGGCGGTGGGAATGCCGAGTTTGCGTCCGCGGCCATCGCCGCGCACCACGGTGCCGATCAGGCGATGTGGTCGGCCGAGCAGGGCGCTGGCGAGCGCCACGTCACCGACGTCCAGCGCCGTACGCACGCTGCTGGACGACACGATCTCACCATGGTGCAGGACTGCCGGTACGATCTCCACGCGCATACCGGCAGCCTGCCCGAGCGTGCGCAGCGCGGTGGCATCGCCTCCGCGATCACGGCCGAAGCGGAAGTCCTCACCCACTACCAACGCGCTGGCGTGTTGGGAGGTGCGCAGGTGGTTGACGAATTCCCCAGGGCTCATGCTGCGAACGCTGGCGAACGATAGCTCAAGCTCATCAACCGTGGTGCGCAGCGACTGCGACCACGCGGCCAGCACGCGTGCGCGGTCCGTCGGGGCGATCAGCGGTTTGCGCGTCGGCCAGCCCAGTTCTTCGGCCATGCCGCTGAACCCGAGCAAGCAGGGCGTGTCGCAGGCGGCCGCTTGTTCGACCAACGCAAAATGCCCGCGATGCAACGCATCAAACTTGCCGATGGCGTACGCTGTCATTCGTCGAGCCAACGGATCCGTCCACCGGCGACGGTGGGCTTCCAGCCGGGCGCTTCGATCTCGCGGTTGATGGCATCCCAGCGCCGATCCTTCACCGCCGCGGCGAGGCGCTTTGCTTGCGTGGGTTCCCCGGCGAGACGCTCACTGAGCAACTCGATCTTCCGCACCAGGCGACCGATGTTGTGCTCACAGATCTCACTATTCATCTCGGCGTCGAAGGCGTCGTCCTGCGTCTGTTCCGGCGCGGTGCTCCACGCCAGCGCGCGGTCCCATTCCTCCAGGCTCGTGAGGTAGCGTTTCAACGCGAGCAGATGTTCACCGCGATTGCGCTGGTGGTTGCCGTCGCGTTCGATGCCGATCGGGATCATGCGCCCCACATACGGCGGCAGGCGCAGGCCGTTCTGTTCAGCGACGCGCACCGTCGCACGGTAGCACAGCTCGCTGTAGCGGAAGTTGCTCAGTCCGGCGCCGGTCGGCAGCAAGGGAATCTGGCGCTCAGGCGGTAGGTCGCGGTTGATGCGCACGAACACCGGATTGATCAGCGCAGTTAGATCGGTGCGTTCGATCTCGGCCCGGAAGGTGTCGCCCTTGTGGTGGAACATCCACGCCAAGTGGCGCACCAAGCGTTCACTCTGCGGATTGCGTTCGATGCCTTTCAGATTCACGTCGAGTCCGGCATGGAACCAGCTCCACTTGCCAGCGGGATCCTCGACCTCGGCGGCGATGTTGTAGGCCATGTCCCAGGCGAGGTATTCCCAGATCTGCTCGAAGCGCGGCTGGATCTGCACGATCGCCTTGCCCAGTGCGACACTTTCGTAGTAGCGCCCGCGATCCTTGGCGGTGTTGGCGCGCATCCACAATAGGTCGCAGGCAAGGCCACGGAAACCGCCGAGCATCAGCGTGCCGGCGAACTCACCGGGTTCGAGCGCGGCGTAGACGTCTTTGTGTGGTGTCATCGCGCCACGCATCGGGGCGAGCACCGTCGAGGCCAGAACCTGGGCACCGATCAGCAACGACACGCCGACGATGAGGGCGGTGCGAGCGTTCATAATTCCCTCCGTCGCATCGCCACCCACGCGACCGTCAGGAAGATCACCGTATAGATGCCGTAATATCCCCACGCCTGCGCCACCATGCTCCAGCCGACGCTTTCACTGGCAGCCAGACGCGCGGCGACGGTGAAGCGGTCGAAGTCTGGCAGCACGTCGAGCGCCAGACTGACGACGCGGCGCAGCGGGGTGCTGGTGTCGCTTGCGGCGGCGACCTCGCGCAAGGCGGCGGTGGCCGAGCCGGCGAAGAACAACGTCAGTCCGCCGAGTGCGGCGACACCAAGATTGGTGATCGCGGCGATCACCAAGGTGAAGGCAGTCAGCAGGCCGGCGATGGCGAGCAGCACCAGACCTCCGCGTACCAGGTTGGTGAGGAAGCCGCCGCCTGGGATCGCCAGCAGCGTGCCGTTGTCACGCTGCGCGACCACCGCGGCACGGGCCTCCAAGCGGGTGAGTTGGATGACCACACCGCCGTCGGCGCTGATGGCTTCGCGCGGCACACGCAGGCGCAGGTAGTCCTGCGCCAGATCGCTGCGCGTGTCGTCGCGATCACGCAACACCACTTGGCCGGCGCCCACCGGCATGCCGTCACGGGTGTGGCCGTAGGGGCTGGCCGCATCAATGCTGAGGATGCGTGGTGCGACCTCGGTGCCGGCACCGGCGGGCCAGGCGGTCACCTGTCCCAGGCAGTCGAACAAGGGATTGTCGGGATCGTAGCTGCGGATGCCGACCTTCAGCAGCAGTTCCATGCCGTCGGCGCCGATGGCGTCCACTGGTAGTCCGGTGAAGCGCCAACGCACGCCGTTGCCTGGGCCACCGCTCAGCGTCGTGCGCGTGCGCCGTTCATCGATCGCGGTCAGCTGACCGAAGGAGCCAACGTGCTCCCACGCCACCGGATGGCTGAGCGCGCGCATGCCTGGGGTCGAGCCGAACTGCCACGCGATGGTTCCGGCCCCGACCAGCGACAAGGCGACGATGCCGGCCAGCAGTCCGATCTGTACGCCCAACCACCGGCCGCTGAGGTACGCCGACATCCGCAGCGGCTTGGCAAACAGCAGGTAGCCGATCTTGGCATCGAGGTCGCGCCGCAGCGCCATCGCAGCGACCAGGATGGCGAGCAGCACGACGACGAAGCCGATTGCGCCGGTGATCGCAACCACCGCGAGCTTGAGTCGGGCGTTTTCGTCGACCGCAGACAAGCCTGGGGAGACGGCGACCAGCACCGCAACGGCGAGGAGAAAGAGCAACCACAGCCGCTGACGCATGGCGTCGATGAGCGTGAGCCGCGCGAGCGCGCGGGTGTTGGCGAACCAACCGATCATGGCCGATCGTTCCGGCCGTGCGGCCTTCCGGACCCGATCATGGTTTCTGCTCCGGACTCTGCGCCGCCTTGGCGATGATCTTGCGGAAATGCGCCTCCAGGCGTTCCTTCGGCGGCGATACCGTGATCAGCGAATCACCGGCAGCGGCCTTCACGGCGGCCAACGCCGCTTCGTCACCGCGTTTGAGTTCGACCATGATGCGATCGTCGTCGCGCAGCAGGTCGTCGACGCGACCACATTCTTGCAGTTTGCCTTGATGCAGGATGGCGATGCGATCGCACAGGTCTTCGACGTCAGCCAACAGGTGACTACACAACAGCACGGTTTTGCCCGCCTGCTTCAAACGCTGGATCAGTTCCTTCACTTCGGCCGCGCCGAGCGGATCCAATCCGGACGTCGGCTCGTCGAGCACCACCAGATCGGGATCGTTGATCAGCGCCTGGGCCAGACCCAAACGGCGCGCCATACCTTTGCTGTAACTGCCCAGCCGTCGGCGCCGCGCATGGCCCAGGCCGACCAACGAGATCAACTCGTCAGAGCGTTTGCGGATCAGCGCCGACGGCAGACGGAACAGCCGACCGAAGAAACCGAGGGTCTCCTCCGCGGTGAGGAACTTGTAGAGGTAGGTCTCCTCCGGCAGGTAACCCAGGCGATGTTTCACCGCCAAGTCGGCGGGATCGCGGCCGAACACGAATGCATCGCCGCGCGTCGGGCGGATCAGTCCCAGCAGCAACTTGATGGTGGTAGTCTTGCCCGAGCCGTTCGGGCCGAGCAGGCCGAAACACTCCCCAGGGCGGACCTCCAGGTCGAGATCGGACAACGCCGCCACCGTCGGCCGGCCCCAGAAGTCGGCATAGACCTTGGACAGTTTCACGGTGCGCAGCACGGCGTCGTCGGGCATGGGCGGGAAGATAGGGAGGGTCCGGAAGTCCGGAAGTCCGGGGGTCCGGAAGTCCGGAAGTCCGGGGGGTCCGGAAGTCCGAAGGCCTCGGATCCGCAGGTGGTTGCGCACCAGAGTTGCTATCCGACTTCCGGACCCCGGACT
>JANPLC010000214.1:0-3071 GCA_031426335.1 Planctomycetota bacterium
GCCGCCCTCGGCCGCTGTCTTTGGGTGTTGATGAATTCTGAAGACAGCGGCCGGGGGCGGCCGCGCTCCCAGGGAATCGAGCACTGACATCGCATCACGCCACCCCATCAAGGCGACGTTGGTAGCCATGTCGCCAGCCACCACGCGCGAGACGCACATGCGCGACACCGATTGCACGTTCGGCGAAACCGCCTTCGCAATAGGCGAGGTAGAACTCCCACATGCGAATGAAGCGCTCGTCGAAACCTTGGGCACGCACCGCATCGAGATGAGCGCGGAAGGCCTCGCGCCAACATTGGAGCGTGCGCACGTAGTGCGGCGCCAAGTCGTCCATCGCCACCAGGTTCAGATCGCCGCTGCGACTGATCGACGCGGTGATGGCACCGAGCGACGGGATGTTTGATCCTGGAAAAATGTAACGCTGGATGAAATCGACTTCGCGGATAGCGGTGGCGTACTGCTGCTCGGTGATGGTGATCGCCTGAATCACCGCTAGCCCTTCGGGCTTCAGCAAGCGGGTGATGGTCGCGAAGTAGGTGTCGTAGTAGTGGTGGCCAACCGCCTCGATCATCTCGACCGACACCAACTTATCGTACGTGCCGGTCAGGTCGCGGTAGTCCTGCAACAAGACGGTGACGCGATCTGCGAGCCCGGCCTCGGCCACGCGTTTACGGGCCATGTCGTACTGTTGACGCGAGATAGTGGTGGTGGTGACGCGACAACCGGTTCGTTGTGCCGCGTGGATCGCCATACCACCCCAGCCGGTGCCGATCTCCAAAAGATGGTCATTTGCCGTCAATTCGAGCTGATCACAGAGCCGATCGAGTTTGGCGATCTGCGCCTCATGCAACGTCATGTCGTCGCGAGTGAACAACGCCGACGAATACATCATCGTCGGGTCGAGCCACAGGCGGTAGAAGTCGTTCCCCAGGTCATAGTGCGCACTGATGTTGCGTTTGCTGCCATCACGGGTGTTGCGATTCAGCGCATGCAGGGTCTTGAAAAACGCCGCGCCCATACGTGCCATGCCGCGTTCCATCCCATCAAGCGCCGCCCGATTGCGCAGGAACACGCGGATCAGCGCCGTCAGATCGGCACACGACCAATGCCCGGCGATATAGGCGCCACCAGCGCCGACCGTACCACCACCCGCGATGGCCAGCCACGTCGCCGGATCGTGGATTTGCACGTAGGCTTCAGGACCGCCGGTGCCGAGCGCATGGGCGGCGCCGTCCTCCGCGATCAGCAGGCGGCCGTGACCGAAGGAGCGCATGCGGCCAAGGACAGCCTTACGCGCGATGCGTTCCCCCAACGTAGCCGAACGTGACTTCATCACCTGGCCATTTGCCGCAGCGGTTTTAGCCGCGGCAAACAACGGAGCGAGATCCGTGGCGGATGAGGCGTTATGGTCCATGGGATGATCCGTGTAAAAGTCCGGAGGTCCGGCTGTTTCGGAAATCAGCAGGAAGTCCGGAAGTCTCGTGGGAAAGGGTGCTGACTGCTGACGAGGGGCGAGCGCTGGAACCAACAAACGGAGCGGTGGCCATGGGCGAAAGGACTTCCGGACTTCCGGACCTCCGGACCTCCGGACGGGAATCAGGATGCCCATAAACCGGCACCCCCTTCCACCACAAGCGTGCCGCCTGGCCGTAGATGCCGGCCACCACGTGCAGCGGCATCAACGGGTATCGCCAGAGCAACGCATCCAGACGCGACGGCGTGAGCACCCGCCGACGATGCGCCAGCGACGCGGTGAACAGGTCGCGCCCGTCTTCTATGCTGGTCATGTGCACGGCCAGGGAATCGCCCGGCACGGTGAAACGCCAGCGGTACCGCTGCTGCATGCCCATGAAGGGCGAGATATGAAACTGCTTAGTGAGATCGAACTCCAGTGCGTCGACTGCGCGTCCGCGACAGTCCAGAACATAACAGTGCCGCTCCAGCCACGGGATATTGGTGATCTCCGCCACGATCGCGGCGAGCGCACCGTCAGCGTCGAAACAGTAATAGAACGACACCGGATTGAACGACACGCCGACCATCCGCACGTGCGTCAGCAGCCGCACGGCCCCATCCGGACGACGACCGGTCTGTTCAGCAACCAGCGTCCGCACCTGATCGCTGAGCGGCAACTCCCCAGGCAGATAATCGCGCCGACGAAACGCGGCCGGGGCCGCAGATTCGTTGCGCCACCAGCGCGTGCCGACGAACACCGTGTCGAGTTCATCCAGGTCAAGGTACACGTGGAACAGGCGGTAATTGAAGGCGTGCGCCACCGGATGACGGCGGGCATGCGTCACGACTCCTTCGTAGATGGCGCTGTGACGCGCCGTGGTCGGTGCCGCGACGTTCATGTGGCCATGGCTCCGATGCGTCCGGTCAGGCCAACGCCAAACCGTTCGGCGACCTTGAGTCCACTGACGACGCCGTCTTCGTGGAAACCGTAGCCCCAGTACGCGCCGCAAAAATACGTGCGATTGACGCCATTGATCTCGGCCCAGCGCTTTTGCGAGGCGACGGATGCCGCCGTATAATGGGGGTGCTGGTACATGATGCGGCGCAATACTCGCCCTGGCGCGATGCCGGCCGGTGGGTTGAGCGTCACCAAGAATCGTTCCGGCGCGTCGATGCCTTGCAGCGCATTCATGTCGTAGGTCACCGGCACGGGCGCGGATTCATTGCCAGTCAGGTGGTAATTCCACGCTGCCCAGGCGCGACGACGACGGGGCATCAGCGTGGTGTCGGTGTGCAGCACCGCTTCGTTGCGGGTATACGCGAAGCCGCCAAGGACCTCGCGTTCGACTGCCGTCGGATCACCCAACAACTGCAACGCCTGATCACCATGCGCAGCGATTACCACCTGATCAAAACGTTCACTGCGACCCTTGCTGACCACCGTCACTCCACCCATATCGCGATGGATAGACTCGACCGGAGTCTCCAAGCGGATGCGCTCGCGAAACGGTGCGACCAACGCCTTGGCGTAATTCCACGAACCACCTTTCACCACATGCCACTGCGGGCGTTTATCAACGGAGAGCATTCCGTGGTTCTTGAAGAATTGCACAAAG
>JANPLC010000215.1:0-2858 GCA_031426335.1 Planctomycetota bacterium
CACCACCCCTGCTGGCCGAGGCGGCCGCGCGGGGGCCCCCCGCTCCCGGGGGAGACCTGACTCATTTCGCGGCACCGAACTGCGCGTGGAACGCCACCGCGAAGGGATTTTCTGCCGGGCCTTTGGCGCCTTCGTTGACCATTTGCGGACGCACCGAGGTCCACCAGGTTTCAAACTCCGCACTCAACCGGGCCATCACCTCCGGATTGGCGGCGGCGACATCCTGCTGTTCGCCAGGGTCCTTGCTTAGATCAAAGAGTTGCCACGCGGTCTTGGTGCCGTCCTTGGTCGTCGACACCAGATGCCAACGCGACACCCGCACGCTGCAGTCTAGATATTTCCGGGTTTCTGGCGCGTCGGTCGGTTTCCACCGGCCGACATGGGTGACCAGCGTGCGCTCTGGCCAAGCGGCGGCGGGATCACGCAGCAGTGGCACCAACGACCGGCCTTCGGCCTGGGCTTCTTCGACGGCCTCCAACTTGGCGCCGGCAAATTCGGCCATGGTGCGGAAGACATCGATGTGCGCCGTCAGCGCACTGACATCCACCGGCTTCAGCGTGCCCGGCCAACGCCAAAACGACGACGAACGCGTGCCGCCCAACCACGGCGTGACTTTTGCTCCGCGCATGCCGGCATTGAAGACCTTCACGCCACCGGTCCCGCCGTTGTCGTTCATGAACACCACCAACGTGTCGCGTTCGATGCCCCACTGCGTGAGTTTATCCAGCAGCTTTCCGACGTTGTCGTCGATGTTGGCGATCATGCCGAAGAACTTCGCCGTCGGGGCGTCGACTTTGCCAGCATAGCGCGCCTCGTCCTCAGGACGTACTTGCAGTGGCGTATGCGGCGCGTTGGTGGCGATCCAGGTGAAGAACGGCGCATCGCCTTTGCTCTGCTCCATCCAGCGAAGCGCTTGGGTGAAGAATACGTCGGTGCAGTAGCCCTCGGTACGTACGAACGCGCCGTTGTGGCGCAGCACTGGATTCTGATAGAGATTCCCAGGCGCGTCGCCGCACGAGCCGGGATAACTCTGCCCGATGCCGCCGCCGCCATGGATGAAAACTTCATCGAATCCGCGTTTGCCAGGCTGGTACGCGTCTTCATCTCCCAGGTGCCATTTACCGAAGATGCCGGTGCGATAGCCGGCGCGCTTGAGCACCTGCGGCAGCGTCACGGCATCGAGGCGCAGGCGTTCGCGCTCCATGATCGTATGCGTGACGCCATTGCGAAACTCATGACGACCAGTGAGCAACGCGCTGCGCGTCGGCGCACACGTCGGGCTGACGTGGAAGTCGGTGAAGCGCACCCCCTCCGCATGCAGACGATCGAAGTCGGGCGTTTTCAGAATCGGGTTGCCGTGGCACGACAGGTCGCCGTAACCCTGATCATCGGTCAGGATGACGATGATGTTGGGGCGGCGGACCGGGTCGGCGGCAGCCAACATTCCCACCACCGACAGGACCAGGAGCAGGGTTCGGCGCATGACGTATCTATGACGAATCCGGCCGGGCTTACCAGGTATCTGAAAACCGCTTCGGCGCGGGTTCGGCCTGACCGGATTGGGCGGTAAGATCCCACCTCCGCTCCCATAGAGGCTGCATGACCTCCCCTTCTCTGCTCTGCCCGGGAGCGCCGGCTTCAGCCGGCTTGGTCGCTTCACGTAGCACGTCGACCGTCGTGCGACCCGGCCGGCTGAAGCCGGCCCTCCCGGGCAGAGCCCTTGCCATCGTCTGTCTGCTGCTGTCGGCAGCGCTGGCCGGGGCGGCCGAACGGCCGAATGTGCTGATCCTTTTCGCCGATGACCTGGGCCGCTTCCTAAGTTCCTACGCCAAGGCCGATGGCGCCGGATCGATGAGCGATGTGATCAGTACGCCGAACATCGATCGTCTGGCGCGTGAAGGAGTGGTCTTCCGCAATGCCTTCGTCAATGCTCCGTCATGTACGCCATGCCGCAGTTCTTTTTTGTCGGGGCAGCATTTCTGGCGCACTGGGCGCGGCGCGATCCTGCAAGGCGCGGTGTGGGACGAGCAGATCCCGTCCTTCCCCCTGTTGCTGCGCGACGCCGGTTACCACCTCGGCAAGATGTATAAAGTGTGGAGCCCAGGCACGCCAGCCGATGCGCCTTATGGCGGTCAGCAACATGCGTTCGAAAAAGCCGGACGACGTTTCAATAACTTCTCCGAAGAGATGACCAAGGCGCTCGCCGCCGGCACACCGCTGGCCGCAGCCCAGCAGGCGCTCTACGCCGAGGTTCAGGCCAATTTCGACGCCTTCCTGATGGCACGTAAACAAGACCAACCGTTCTGTTTCTGGTTCGGTCCCACCAACGTCCACCGCGCCTGGACACGTGGCTCGGGCAAGGCGCTGTGGAACATCGATCCCGAGCACCTGAAAGGCCTGGTACCTCCGTTCCTGCCCGACGTGCCGGAAGTGCGTGAGGACCTCGCTGACTACCTTGGTGAAATCCAAGCCTTCGACCACGCGGTCGGGGTGCTGATCAAACGCTTGGAAGATGCCGGCGAACTCGACACCACCCTGGTGGTGGTCAGCGGCGACCACGGACCGCCCGGCTTCACCAACGGCAAATGCAACCTCTACGACTTCGGCACCAAGGTGCCGCTGATCATCCGCGGTGCCGGCACCAAGCCCGGCCGCGTGATCGACGATCTAGTCAGCCTGCCGGACCTGGCGCCCACCATCCTGGAGGCCGGTGGATTGGTACCGCCCACGGTGATGACCGGCCGCAGTCTGTTGGCGACACTGCGTGCTGACCGCGCCGGGGTGGTCGATGTCACGCGTGACCACGTGCTGATCGGCCGCGAACGCCATGTGGAGGACGCCCGCGCTGGATTCGTCGG
>JANPLC010000216.1:0-7813 GCA_031426335.1 Planctomycetota bacterium
CACCAGATTGAGTTCGCGCTCTTCGCGGAAGACCTTGATGTAGGGCGTTCCTGCGCGGGCAGTGACGTTCCAGTCGATTTGACGGACATCATCACCAGGCGAATACTCGCGCACTTCTTCGAACGCCATGCCCTGGCCACGGAACGCGCTGCGATACGGCCCCGCTGCGAGCGACGACACCAAACGATTGGTGCGAATCTCGATCTTTTTAACCTGACGTAGAACTTCACTGAGTGCGTCCTGCGTCGCCGGCTTTCCAATGGCGGCGGGCATACGTGCGATCAAGGAACCTGAACGTGTTCGAGCAGCCGCTGAATCAACGCATCACTGCTGAGCGTTTCCGCTTCCGCCTCATACGACGGATGCAAGCGATGCCGCAGCACGTCCGGTGCGATGCTCTTCACGTCTTGCGGTGTGACAAAGCCGCGTCCGTCGAGGAACGCCTGCGCACGCGCCGCCATCGCCAGAGCGATGGTCGCACGCGGACTGGCGGGCACGTCGATCATGCCCACCAGTGAGGGGATGCCGACACCCTTGGGATCACGAGTCGCGCGCACTAGGTTGACGCAGTAGTCTTTGATGCGGTCGTCCATGTGGACGCCGTCGAGCATGTGCTTGGCATGCGTCAGGGCCTCCATCGTTAGGACACTGTGGACGGTGGCCTGATCACGTTGCAGCGCGCGGTCAAGGATCTGGCGTTCCTCGGAGCCCGTCGGGTAGTCGACTTTGATCTTCATCAGGAAGCGGTCGGTCTGCGCTTCCGGCAGCGGATAGGTGCCTTCCTGCTCCAAAGGATTCTGCGTCGCTAACACCAGGAACGGCTTCGGCAGCGGAAAGGTTTCGTCGCCGATCGTCACTTGGCGTTCTTGCATCGCTTCGAGCAACGCCGACTGCACCTTGGCCGGCGCGCGATTGATTTCGTCTGCCAGCACGATCTGGGCGAAGATCGGCCCCAGGCGGGTGGTGAACTGGCCGCCGGCATAGATGCGCGTGCCGACGATGTCGGCCGGCAGCAGATCCGGCGTGAATTGTACGCGGCTGAATTTCGCCGCCATCGCCTGCGCCAACGTTTTGACTACGGTGGTTTTGGCCAGCCCAGGGACACCTTCGAGCAGCAGGTGCGCGTCGCACAACAAGCCGATCAGCAGGCGCCGAACCAAGTCACGTTGTCCGACCAACACTTTGCTGATTTCAGCCTCGACCAAGCGCAGGGGCTGGGCGGCATCAGCGAACGAAGCAGCGGAAGGAGCAGCAGCGGCGGTCATGGGCGAGGTTCCTGGGACGGGAAGGACGCCAGAAGCTAGCCCAGCTTTCCCGTCCCGCCACGGCACCGAGGGGTCAAGCCCAACGGCTGTCAGCGACGCGGCGTTTTGCCACCAGGCAGGGGTTGCGCCGGCCACAGTCGGAACACCGCCAGGAACCCGTCAGTGCCTCCGCCGTCTTCGGCCTGGACGCCCTCAAGCGAGGTGAGCTTCCCTCCGCGCACGTAGCCAGCCACCGCAGCGATGCCGTTGGCAGAATCCACCGCCACCGCCCACAGGTTCGATTCGGTCTCGCCGGCCTTCTCCATCCCGAAATGGGTGCTGAAGAGCGCCTGCTTCCACTCCCGATCACAGAAGAGCAAACCGCCACCATCGGGATAGGCGAAGCCGTTGCTCATGGGCTTGGCGATCACTCCGCGACCAACCACCAGCATACGTCCCCAGGCGTCGAAGGTCCCGGCCTGAACGAAGCCGCGGCACACCAACACGCGCTGATACTTTCCGTCACTACTGAGTTCATACACCCAGGTCGACGCACCTCCGCCGCCACCGCCGGTGATGCTGTTACTGATCGCTGGTTCGAGAGTCTCATTGATGTCGTGCGGATTCGCGCGCAGGCAGGTGTTGCCGCCATCGGTTGAAGCGAAAGCCACGATGCTGCCGATCGGCGTCAGCAACGCATGGCGGATACGGCTGTCGGCCATCAACGGCGCGTAGCGACACTTGGCGTTTTTCGCCTGATCGAGTGTCCAGCCCCACAGCTTCCACCCAGGTCCATCCATGAATGGTAATTGCAGATTCGGATCGACTTGCCGGTAGCCGTACGTTACCGGCCCAACCTTGCCGCCGTTGGGCAACTGCTTCAGCACTTTGCCAAGCGCAGCGCGGTTGCCCATCACGACGGGCTTGACGCTGTCATCCTTGCCGACCGTGACCTTGAGCCCGAAGGCACCCGCATCATCGGCCGCACTGACCACGCCATCCTTGATCTGCACCTGGTTGAACCACTGGTCCCCAGGGCCGCCGCAGCGCGAGACGAAGAGCAGTTTGGGTACGATCGCCGGGGCGGTGGTTTCGGGCAGGTAGTCGGCGGCATGGCCGACTACGGAGACCGCCAGGAACATCAGGAGTGTGCGCATGCTCTTCAGTCGCAGCCAAACGACGGACTATACACGCAAGCTGTCGAGCATTCAGCTCAGCATTCAGCGTAGTGAGCGACGTGCGAACAGTGCCAGAGCACAGGCCGCCATCAGCGCGGCCAATCCCGAACCCAGACCACAGGCGCCACTTCCGCTGGCGGCGGAAGGGCCGGTGCTGGAGCCTCCGGTCGGTGCATAGCTCACTTGGTTGTCACTGCTGGTTGCAGCAAAGGTTGGCTGGCTACCAGCTTGGGCGGTGGCCGCACCAGCAGGAAGGGCGGCGATCACGGTGCCGGCGCTAGTCATGCCGCCCACCAGTACCACGTACTCGTCGCCGGTGGTGCCGATGCTGCTGACGCTGGCACTGAGCGTGCCAGGAGCGGTGCCGGAAAGCTGCACATCGCCGGCGGTAAAGTTGCTCACCGGAGCGCTAAAACGTACGCGGAACAACACCGCGTTGAGCGAGGTGGGATCCGGCTGACCGGCATCCTGGTTGATGGTCACACTCGGACTGCCGACTCCCGGTGGGGTGAAGGTGACGGTGTTGTCGGTACTGGTGCTGGCGGCGGAGGGATGGCCGTTGGCCAGCGCGGCATCCGCCGCGAGCGATGCCCGCACCGTGCCGTCGCCGACCATGCCGCTGACGCTGATGGTGTAGGTCTGTCCGCTCCCGGTGACGGTCGCAGCCATGGTGCCGGTGGCGGTCGAGCCGGCGAAGCTGACGTCCGCGCCGGTCAAACCCGTCACTGGTGCGGTGAATTGCGCGGTGAACAGGATTGGTCCGCTGATCACCGGATCTGCCTGCCCCGCCGCCTGGTTGATCGTCACCTGCGGGCCCTTGGGGTCATAGGTGCGCGTGAGTACCGCGGCATTGCAGGCGAAGCCGCTGGCGTTGGCCGCAGCAGAGGGGATCTCCACTTTGACCGTGCCGCCCGTTGTGGCGGTGACGTTGCCGGTGTAGGTCGTCCCGCTGCCACTGAAGCCGCTAAAAATTCCATTGGTCACCAGCACATCACCAGCGGTGAAGTCGGTCACCGACGACGAAAAGGTAAAGGTCACGGGAAAGGTTTTCGCCCGCGTCGGATTGGCGATGGTCGAGGTGATGCTGGAAACCAATGAACTCGGGGTCAGCACCAGCGCTACTTCGGGAAACAGTCCGACGGTGAGTGCCTGAACTTGCGACGCGTCTTGGAAACCCGCCGCGCGGGCGAAGATCGTGCCGGTCGTGTTGTTGGAGATGGTCAGGCGGTAGACGCCGGAGGTGACTTCGCTGAAGGTCGTACCGCTGTCGGCGCTGGCACCGTAGGTCACGGTCGCGCCAGGAATACGATTGCCGCCACCATCGCTCAGCGTGACGAACACCCCACCGATGGTCAGGCTAAGATCGGAATTGTTGACCAGCGTCAGGTGGACAAAACCGAACTGGCGGTTGCTGGTACCCGGTGGCGTCAACGCGTAGGTGAAGAAATCGCTGGTGTCCCCGTCCAGCCCGTTGACGCCGACCCGTACGCGACCGGTGGCGGTGGTGGTCACGACGGTGTCCTGCGCAGAGATCACCGCCCCGCTCGCCGCTCCGACCACCTGCATCAAGCGGGTGTTGCTGTTGCGCGGTGGCAACACCACCCAGGCGTTGGCACCGAGGTCGATGTCGATGGTCTCGCTCGGGGGGAGCGAGGCGGCGGTATAGTTCAACCGACGGACGAGGGTCGGCAGCGTGTAGTTGGCTGGTGGCGACCAGGTCACGACATTGTCCACCGAATTCGACTCGCGACTTGGTCCTGACGCTCCCGTGGCGGCATCGGCGCGCACGCTCGCGATCACCGTGCCTGGACCGGACATGCCCGAGACTTCCACCACGTAGGCAGCGCCGCTGCCGGTGACGGTGGCGAACATCGGTGCGCCAGCGGTGCCGGACAACTCCACATCGCCGCTCGTGAAGCCGGTCACCGATTCGCTGAACTGGACGGCAAAGCGGACCGGGTAACTCGTCGCAGGATCAGCTTGTGCGACACCCTGTTCGATGGTGACGGTGGGGCCGGTTGCATCATAGGTGACCGACAGCGCGTTGGAGGCGGCGTTGAAAATGTTGGCGTTATCGCGCGCGACGCTGGCAGCCACCGACACCTGCACGGCGCCGGCCGCGGTCGGGATCACCTGTGCCGTGTAATCGGAGGGTCCACCGTCGAGGCTGCTGATCGTGCCATTGCTGACCGTGACATCGCCGATGGTGAAATCGCCGAGCGTGGAGTTCACAGGTTTGGAGAAAAAGATGCGGAAGGGAATGGGATTCGCACCGGTGGGATTGCTGGCGGTGGTGCTGACGTTCACCGCGCCTGGCGTGGGATCGATCATCGTTCGCGCGGTCGATGCAAAGGCGCCTGCACTTACGGTAGTGGTGAAACCAAGTGCGTTGTAGCCGCTACGCGTGATGGCGAACGTGCGTGATGCCGTCGTGCTGATCTGTGCGCGGTATTGGCCTTCCCCGACTTCGGTCAGCGCGGTGCTCGGTGCGGTCATGCTGGCGCTTGCACCAGAGATTTTTGCGCCGGTGGCCACGTCGGTGAGGAACACATCGAACGCACCGGGATTTCCGACGATGTTGTTGCTGTTCAGTCGGATCGAGCAGAGGCCGTATTGGCGGTTACTACTGCTAGGTCCACCGATGGTGAACAAGAAGCTGGTGACGGTGTCGACGTCATCATAGAGCGCATAGGTGACACGCCCCTGGGGATCACTGATCTGGGTTGAGGCCCCGATCGGTCCGCCACCGCCGAACGGATACATGATGCCGTTACCGGGCAACGTCTCAATCCAGGTATCTGAACCAGCGGGCAAGGTGATGGTGATGAAAGTTCCCGACGAGGAGACGCTGAATGGCGTGTAATCCAGACTCAGATTGACCGGTGCGAGGGTGAGATTTTCCTGTGCCTGGGCCACGCTGGCCGAGAACAACACCAGAATCATCAGCAGGGTGCGTTTCATTAGTGGCTCCCTCAGAAGTGGTACGTGATGCCGGCGCGTACGGTCACGCCGAACACATCAGCAGAGGAATCAAACGGTGCGTCGACGCCGGCGCCGACGTCGTTGCCGTAGCGCAGTTGCACCGCGGCGTCGTAGAGAATGGTGCGTTGGAAGACGCTCAGGCCCGCAGTGGCACCCCAGTAGCGGTCGACGGTGGCGTTCACCAGTTCGGGATTCGCCGCGTCCGGTGCTTCGGTGACCCCGGGCAAACCTTCGTAGAGCAGTCCGCAACGCGGCACCAGGACCACGCGTGGCAGCAGCACGACATGTTCGTACCCGATGCGCAGAGCATAGCCGTCATCGAATTGTGATGGCGGTACGAACGGACTGATCGGACTCGTGGTATTGCTGCCGTCGTCGATGGTCAGGTCTTGCCAGCGTGTCCATGTCAGGTCGACGGTGATGGTCTGACTGTCGTTCGGTCGCCACGCGGTCGCCACCGTGGCGCTGGTGGGATAGGTGTAATCCGCGCCACGCGTAGTGTTGGATGACTGCTGGCTGGTGATCGCGCCGGTGGCGGCATCGCGGAAAATACGTTCGTCCTGTTTGTGGATCGAGAGGTCGAGCTTGTACTGTGGCTTGAGCGTTGCCGCGAGCGTCCACTGCGGCGCGACGTGCCACAGCGCACCGAGCACCAAACTCAGGCCGTGATCGACGGTAATGCGTTGGTCTTGGGTCGCGACAAAGGTCTCGTCACTGATGAGCGTTGGTGGCGCACCCGGTGTGAACGTCGTCAGCGATCCGGTGCTGGTGGCGTTGCGATCGTTGTGGCTGTAACCAGTCAGATCATCGTCCCATACCAGCAACGTCGCACCGAGCGATAACGTTGGCGTCACATCGGCGGCGTAGCTCACGCTCCAGGTCGACCACGCTCCGTCGTTGTCGACACTGTTGTTCGACACGCCCTGCGTCGCGGTGGCCTGCCCCTGCGATTGCAGTACCTGCGTGCTGTCGGCTTGGCGGGTGAAGTCGAATTGCCGCTGCCAAGCTACGCCGACAGTCTGCTGCGTCCCGAGCACGAAGAACGGCCACACTACGCTGACGTGGTCGAGGGCGAAGTCGCTTTGGCTGTCGCTACTGCCATCGGACGAGGTCGAGCGCGAGTACCAACCACCATTGATGGACAGTTCTGGACGTTCGAGCTGGGCCATGCCCGCCGGATTCCAGGTGTTGGCGGTGGCGTCATCCGCCACCGCAGTGAAGGCGCCGCCCATGCCGAGCGCGCGGGCACCGGCGCCGATGGGAATTGGACTGCCATCGAAGGGCACGATGGTGACATCGGCACCGAACGCGTTGGCGCTGAACGCGGTGAGCGCCAGCAGGGTGGGGGCGATGCGGCTCATTCGCTCACCACGGTCGCGCCGGTCGCGGTCTTGCCATCAATGGTCTTCACGCGCGCCTGTTGTGCTTCCACCTGATCGACCTCCAGCGTGCCTTCGACGCGTTTTTCACCCGGTAGCAACACCTGGCCGGTAGTCGCATCGACCACGTCGGCCTCGCGTTTGACCGCGAAGAAGCGCATGCGTCCGATCACGCCGGCATTTTCTCCGCGATCGATGATCGCCACGCCGCGGTCATTCGTGCCGAGGGTGCCCTGCAGCACCGGGAACTCCTGACGCAGGCGACCAGCAACCAGGGCGAAGAAGGCCTGCTCCTGGGCCGGCGCGACCGCCTGGCTGTAGGCGTCGGCGCTCGCCACTACCTGACCGCTGTCGACGTGCACCAGGC
Organism: Planctomycetota bacterium; assembly: GCA_031426335.1. GTDB lineage: Bacteria > Planctomycetota > UBA11346 > UBA11346 > UBA11346 > BOG-1363. Next base: position 7,151 of record JANPLC010000216.1, read on the forward strand.
GGACGAAACATTCAACGTCACCACGCCCACGGCGCAGCGTGCCGGTCAACACGTAGCGTGATTTGAGGCGCTGCCCCGCACGTGCGGCCGTGACGCGATCGACGTATCCCGCATCGACCAGCGTCAGTTCCTGCGCCAGCAGCGTGTCGGCCTGGGCGTCCACCAGCCGGAAACGTCCGTCGTGGCTGACCGAACTCAGTAATTCCGGATCGTCGCCAGGTTTGACGCCGGCACCGTCACTCGGCGTTTGTAAGGGCAGCATCACCGCCGTGGCGCGCAGCGCGCGATCCTGTTCTGGTGTCGGCGCTGCGGTGAGGGTGCGTTCTTGTGCCAGATCTCCGCCGGTCAGGCGCAGCACAAAACGCAGCGTGTGTTTGCCGCTGTCGAGCGGCACCGCGATGGTGCCTCCGGCCTGCACGCCACTGAGGACTTCGTTCACCGCGTCCTTGCCATCAACGCTCACCGTCAGCGCAGTCAGTCCGGCAGCGGCTTTGGCCGAGTAACGGAACAGGGCGCGGTTGCCGGTAACCAGCGCACCATCCACTGGGCCATCAAGCTCCAGGCTGGGTGCGGGCGGCGGTGGTTCCGGCGTGGCGAGGATCACCGGCTCGTTGGCTACGCCACTGGTAGCGAGGCGTTCGCCGACCTACGCGGGACGACAGC
>JANPLC010000217.1:0-48766 GCA_031426335.1 Planctomycetota bacterium
TTAAGACGAAGCATATCGAAATGGGCTGCGACTTGGAGCAAGGCAATGCGTGTGTTGTCAGTATGGAATGCGGCCGAGGGCGGCCGCGCTCCAGGCGGTCGGTTCCGCTTATCTTTGGACCATCTTGTGACTAATGGGTAACGGAGGGAAAGGCTTTCCAGCATGGGCGTGCTACCTGAGTACCCCCGCGTGGACACCTCCGGACTCAAATTGGACTCGGAGGCATCCTGGCGATGGATCCGAGGGCATCTGGCGCTAGGAGGATGCTGGCATGGCGCCTCTTCCACTCACGCTGAGCCGGCGATCGGAGCCGACATGTCATTCCGGATCCTTGCCGTATTGATGCTGGGGCTGGGCAGTGAGATTGCGGCGATCGACGTTGATCCGGCGATCACGGACTACCAACCGGTGGCGGCTCTGCAGGGGAGCCTGAACAGCGTGGGTGGAGACGCCCTCAACACCCTGATGACCTTCTGGGCTGAAGGATTCCAAACCACCTATCCGTCAGTGAACATCCAGATCGAAGGCATGGGCGGATCGACTGGCCCGGTCGCCCTGGTTGGCGGCACAGTCCAGTTGGCGCCGATGACGCGTGAGTTCACCGCGCATGAGATCGCCGCTTTCGAAAAGAAATGGGGTTATCCTCCAATCGCGATTCGTGTCGCACTCGATGCCTTGGCGGTGTTTGTGCATCCAGATAATCCAGTTCCAAGCCTGTCGTTGCTGCAACTAGATCAAATCTACTCCTCCACTTTCAAACGCGGTGGCGCGGACGTGAACGACTGGTCCGGCCTTGGCCTGACGGGTGACCTGAGTGCTCTGCCGATCAGCCCGTTCGGGCGCAATTCGGCGTCCGGTGCCTATGCCGTTGCCAAGCAGAGGATCCTGATGGGTGGAAACTTCAAAACGTCAGTGCTTGAGAAACCAGGATCTTCCGGCGTCGCGGAGGCGGTGGCACAAACTCGCGGTGGCATCGGATATTCCGGTGCGGGCTACCTGACGACGACTGTGCGAGCGATACCGGTGTCCGAGGGAGTTCAGCCGGCGGTGCTGCCAACCTACGATCACGTGCTGGCAGGACGCTATCCGCTCGCCCGCTTTCTCTTCATCTACATCCACAAGAAGCCAGGAGGCGATCCACTGGTCGCCGAATTCATCCGCTACACGCAGTCCCGAGTCGGACAGCGGATCGTGTGCGACAATGGCTTCTTTCCGCTGAGCGCGGCGCTCGTGGGGGAAAATTTGGCGAAGTTGGCACCGTAAGGAGGTCCGCATGCGTTTGACCAGTCTTGCCGCTTTGCTGATCCTGGCGTTGGCCGCCCACCCGACCGTGGCCGGTGAGGTAGATGCGGCGTTGCCCGACTACGCACCGACGGACGGCATGTCTGCGTCGTTGGTGGCGATGGGTGCGGACACGTTCAACAATCTGATGACCTTCTTGGCCGAGGAGTTTCAGGGGCTCCAGCCGCAGGTACGCATCGACATCGTGGGCAAGGGTGGCACCACGGCATGGTATGGCCTGATGCATGGCGCTGATCTGGGCATGGCCGCGCGCTTGTTCACCGAGAAGGAGGTGGCGAGCTTCCGCGACCAGTTCGGATATCCACCAACGGCCATCGCCGTGGCGATGGATGCCCTGGCGGTGATCGTGCATCCGGACAATCCGCTGACGCACCTGACCCTGGAGCAGGTCGATGCGATTTTCTCCAGCACGCGCAAACGTGGTGGCGCTGCGGTGGCGACGTGGGGTGATCTCGGACTCGGTGGCGGTTGGGTCGATACGCCCATCCTGGCCCGCGGACGGAACTCCGCCTCTGGCGCTTATGGCTTCTTCAAATTCGTGGCGCTCCAGCGTGGCGACTTTGCACCAACCGTGCGCGAACTGCCCGGATCGGCGGCCGTGGTCGCCGCAGTGAAACAGAATCGAGAAGCGGTCGGATACGTCGGCGCAGGTTTCCCGCTCGATGGATGTCGCGCGCTTCCCCTGGTGGCGGTCGAAGGGGATCCTGTCGCCCCCGGCGCAGACACTGTCCGTGCCGGCACCTATCCCCTTGGGCGCCACCTCTACTTGTACCTCAACCAGAAACCCGGCACGCGTAACGAACCGGTGCGCGCGTTCCTGACCTACGTGTTGTCCAAAGCCGGTCAGCGGATAGTCGTCAAGGACGGATTTATCCCGCTCGACGCCGAGTTGGCAGGCGTGCAACTGAAGCTGCTGGAGTGATCGACGCTTAGCCGTGCGCCTGCGCGCGCAGCGATTGGCCTCAGATCACCGCACCCGCCAACGAGCGAAGCGATCCACCGCTGGAGTGCCCTCGAGGATGTTCCACATGCGTTTGTTCAGCGGCAGATCGAGGTAGGCACGCCACGCTTGTCGTGCCGCCGTGCGGTTCCCCGCCAGTTCCGCTTGGATGGCCTGGGCCAAGATCAATCCGGGTTCAACCGCCGATGTGGCAGGTTGGGTACGGAACGCGGCTTCATCACATTTCCGGCTGATGAGTTGCGCCAACCACCAGAGGCGTTGGGACTGGGTGGTCGGGCCCTGCGAGGTTATGGACTGCAACGCCGTGTCCCACGCGGCGCCATCGCCGGCCAAGTGACGGGCCAGGGGGCGCAGGAGCCCGTCTTCCAGCCATCCGCTCGGCCAGCCGGGCCGGCGTTGGATCGTCGCCAGCGCAGTGGTGGCTTCCTGCGCCTGCATGGCGTCGCCGCGGTCGAGCGCGTCGAACAGCGCCCAGTTCCATACCACCAGTCGTTGGCGGGCTTCCGCCTCGCCCAGACCGGCGAGTACCTCGCGCCAGCGGCCAAGGTGCAACAATGGCATGATGGTTGCCGCGCGGCGGAAGCGCATGGCCGATTCGACCGCCTCGTTTTCGCGGCCACTGGCGATCAGCGCCAGCACGCGCTCATCGGCGGTGCCGTCGTCAGGCAAGGCCAGGATGCGCTCGTACGCTCCGCTGAGCAGCCAGGAAGCCAGCGGTCGGAAATGGCTCGTGGTCTGACGGGCCACGGCATCGTCAAAACGGTCCTGCAAGTGCAGGACTTCCGTGCAGTAATTCTGGCTTTGCGTGAAACGCGTCAGCAATTCGTCGAAGCGGCCGAGTTCGGTCAGGGCGATCGGCACAGCGTAGGGCGTCTCAGGAAAACGCCGGAGGGTTTCCTCGCTCCGTCCGAGCGCGATCAACGCCTGTCCACCCGCATTCGCCTGTTCGGGATAGCCGGCGACCAGGTCCTCCAAACGGTTCCAGGTCAACAAGGCCAAAGCCACGCCCTCGCGCACCAACGGTTCGTCGGCGTAGGAGCGCCGCGCCAAGGCCAGCCAGCGATCGAGGGCGGTGGACTGATAGACACTCCGCAGCGCGCGTTGCAGGACGATGGCGAAACGTGCGCGGACTTCGGGGTCAGTCAGGTCAGCAACCTCGGCGCGCGCGAGGGCCGCCGCGTGATCACCGACATCGATGTCGTGGCCGATCAGCAGGCAGGTGGTCAGTCCACGCAGCCGCGGATCCTGCACGCTGGACCAGGTCTCCGCCGCGTGCGCCCAGTGCTGCTGCTGTGCCTGGGCCATCCCACGGCGGTAGCGCGCCAGTTCGATCAGCGCCGGTTCGCGCGCCGATTCTTCCACCATTCGGTAAGCGCTGATGGCATCGTCGAGGTGTCCGCGATCGACCAGGGCATCGCCGATGGCGGTGGCCTGGATGCGCTCGGGCAGGCCCTTGTTGCTGAGACGCACCTGCGAGAACGCCTTGCCAGGATAATACGCATAGAGGCCGATCCATCCGCTGGTGCAGGGAAACGCGGTGTGGGCGCTGAGGATCTGCTGGCCATCGACCAGCACCGCCAAACGGTCGCCTTCGATCTCGAAACGCAGGTGGTATCGTCGCCCAGGGACCAGCCGGAAGGGATGATCGGCCAGACACGCTCCGACACTGACGTCGTAGATCATCGCGTGGGAGTTGTCGTTCGCACCCAATTGCATGAAGATGCCGCGCCCGGGAATCCCGGTGAACGACGTCGGATCATCGGGGATCCAGGTCAGCGACAGATCCCCAGGCGGAGTGTCCGCCAGCATCTCCGCCTCGAATTCCAGCGCCACCGCGCCAACCACCGGACGACGCAGAAAGCGGAAATTGTCCTGCGTGCCAAGGCTCACCATGCGTCCCACGCGCATTTCCCACCGGCCTCTGCCGACCGTCACCCACTCGTCATCGCGCGGTTCGGCGGACAGCGGTAGCGGAACCGGTCGACCCCAACGCGCGATCTCCTTGAGTCGTTCACCCACCACCACACCGGCAGCAACCCCACAAATCATCAGCGCCGCGAGGCCGAGCCACAAGCCGCGCCAATGCGCCCGGTGCCAGCGCACGGCGTGTTCGAGGGCAGAGTCCCGGTAGGCGGTCACCGCCTGTCCGGCCTGGAACGCATGCAAGTCCTTGGCCAATTCAGTGATCGACGCGTAACGCGCTGATCGTTCAGCGGCGACGGCCTTCAACACGATCGCCAACAGGTGGCGCGGTACGCGCTGGCGTTCGCTCACGGTCGGCTGGTCGAGATCGCCGGACTGCTTCCTGGTCCAAAACAGTTCTTCGTCATCGCTCCAGGTCGGACAGCGTCCGAGCAGCACATAGAACAGCGTCGCACCCGCGCCATAGACATCGCTGAGGGCATCGCCGGGTTCACCACGCGCCTGTTCGGGACTCATGAACGCCGGCGTGCCGACGATGAACCGCTGGGCCGGTTCGCCAACATCGCTGGGGCTGGCCGCACCCCAGTCGACCAACACCACTTCGCCGAAATCACCGAGCATGATGTTGTCGGGTTTCAGATCACGGTGCGCGATGCCGCGCGCATGCGCGCAGGCGAGCGCATCGCAGAGCTTGAGGAACACCGTCACCACGCGCGAGACATCAGCGATCGCCGGTTGCTGGTCCCCTGAGTGCTGACGCGAGAGCGCCTCTCCCAGGCTGATCCCACGGATCCGGCGCATGGCCAGGTAGACCGCGCCACTGGTGGAATGGTCGAGGTCATAGACCGGCGCGATCCCAGGATGTTCGAGTGCGGCGGTCACCCGGGCTTCGCGGATGAAGTCCGCCCGTCGCTCGCTGTCCGGCTTGGTCCCTTCGTCGTTCAGCACCTTGACGGCGATATCACGTTCCAGGTTGAGATCGCGCGCAGCGTAGACCGTTCCGGTAGCTCCGCGTCCAAGCTCCTGACCAAGCGCGTAACGCGCGGCATGAGAGGTCCACAGCGGTCCGTCTACACCAGACGGCCCCTGGCCCGTACCGTCATCTGTGCTCGCAGATTCACTGGTCATCCGCTCTCCGTGGCGCCTCAAGCACCAACCACGTGGTACTGATCAGCTGATTCCTTACGCAGGACGGAACTATTGGCTGGCGTCTGGTCGGTGGCATGCGTGCCGAAAGTATTGGCGACGACGCGGTGGTTCGCAACCAGGTGCAGATCGTCGCCCCAGCAATCGGGTTCCGTACCCAATCAGAGGCCCTAGGCGTGTCTCTTGTCCAACCGCGGCATGCACACCTGGGACTGAAGTCTCTGCCGCTGACGGCAGACCACCGCACAAGTTTGCGAACTGGACCAATAAAAAAACCCGGGATTTTTCAATCCCGGGTTGACTGGTCGGACCGACAGGATTTGAACCTGCGACTTCTGCGTCCCAAACGCAGCGCTCTAGCCAAGCTGAGCTACGGTCCGTGGTGAGCGGCGGAGTGTTGCAAACAACCGCTGGTCGTCCAGCACCTCTTGCGGTTTTCCGCAGGAGTCTCTGGCGGTGGCGCACAGCACTTCTGGAAGGGCGTTCTCCAGGCGGGTTTAGGCGCTCGCCGGTAGTGCTGTTTGTGCGGCAAACAGCGTGCAATCCTGACGATTAAGTTGTCCGTTTTCCTGCCCGCTGGCGTATCTTCCTGGCAAGAGGAAGACGCAGGCACACCCCGCTACTTGGGAGCAACCATCGGAGGCATACCGCGCACCGGTTCTGCTTCGTCCTCTACCCCGCCATCGGGGCACACGCACTGCAACTGGTCGGCAGGTGGCTCGTTCCACCGACCGCCGATCATGGAGCGCTGGGCCATGTATCAGGGGCTGACATCCATCGGAATCATTGCCGCAGCATTGGCGTTCGCCGGCTGCACCTCCTACCGCGCTGAGCCGCTCAGGCCTTCCGTCGAGCTGCGCTCGCTGCAGCAACGCACGGTGGTCACCGGGGTTCCCGATGACCAAGAGGTCAGGCGCGCCACCGGTGTGGTCGGTGACTACCATCCGGAAGATGGTCTGGACGAAGCGGAACTAGTGATGGCCGCGCTGTCCTTCAACCCGGCCTTGCGCGAGAAGCGCCATGAAGTCTCCCGGCTCGGCGGATTCGATCTGTTGGGCTTGGTGCGCTTCAAACCGGAAATGCGAGTCGATGTCGATCGCGTGACGGTCGGCTTGGCGACCGATACGGACATGCTCTACACCCTGCTGGTGCCGGCGCTGCGCCAGGCGTGGCGTGATGACGAATCCGCCCGTCGTGAGTTGTCGCGGGCCGAGATGCTTGCCGCTGAGGCGCTGGTGGTGGTCGAGGTCCGGCGTGCCCATGTCGCGGTGCTGGTGGGCGAAGAACGCGTCGCTTGGTCAAAGCGCCGCGTGGCGCATCGCCAAGCGGTGATGGCTCAGCTTGAGCGCGATCCTCGGGCCAGCCCGCTGGATCGTGCGTTGTCCGGGGTGGCGTGGCAACGCGCGTTGAGCGATGCGCGCCATGACGACGGGGAACTGGCCGACGCCCGTCGTGTGTTGAACCGCATCATCGGCTTCGATCCCGCGGCGGCGGTGCGCCTGAGTGAGGGCGGCCGTCCGCTCGCCGGCCAGCGTTCGTTACGGCTGCTGGCCACTGAACTCGATGATCAACTGCTGAGCGGACGTTGGGAGCTACGCGCCCTCGAAGCGGCCTACCGGCGGGCGGAGTACACCTACAGCCAAGCGGTGATGGGGCAGTATCCCAAGCTCAAACTGGCGCCGGCGGTGACCTATGATCGTGAGGAGGGCACGTCGCTGAAATTCGGTGCCTCGCTGCGCCTACCGTGGCCGGAGGACGCCCGTCAACGGATCGAGGACGAGGCGGTCAACCGTGAGCGCGCACGGGCGGTCTATTTGGAGAAACTCCACGCCGTGCGCGCCGAGGCGCACGCGGCCAATGCCCGGCTGGAAGGTGCGGAAGAGGAGATGTCAGAACTGGAACAGGGTCGAAGGATCACCACCCAGGCCCTGGAAGAGGGGGCCAGCCGGCACATGGCGGGAGAACTCAGCGTGTCGCTTTACCTGGGGTTGGTTGAGCGTTGCGATGAACTCGAGCGCTCCTGGATCGACGCGGCCAAGGACTACCGCCTCGCCACCATCGACCTCGACCACGCCACAGGCCGACTAAATCGTCCGGTCAAATGACGAACGACAGCGTCAATCCGCGATCGGTACTCGCAATAACCAGGACAACTGCACGGTCCCGTTCTTCACGGGAGTGTTCCGGCTGACGTCAACCACGATGCGGTACACTGTGCCCGCCGTGACCTTGGCGCCGATGGCGGACGTCAGGCTATCACGATCGTCGTCCTCCGCGCCCAGATTCTTCAGGCGGTTGATGACTTCGCCGGTGTAGAGCGCCAGGACCGTGTCGAGTTCACCACCAACAGCGTTCTGGCTGCCGCTGGTCTCCAGCACCAGGATGCCGTCCTGTGGTGCGGTCCAGCGGAACCACACCGAACGACCACCAGCCGCACCAGCGTGATCCAACTCGTTGGCGTCGGAGGTTGCATGGGTGAGGTCAGCGTTGACGGTGCCGACGAGAGCAGAGCGGAGATTCTGCGGTTCGGCGAAACGATCGTTGCCACTACGCAACACCCAGGTCAGCACGAGCGGGCCATGAGCGTCCGCCTTGCCGTCGACCGCGATGAAATAGACCTGACCCGCCAGCACGGTGCGCGTGCGCAGGCTCTGTACGATGGTGGTCGAGCGGTTGTCGTTGGCACCGGCGCTACGCAGGGCTCCAGCGGTGGTCTTGGTGTAGAGCGCGAGCAGCGTGTCAAAGCTGCTGCCGAGGGTATTGAACTCCAGCAGGCCATCAGCCGGAGCAGTCCATTGGTACCACAGACTGCGACCGCCAGCGATGCCAGCGTGCAATGGCTCGGTGGTCTCGCGCGTAGCGGCGGTGTTGTTGGCGGTGAGGGAGCCTGACCACGCATCCGTCAGCACCTGCGCGCCGCTGAGATTGTCGTTGGTGAGCCCCGTCACCGTCAACAGGCCATCAACGTAGGTAATGTCGTAGTTGGGCGCCACGGCACCGTTGACCAACAAGGGGTAGGTGGCGATCGGGCTGCTGGCAATGGCCTCCGTGGTGACCAGCGGCAGCACGCTCAGGACCGTCGCATCATCGCCAGGGATGAAGCCGAGGTAAGAAACTGTAAACGCCGGGTTTTCACTGCCGATAACACGCGTGGCGCTGTTCGCTGTGATGGTGAGGGGCGCCGCCAGGACCGTCAGGTCGACAAGGGCGGTAACCGGTGGCAGCGCGGGATCAGCGGGGGTGAACAGCACCGTCAGTTGATTGGTGCCCGCACCCAGGACAGTGCCCGCCGGTGGGGTATAGATGACTTGGCCCGAGCCGTAGATGACGGCATCCAGTTGCTGTGCCCCGAGGGCGGTGCCATAGGTGATTGCCGGGGGAGTATCCCACAACACCGAGGCATTTGCTGCAACGGCAAAGGAACGCGACAAGGTCGAAGTAAAACCGCTGAGTGGACGCGTCGCCGACAGCGTCAGCTCGTACGGCAGGAGTCCCGGCGGGAGATTCACCGGGACCAGGAATGACCAGGTGCCATCGGCAGCGACTGTTACTGGCGTAGCGGGGAGCCATACGGTGTTGCCGCCAGGCAGGCCAGGAGGCAGGCCAGGCAGTCCTCCTGCGGGCGGAGTGGTGCTGCCGGGCTGAACGATGGTGATCTGCACCTGCGCGCCTGGTTCGCTATAGCCGCTGATGAGCGGTGTGCCGGTGGCGACCACCGAGTCGTTCGGGTCAGTCCCATCGTTGCTGCCCAGCGCGACGATAGCGAGCGGCATTGGTGTGCGATCGAGTTGCACGATGCGCGATGCTTCGGCGGTCGAGCCGTTGGGTGCGGTGGCAACGAACCGGTAGGTGAAGGTAGTCAGTCCGCTGTCACCCAGGATCTGGATCTGCATCCGTGATGAGCTGGGCTCGAGTCCGCCCATGAAGTAGTACTCGTAGGGGCTCATTCCTGGCAATGCCTGCGCATCGAGTTCAGGAATGCGTAGCGTGATTTGGGATCCCGGTGTGAGGGTAAAATTTGCCTCGCTTGGCAGGACGGTGGTGATGCCGTCGCTGGGATTGCTGCCGGTATCGTAGTGCAGACTGGTAAGGCCCAGCGTGGCAGTGGCATTGGTGATGGATAACGGGCGGTTAGTCAGGGAGGTCCAATCACCCGCGCGGGCGAGTGCGGAGATGACGTATTCTTCAACCACCAGTGGCGTTGGTGTGGTTGCCGACCACGTTCCATCGGCGGCAATGCTGGTCACCGCGATGACCACCGGTGTGGGAGCGGGAAGCGAACGGAGTGAAACTTCCACGGATGCACCAGGTTCGCCGTGGCCAAGGATGGTGATAATCCCTGGGCCAGTGATGAAATCGTTGGGCACACCACCGTCGGGCGTGACTGCGATGATGGATGTGTGTTGAGGAGCAAGGACGGTAACCGGGCGAGCGCGTACGTTGTCGATCGGCAAGGGTATCTGCGACGGGAAGGTGGTCACCTGCACCTGGAAGTCACCGTTGGAGAGGACGAGGTTGGTCTGCCAGATACCGGTGGTATCGACGGGTACCGGCCGTTGTTGTTCCAGGATCGGCATGGGCGGGAGCAGCCGGAAAACCGAGACCACAACATTGCCGCCAGCCGGTCCCGTGCCGCGAAACTGGGGCGTAGTACTGGTAGTGACCCAAGCCTCGTTCGACCCGTTATTCGGCGTCATCTGGTCAAGAGTCGGCTCCGCCGCGCGGAGGAACGTGACGGAACAGGCCAAGAGGAGTGCTAAAAATAGGGTGCGTTGCATGGGGGAGGGGTTGTAGAGATCGCAGCGCCGGGTCTAGTGGGTAAAGTTGGGAACTGTGCATGGTCAGCGGTCGGTGGTGATCCGCGGCCTGGTCACGGGGATGCCCTTTTGCCACGTCACGTTAGCATTTCCGCCCATGACACGCTCGACCCAGCAGCCCAAGCCCGATCGCAAGGTCACCACGCTCCGTCTCCAGGAGATGAAGGTGGCGAAGGAGAAGATCTCCGCGCTGACGGCGTACGACTTCCTCACTGCGCGGCTGCTCGATTCGGCGGGCATCGACGTGATCCTGGTTGGTGACTCGGCATCGATGGTTTTTGCCGGCAACGACACCACCGTGCCGATGAAGATGGACGAGATGGTCTATCACGTGCGCGTGGTGACCCGGGCGGTCAAACGCGCCCTGGTGGTCGCTGACATGCCGTTCATGTCTTACCGCAAAAGCCCGGACGAGGCGCTGGGCAATGCCGCGCGCCTGATGCAGGACGGCATGGCCGAGGCGGTGAAGGTCGAGGGCGGTCGTTCGATCGCTCCGACCGTCGAACGCATCGTGGACGCCGGCATTCCGGTGATGGGTCACGTTGGTCTGCAGCCGCAATCGATCCACACCTACGGCACCTATAAGACCCGCGGTATGGATGAACTGGAGGCGGAGAAGATCATCGAATCTGCCCGGGCCTTCGAATCCGCCGGCGCCTTTGCCGTGGTGGTGGAAAAGGTCCCACAGGACCTCGCTCGGCGCATCACCGAGATGCTCAAGATCCCCACCATCGGCATCGGTGCGGGGCTCAACTGCGATGGCCAGATCCTGGTGACCCCGGACATGCTTGGCATGAACACCCAGTTCCACCCCCGGTTTGTGCGCAAATACGCCAAACTTTCGGAGGAGATGGTCAAGGCATTCAGTCACTACCACCAGGATGTGAAGGGTCGGAAGTTCCCCACCGAAGCGGAAAGCTACTAAGCCAAGAGCAGGGCCTGACGGCCCCTCCGGCGCCGCAGGGGGCATATTCAGCACCCGGCTAGGACCAGTGGACGTTGCCGCATGTGTGTTGTATCCTCTCTTCACCTGTGCCCGGTGAATCGGGTAGGCCAAGGGGACCAGGATGCGTTGTCTGGTAGTCGATGATGACGAGACCTGTCGCAAGTTCCTCATCCGCGTGATGGAGCGGATCGGAGATTGCGAGATCGCGATGACCGGCAAGGAGGCGATCGAGAAGGTCACCAACTCGTTTGGCCGTGGTGATCTCTACGATCTGATCTTCCTCGACATCATGATGCCGATCATGGACGGCAAACAGGCCCTGACCGCCATCCGCACGCTCGAACGTCGGGCCGGTCTGCAGGACGGTTGGGGCGCCAAGATTGTCATGACCACGGCGATGGGCGACTACGACACCGTGCGCCATGCCTTCCACAACCAGTGCGACGGGTACCTGGTCAAGCCGCTCAGCCTGTCGCGCATGGAAGCGCTGCTGCGCAACCTCAAGGTGCTAAGCCCGAACATCTCGCTGCGCCGCAATGAAGATGGCGAAAGCTCGGTGGCGACGCCGCGCGATCCGTCGCTGATCAATCGCACCAAGACCGTGGCGATCCCACGGCCGAATGATCCGGAACGGCGCTGACTTTCCTGCCGTAGGCAACCGTCACGGAACTGGAACTCCTACCGCTGGAGTGGTCGTTGGGGCTGACGTCGGAGATGGGACACGCGCTCCCAGTCGTTCGCGGTGGATGCGTAGCAGGTCGATGAAGCGCGGATCTTTACGATAGCGATCCAGGATCTCATCCTGGTCGATCCAGATAAGGGTGTCCACCGTATCCGAGCGTTCGAGCAGTTCAGTGAGCTTGGCGAAGAATCCGTCGCGGTTGTCAACGACGGCCAGATACCACGCCTCCATCGTGAGCCAGAGTTCCTCCTCACCGCGTGGTTTGACGACCTGAGCGCGGAGAGCTTCGCCGGCAGCACGTTGACCGATCAGGATCAAGTAACCGGCTTCCAGCATGTGCAGATTCCACGATTCCGGATTGATACCACGACCACGACGGATGGTGGCAAGGGCAGCATCGAGATCCTGGTCGCTCTTCTGGAGGATGGCGAGGTTGTAGAGTTCATCCGCCAATTCCGGTGAACCCTCGGGAACTAGCACAATCGACAGTTCCAGGTAACGACGCGCTGATTTGATGTCGCGCAGGGTGCGGTAACAGAAGGCCAATTCCCGGAGCACCGACTGGATCTCGGATTTGGGTGCCTGTTTGAACGCCATGAGCAACAGATTGCGTTGACCATCGATATCGCCACGGCCAGCGGCATCCTTGGCCAACATCATGAGGGCGTTGGTTGCCACTGACGGCGGAGGATTCCCATGGTTCAGCAGGCGCGTCAATTCTAGCCGTGCCGCCGTGCGGTCCTTGGTTAGGTCAGAGCGCAGTTGGATATGTGACAACACCCGGTCGCTGCGCATGGGCGCCAGACGCTCAGCTTCTTCCAGGAGGACCTGGGCATCAGCTAGGCGCCCTTCACCAATGCGATGTTGCGCAGCGCATTCAACCAACTCGGCAAGGAATGCATCATGGTCCAGCGATCGTCCCCAGCCGAGTGCGGCCACGTCGGCAGGATCAGCGGGATTGTCGCGGTAGAGGTAGTCGTCGTCACTGAGGTGTTCACCCCCGGCGGTGGTTTCGATGTTGCGTCGAACGGTGCCGTCATCCCAGCGCACGAAGACATGCCCTGGGACCATGACGGGTTTGATCGGCAAGCTGAGGGCATCCGCCACCAGGACGTACAGGGTTGAGGTTGCCAGACAGTTGCCCTGACGTCGCAGCAAGCTGGCGGCGAGCGTCGAATCGCGCCAGTACTGGTTGGATAGGTAGGCGACTTCTCGGCTGGCGAGCAAGCTGCTGTTGAGCGCGACAATGCGTGTTTCGGTGTCATTGGCTTTGGCGAGCGCCGCACGGGCAACTTCTACGACGGCAGAGAAAGCCGCAGTCATTGCGTCGTCGTCGAGTTCTGGTTCTTGGATGTGTTGAAGTTTTAGGACTCGAGCGAACAGATCGGTTGTTGCCGTCGCTTCGCCAGCCCAAGCAGAGACCGACACCAACAGGAGCAACAGGAACCGCATCGATCACCCCGTCGTGGCAGGTAAGCGGAACAGCAGGGAAGCATTGCGCGTAGTCCACGCCGCGACGTCTTCGACGCGCTGACCGCGCAGTTCGGCGATGAGCTGCAACGAATGCGCGACGTACCCAGGTTCGCAACGTTTGCCGCGGTGCGGCATCGGCGCCAGGAACGGCGCGTCGGTCTCTACCAGCAGACGATCGTTAGGCACGATCTTGGCCGCTTCGCGCAGCACGTCGTTGGCCTTGAAGGTCACCATGCCGTTGAAGCTGAGGTGCCAGCCCAGGTCGAGGAACGCCCGCGCGTCGTCCGGGGTGCCAGTGAAACTGTGGATGACACCGCGGTTCTGCGGATTGCGCCGCAGGATGGTCAACACGTCGGGATGCGCGTCGCGCGAATGGATGATCACCGGCAGGTCGTGGCGCACCGCGAGGTCGAGTTGCGCTTCGAAATGGCGTTGCTGCACCTCGTGTGGCAAGAGCTTGTGGTGGTACTCCAAGCCGATTTCGCCGAGGGCGCAGAAACGTTTGCCCGCGAGCAACGCGTCGAGCTGGGCTAATTCTTGCGGGAAGTGCTCACCGACTTCGTGGCAGGCAAACGGATCAAGGCCAACAGAATTGAGTACGTAGCCCGGATGACGCGCGGCGATCGCCAAGCCCTCCTGTGCGTCGGCGAGGCTGGTGCCGATGGTCACTACCCGGGCGAGGCCGACTTCCTTCGCCCGCTTTATCACGGCGTCGAGATCGCCATGGAAACGTTGATGGGTCAGGTGGCAGTGGGTGTCGATGATCGCCGGCAGCATGTGCGCAGCTTGGGCTAGATCGCGGCCCGCCAAGCGTCGGTCAGCGGTCTAACGTGGTCTTCAACCCAGCGGAAGACGGATGGTCAGAGCGAACCGGCCATTGCTGATGGTCGCGTCAATGGTGCCGCCCTGCACCTCAATCAGCGTCCGACAGAGGGCGAGCCCCAGACCGCAGTGGACGCCGGCCGCACTACGGGCGGCATCGCCGCGCCAGAAGCGGTCGAAGACCTTGGGGGCGTCGCTGGCCGGCAAGGTGCATCCGCTGTTGTCACAGGTCAGCCGCAGGTATCCGGCGTCGACCGTCGCGGCGATCACCAGATCGCCGCCTTCATCGGCGTAGGCGACGGCATTTTCCAACAGATTGCTCAGCACCAGCCGCAGTTTCGCGCGATCGAGCGTCATGCTGCCGACGCCGTCCATGGCGACCGTGCGGCGTAGGTTGCGGGCCTGGGCGCGACCAGCGACCGCGCCCCAGCATTGCTCGACTAGCGTGGCGAGGTTCGTTGGTTCACGTTCCACGCGGACCTGTCCCGCTTCGACCCGGGCGAGTGCCAACAGATTGTCGACCAGGCCCTGCATCTGCGTGCTGATATCAAGGCTCTCATCCAGAGCCTGTCGGTAGTCCGCTGCCGTGCGTTCACGTGACAACGCGACCTCGAGCGTGGTGCGTAGTCCGGCGAGTGGCGTGCGCAGTTCATGGGCGGCATCAGCAGTGAAGGCGCGTTCGCGTTGCAGCGTGGCCTGTAAGCGATCGAGCAAGTCATCGAGACGCGCCCGCACGGGCGCAAGTTCACTCGGCACCTGCAGATCACCCAGGCGCAGAGCAGTGTGCTCGGGTTGAATGGCCGCGATGCGATCGGCCAATTGATCGAGAGGACGCAGCAGTCGACGTGACAACCACGCCATCGTCACCAACGAGGCGAGCGAACCGAGTGCCGCGGCCGCGATCAGGATCGCACCCAGCACCATCAACTGATGTTGTTGCTCGATGGTGTCGCGCGCGGCGGCGACCCGCAGACCACGACCTTCGGAGGGGGCGTCCGTAGCCGAACCGAGGCGACGAGGCGAAAAGGTGAAACCGACGATGCGCGCTGGTCGTCCATCCGGCAGGACCGTGTCGTGTACCTCGGGCGCATTCAGCGAGCCATCCACCAGCGGCAGATCTCCACCAGCCAGGCCGGGCGACCGCAACAGGACCTGACCATGACGATCCCAGAAACAGAAGACGTCTGGTTGGGTGTCGCGGGCGTACTCGGGTAACAGGTAGGCATCGTATTCCAGGATCAAACGGGTCTGGTTGCGCACGGCCAAGGCCGTCAGGGTGCGCGCCTGAGCGATCAACGTGGCGTCAAATTCCCGTCGCAGTGCTGAGCGCATCAACGTGAAAGTCAGCAGCGATGAACCGAGCAAGATCACCACCGCGACGAGACTGGCGCCGATCACCACCTGCGAACGCAAAGAACGCGTCGGTCGCATCGGTCGCATCAGGCTTCGCTCGCCAGTAGGTAACCCTGCCCGCGGCGCGTGTGGATTAGGCGTGGTTTTCCAGGTCGTTCGAGCTTCTTGCGCAGGTAGCCGATATAAACATCGATGACGTTGCTGGTAGCCTCAGCGGCGAAGTCGTAGCAGTGCTCAACGATGTCGCTGCGCGTCACCAGTTCACCGGCACGGCGGGCGAGCAGCTCAAGCAGAGCGAATTCCTTGGGCGTCAACGGCACCACCTCATCAGCGATGGCAACTTGACGCGCTGCGGTGTCGAGTGCCAGGTGGCCGATGCGCAGCACGGTGTCTGGGCGGGCGTATTCACGGCGCACCATCACCCGCAAACGCGCGAGCAATTCCGCCAGGGCAAAGGGTTTGGTCAGGTAGTCGTCGGCGCCGCGATCCAGACCTTTGACGCGGTCATCGACGCTGTCGCGTGCGGTGAGGATCAGCACGGGAGTGCGTTGGCCGCTGGCACGCACGCGTTCCAGGACGGTCAGGCCATCGAGTTTGGGCAACATCAGATCCAGGATAATGGCGTCGTAGGCATTGGTGGTCGCGAACCACAGGCCTTCTTCTCCATCGGCGCTGGCATCAACAGAAAACCC
The DNA here is from genome assembly GCA_031426335.1 of Planctomycetota bacterium. Lineage (GTDB taxonomy): Bacteria > Planctomycetota > UBA11346 > UBA11346 > UBA11346 > BOG-1363. The sequence goes on from JANPLC010000217.1 coordinate 16,118, forward strand.
CGCCTCACGCAGCCCTTGTTCCAGGCTGCGGCGCAGGGGTTGGTAATCTTCGATCAGCAGGACGCGCATGTGGGATCCGCGCGTCCACCAGCCGTCAAGGACGGCTGGTGGACGGACCAGTGGCGCTCAGTCTTCCTTGTTGCCTTTGGCCTTGCGGCTGTCGCTCTTGTCAGCCTTGTCAGCCTTGTCGGTGTCAGGCTTTTTCTCGTCTTTGTCGTCCTCATCGTCGTCATCTTCGTCATCACCATCTTTGGCATTTTTTCCGTCCTTACCGTCTTTGCCCTTCTTGTCGTCGTCTTCGTCGTCGTCTTCTTCGTCATCTTCCTTTTCGACCTTGGTGCTCAGGACCTTGCCGTTGGCGTCGAGGGTGACTTCGGTGTCGCCGAACTTCACTTCGTAAACGGTCTTGTCCTTTTTAGTCTCTTCCTCGATCTCGCTGATGGCCACGCCATTGGCCTGTTTCAGGGCCGAGGCTTTGACCGCGGGAGGGAGTTGGTCGAGGGTAAGGACTTTGTCCTCGGCCCAGACGCTGGCGCTCACGGCCAGGCAGCAGCTCACGAGGAGGGTTCGGCTCAGAATCATGGTGGTTCCTTTCAGAGGGTTGTTGGTCACACCGCTGGTCCTTCTAACAAGCCAGGATGAGAGGAGCGTGAGAATCGGCGGGGACTTTTCCTGGGCGCTGATGGGCGTGTCTCACCTGAGTGCGGGATCAGGCGAAGGGATTCATTGCTCCGTGCGCAGTGCGAGGTGCGAGGTGCATATGAACCGCGCACCAGCGGCAGTGCCCGCTCGCCGCACCAGCGAAGCGACCGCATCAGCCCTCAGCGGTATAGGAAGTTGGGTCTTCCTGACCCAATCCGCGGACCAGGCACTGGCATCCCAGTTGCAGTGCCCCTGGCGAACCTGCCAATCTGACCAAACGAGAACCTCCATGACTCAGCACACCTTCCAGACCGAAGTCACGCAGCTCCTGCACTTGATGATCCACAGTCTCTATTCAGAGCGTGAGATCTTCCTGCGCGAGCTGATCTCCAACGCGTCGGATGCGTGCGATAAGCTGCGGTTCCTCTCCTTGACCAAGCCGGAGCTGTCGGCTGGCGATGGCGATCTGCGTATCGAAGTCACCGCCGATCCCGAGGCCAAGACCCTGACCCTGACCGACAACGGTGTCGGTCTGACCGAGGCCGAGGCCATCGAGCACCTCGGCACCATCGCCAAGTCGGGCACCAAGGCCTTCATGCAGAAGCTCACCGGTGACCAGGCGAAGGACGCCAACCTCATCGGCCAGTTCGGCGTCGGCTTCTATTCCTCGTTCATGGTCGCTGACAAGGTAGTGGTCGAGAGCCGCTCCGCCACGGCGTCGAGCGACGCCGGCGTGCGCTGGGAAAGCACCGGCGACGGCAACTTTGCGACCGAGACCATCTCGCGCGCGCAGCGTGGCACGACCATCACGCTGCACCTCAAAGATGACGCCAAGGATTTCGCCCAGACTTGGCGCCTGCGTGAGCTGATCAAGAAGTACAGCGACTACGTCACCTACCCGGTGAAGCTGCCGAAGTACGTCAGCGACGAGGACAAGAAAAAGGGCGTCAAAGAAGAGCAGGAGCAAGTCAACGCCGGTCAGCCGTTGTGGACGCGCGCGAAGGACGGCATCACCGACGAGCAGTACCAGGAGTTCTACAAGTCCGCCTGCAAAATGTGGGATGAGCCGGCCACGCGCTTGCACTTCTCCGTCGAAGGCACGATGTCGTTCACCGCGCTGGTGTTCGTGCCAGGCCAACGCCCGATGGATCTGTTCGACCGCGATCGCAAGGGCCTGCATCTCTACGTCCGCCGCGTGTTCGTGATGGACGACTGCAAGGACCTGCTGCCGGAATACCTGCGCTTCATGCGCGGCATCGTCGACAGCGATGATCTGCCGCTGAACGTCAGCCGCGAGATCCTCCAGCAACAGGACACCGTGACCAAGCTGCGCAAACAGTTGGTGAAACGCATCCTTGACCACTTGCTCAAACTCGCCGCGTCGAATGACGAGAAGGACCAACAGGCGTTCGCCGCCATCGACAAGAACTTCGGCCCGATCCTGCGCGAAGGCTTGGTGATCGATCAGGACAACAAGGATCGCCTTGCCCGCGTTGCGCGTTACCGCTCCACCTGGACTACTGGCACAGCTGCCGAAGGCGAGAAACGCACGGAAACCACCGGGTTGGAGGACTACGTCCGCCGCATGCCCGCGGGTCAGGAGAAGATTTACTTCTCTATCGCTGGCACTTTGGAAGCCGCCAAGTCCAGCCCGCACCTCGAAGCCTTCGCCAAGAAGGGCTACGAAGTGTTGTTCTTCGCCGACCCGGTCGATGAATGGGTGATCTCGCACCTCACCGAGTTCGACAAGCGTCCGCTGGTCAGCGTCGCTGGCGCGTCATCGGATCTCACCAGCGAAGACGACAAGAAGTCACTCGCGGAAAAGGCCAAGACTTACGAAGGTTTCCTGGGCTACTGCAAGACCGCGCTCGGCGATGGCGTCAAGGAAGTCCGCCTGACCAACCGCCTGACCGACAGCCCGTGCGTCATGGTCGACGAAGACAGCGGCATGAACCCGCAGATGGAAGAAATGATGCGCCGCATGGGGCAGCCCGTGCCACCGCGTCAACGCACGCTCGAACTGAATGCCGCGCATCCGCTGGTCGAACGCCTGCAGGCGCTGCACGGCAGCGACGCCGCGAACGCCAAACTCAGCGGCTACGTCGCCGTGCTGCGCGATCAGTCGTTGCTGGCGGAAGGCGGCAAACTCGACGACGCGGCGGGTTTCGCCAAACGCGTGCAGGATCTGCTGTCGGCGGCGGTCGGCGGACCAACGGCACAAGCAGCCAAAGGCTGAGATGGATGGAAGAGTGCCGGGTCCAGGGGCGGCAGAGCCCCTGGCAGGCGTAGTGGACAGAGTCCGCGAACAACAATCCCCCAAGAGCTCCTGCGCGTGCTAGCGGGGACGGGGTTTGCCGAATATCGACAACGGCGCGGAGCAAAACACCCCGGCGAAGCCGGGTCGCAACAGGTCGATCTCCGCAAAGCGGAGACAGGCGAAGCCTGCGAGCCGCGCAGCGGCGGAGTCGGACTGAGGCGCAAACCCCGCTAAAACCGCTGTTTCATCTTGGTGTCGATCGACAACACCTTCCACTCTTCCGGCCAGCCAGTGCCAGTGAAGCGTAGGAGTTTGCCGTCGTATTCGACCTCGGCGGTCTTGAAGCTTTGACCACGGCTTAGCAGCATGGTGCCGCGGCTGCCAAAGAAGCGCGTTACCAGGATGGCCGCCGGCAGGTCGCCGTTCATCCAGCGTTGTGCGATCGGATTGGTGTGGTCGCTGACGGTGGAGACAGCCGTGGTCGTAGCGGCGGGTTTGACCGGCGTCGCGGCGGTTTTCTCAGCGGCCTCCGGTTTTTTGTCCGTGGCTTCCGTTTTGGCTTCGACTTCGGTGGCGACGGCCGGCGCGTCAGGTGCGGCGCGGATGGCGTCTGGTGCGGCAATCCGTCCACGCACGAACAGGTCGACGATGTCGGCGTCTTCCTTGCTCATGCCGGTCTTGGTCAAGGCGTCGAGGAAGGCGGGGTTGCTCACCGCCTTTTTTTCACGCTTGAGCACCGCGGCGATAAAGGCCTCGGGCTTCTGATCGGGACGGCGCAGGTCGTCGACCGCGGCCAAGCGATCAGGCGGTACCCACACCGGTCCTGGCTCGACCGGCACCAGACCCTTGAGCGAGGCGAACAACTCTTTCGCCGCCGTCAGGTTGATGGTGCGGGTGGAGCCGAATCGCGCGTCACGCAGGTCGATGAGTGGTGGCACGCCGACAAACGCGGGCGGCAGACCGGTCAGCCACGCACGTGCCTGAATTGTCGGTACACGCTCGCCCGCCCGGATCCGCGCCGGCGCGACCTCGGCGGTGAAGGCGTTGAGGCCGGCACGTTCCGGGGAATCGGTGAATATCAGCCAGTACAAGCCGCCGAGCACCAGCAGGGCGCCAAGGCTGCCCACCAGCAGCAGCCGGTTGCTCTTGGCCTCTTCGACCCCTTGGCCAGTGAGCACCGCCGGGCCGATCTTGCCGACTCGGCCTTCGACCTTGGCTTTGGATTTCTCGCCCTGTTCTTCGCGTTTGACCGCTTCGCTCTTGAGCGCCTCCGACATTGAGGTCGCCAGCGTCGCCGCCATCGAACGCCGGGCCTCCTGCTGCTGGGCGGTCATGCGTTCGGACTTGCGCGCCGTGCTGCCGTCTTTGGGCAGCGGAGACTTGATCGCGGCCGGGGGCGGCGGCTCGCTCTTGACGGCTGGCGCTGCGGGAGCGGCTTTCGCTGCTTTCGCGGGTTCCACGACCTCGACGTCTAGGTCCAGGCCCCAACCGGTCGAGGCCAGTTTCGGCGCGCCGGGTTTGCCAGCGATCTCGGGCTTGGGGACCGGAGCGGGCGCGCTTGGCGCTGGTGCCGGTGCCGGTGCTGGCGTCGGCTGGGCCGGTGCCGGCGCGTCCATCTCCACCTTGTCGGCAACGCCGTCTTCGCGCAGGCGGAAGGCGTTCTTGCAGGTGGTGCAGCGGACGGCACGGCCGACCAGCACGGGTTTGCGCGGATAGGAGGCGCCGCAATGTGGGCAGGCGAAGGTCGCGCTCATCGCCGGTACTGTCGAAGCGCTTAGCGAAGGTTGCAAGCCTGTGGCAGAGGGCGGTCTCGGTGGTGTGCGGTGCCCTGTATCGCGACCGTCAGTCGCTCCAGTCGTAGTCCCCGAGCGCCTTGAAGCGGTTGGCCGGCAGCAGCACGGCATTGGCGAACAATTCGGCGGTAGCCGCGGTCGGCTCCAGTCGCTGGGCCTGGGAGAACGGCAGGGGGGCGCCACCCAGGGCTGAAACCTGTTCAGCCATCAGTACGCCCGTGGCATTGCCACGGGGAATAACCACGAGTTCGACCGGAGGTAGGGCGATTGGTTGGGTCGGATCACGCCACAGGACCGCGCTGCGGGCGCAGCGATCCTGCTGATCGAGCAACACCAGGGCATCGGGCCATTGCAGGTCGCGGATTGCTGAGCGTCCCAGCGCCCGTTCGCGGCGGTAGCGCCACAGGCACACGCTCGGCAGCCGCGCCATGCGCCAGAGGTCGATGCGACCTTCCTGTTGAACTTGGTGCAGGCGCTCCCAGTTGGCCAGCGCGCGTGGGCGGCTCCACAGGCCTGGGCCTTCGCCGTGATCCTGGCGGGTGTCTTCCGTGTCGAGTGCCCGCAGGCCCGGCAGCCGCGCGAGCAGACCCTCGATCCATTGCAATGATTCGACGCACAGCCAATGCGGTCCGGACAACGGGACGTTGATGTTCAGCCCGACTTCCCGCCAGCCGTCATAGGCCTTTGGTGGGTGGAGGTGGTCTTCCTCAAGCGGCGGCCGGCCAAGATCGATCTGGCAGGTCGCGCCGGTTTCCAGGTCACGCCAGCGGCCCGAACGGTAGGTGTCGTCACCCACCAATTCGACGCCCGGCTGCGCAAGCGCCTCGGCGAGATCGGCGAAGTCCAGGGTGGGGCCTTCCTGCACCGGCTCGTAGAACAGCAGACTGACCATCTCAGACCTTGCCGAGCGAGTTGAGGTAGGCGCGGAACAGCAGCACCAGGTTGGCATGCGGCAGCCGATTGATGATCTCGCGCGCGCTCAGCCACTCGTGTTCGTGATGTTCATCCGAGAGGTCGATGTCGAACTGCGAGGTCACTGCCGGGTAATAAATCACCGACTTGGTCTTGCCGCTGGGCAGGCGGTAGGTGGCCTCCAGCGGTTTGCCTTCGATCGCCACCAGGGCGATGCCGCATTCCTCAGCGCATTCACGCAGCGCGGTCTGGATCGGCGTTTCGCCGGCGTCTTGATGCCCCTTGGGGAAGCCCCATTCACCATGTTTTGTCGCCCGTAGCATCAACCAGCGGAAGCCCTTGGGCGTGTCACGCCGGAGGATCAGACCGGCTGCAACTACATCGGAAGTGGTGGAGGGAGCGTAGGCGTTTGGGATCATGCGTGGAGTTCGCGCCTCACTTGTCGCTGCGATGATGCATCCACCTCCGCTGACCGCAATCGCGCTGACGCAGTGCCGGTGCCAGACGCGATGCTCGTGCGCCATGCCTGATGCGCACTGGCGCGGCCGCCTGCCAGCGCACACTCCCGCGCATGAATGACAAACCCGCCTACCTGGTCTTCGATATCGAAACCGTGGCCGATGGCCGGTTGATTCAGCGTGTGCGTTATCCCGAACTGAAGGAGCTGACGCCAGAGCAGGCGGTGGCCAAGCAGCGCGCCGAACTGTTGGAGAAATCTGGCGGCAAGAGCGACTTCATCCCCTTCACCTTTCAGCTTCCGGTGTCGATCGCGATCGCCAAGGTGGCGCAGGACTATTCACTGATCGAGGTCATCACCCTCGACCGACCGAAGTTTCGCCCGCAGGTCATCGCACGGACTTTCTGGAAAGGGTGGAGCGCTTACGGCCAGCCGACGTTGGTGACCTTCAACGGGCGTTTCTTCGATGTACCAGTGCTGGAACTGTGCTGCTATCGCTACGGCATCCCGCTGCCGTCGTGGTTCACCTCCACCGGCGCGAGCTACGCGCAACCACGCAACCGCTTCAACACCACCGCGCACCTCGATCTTCAGGACTTCCTCGGCAATCAGGGCGCAACCCAGATCAACGGGGGGCTCAACCTCTGTGCCCAGTTGCTGGGTAAACCCGGCAAGATGGACACCAAAGGCAACATGGTGCAGGACCTGTGGGAGCGCGGCGAACGCGAACGCATCGACGACTACTGCATGTGCGACGCACTCGACACCTACTTCGTGTTCCTGCGCACCCGCGTGGTCGCCGGCATGATCACGCTGGAACGCGAACGTCAGCTGGTTGAACACGCCAGACGCTGGATCGAGCAGGCGGCGACGCACAACCTAGCGCTGGCGGAATACCTCCGGCACTTCCGCTTCTGGGAGCCGGTGGGCGAAGACGGCGATCCGTTCACGCCCGCGGAGAGTTGAACGGGCGCCGTGAGGCGACTCGTTAACCGCAGAGCCGCAGAGGTCAGAGGAGGGCCGCAGAGGAGACAGCTGAGAGGTTTCGAGTGCTGTTTGACGGCACCAGGGATCACAAAGGCACGTAACTATTCAGTCGCACGGTCATTCGGAGCGCCGCAGGAAACTTCTGCTCTGCGGCCCTCCTCAGCCCTCTGCGGCTCTGCGGTTAGCTGCCAGGTTGTCAACGTCGGTTTCGGGCGATCGCCCTCTGCGCATCACTTCAGTTCGAGGATGCCGAACTGGCTGAAGTCTTGCGCGGTGATGGTGACGTTGGACATGCCTTGGGCCCATTCGAAGAAGCCCTCGGCAGACTTTTCCTTATCGCTTTCGGCGATCACCAAGTTGAAGCCAAAACGGCGGCCGGCTTCCGGCGCAAAACCCAGGCTGAGCCACGGGATGGTGAAGACGAAGGTGTGCGCGTCATTCGACGGCCGTGAATACTTCAGGCCGCCGAAGGTGCCATTTTTCTTGCCCAGTGCGATCGGGGTGAACGCCTGACCCTTCTTGTCTTTGGCGTAGCCAACGATTTGCGTGTCGTTTTCATCGTTGCTGCCCGCGCTCGAATCGATGCCCATGTCGAAACCGATCACGACCGAATCTTGACGATCCCAACGCGTCGGCGGATCGCCGGCAATGACGGTGTCATCCTGAATGACAGCGACGACGAAAAGGTTTTCGTCATTCCACGCGAGGCGGATCTTGGCGCTGAAATCCGAATCCTGCGGCGGCATGCCTTTGATGCCTTGGATCTGCTTGGCAGCGAAGGCCAGCGTCGGCTTGCCGGTCGCATCGGCGAGGCGTGCGGGATCGAAGCCGGGTTTGAGTTTTTCCGCCACGGTCACCGGCTTGCCCTTGATGCGTTCGGCGAGATTGAAGCCGGAATCGCTGGTGGTCGGCACGCTGGCGGTCTCACCCTGGAGCACGGCTTTTTCCGCGACGATGAACGGCGGTTTCTTGCGGCCGGTGATCTCCACTTGTTGGCCGGGCAGAAACGGGCGTTCCACCGGGGTCTCGTCCTTGCCGAGTTTCTTGCCTGGGATGGGTTTGAGGTCACCGAACGAGACGACGTAACTGCGGCCATCCTTGTCGTCGGCAAACAGCGTCTTGTTCGCGCGGTCGACGTGGCGCACGGTCACCTGGGTTTTTCCACCGCCTGCGACCTCGGGTTCCTTGGTCGGATCGGCGAGCGGCTCGGAGAGCGTGCCGCTGATCAACGTCACACTGGTCGGGGGAAGCAGCACTCGCGTGCCGCCGCCAGCCAAGGGTTTATCTTCGCCGGCTTCAACGCCGCGACCCAGGGTCCAGACATTTGCCGTGGCGATCTTCATGTCGATGTACTTGAGCGTCACGTCGTGCTGACCACCGACACTGTCCTTGTTCACCAGCAGGATCATGAAGCGGTCGCCAGAGATCGCGGCCAAGCTTTCGACCATGGCGGTGCCGCTGTCGGATTCGATCCAATACCACGGACGTTCGCGCACGATGGCGTTCCAGCGGCCAAGGAAGGCCACCAGCGGACGGTTTTTCCCATTCGAATCAATCAGACCGGTGAGACGTTGCGGCGTGGCGTTCTGCCATAGACCGACGGCAGCGTTCTGACGTGCCAAGTGGTTGAGTGCCGATCCCAGGTAGACCGGCGCAAAAATGCTATCCAGGCGGGGATTGTAGACCGTGCGCTCCGCGGCGACGCGCACCGCTACGCATGTTTGCAGCGGGCGGGCCACCGCGCGTGAGAGATCCGCGGCATGCAGGAACGTGCGCTCAAAACCCCAGGTGCGTTCCAACGCTTCAGCGGCGTTGCCATCGGCGATCTTCTCGAAGGCGAAGGTCGACCAGGCCAAGCCGTCGACGGAGGGATCGAGGGTGACGCTCTGCTGGCCGATAGCGCGCACCGCGGTGGAGCGGCTGAGTCCACCCGAGAACACCACGATGCTCGGATCGACGCGTTTCATGCGTTCGATCACCCGCGCCGCGAGGGTGCCGAATTCTTCCGGCGTCCCGGTCCACGACGTCTTCACATCGGCGTCCTGCCAGAACTGCCAATACTTCACCCCGAGTTTCTGGTCGATGTTGATCTTCTGCACGATCGCCGCGGCGAGGTCGGCATACAGGTTGCCATCGGTGGGATTGTCGCGCGTGGTCTTCGCCATCGCGGTGGGCACTCCGTCGATCACCACATAGGCCTGCGAGCCGGCTTCTTTGAGCGCCTTGATGTCCTGTTCCAGTAACCACGTGTCGTAGACGCCATCACGGGTCAAGCGATCAAGGCGCGCATTGATGCGCAGCAGCGGCAACCCGGCGGCCCGCACCAACTCAGCCCACGCCATGTTACCGGCGAATTCACCGACGTCCTCGCCCCAGCCACCAGCCAGGTGTTGGCTCAGGCGCCCGGCGATGCGTCCGGCGTCGACGTCGACTTTGGTGCTCTTCTTCACCAGCGGCGCATCAAGTTCGAAGAGTTTGGCCGGCGGCACGGGGGCGGGCGGAACGGCAAGCGACAGCGCTTCCGGGATGATCGCCACATCGACTTGGTCGAGCAAGAAGCGGCCTTCGCCCTCGGTGAGCGGGCTGATGTTGAGGTCGGTGATCTTGATCAGGTCGAGTTTGCCATCGGCGGCGGCACCTTGGGCTTGGTAGCCTTTGTTGCGCTCGAAGGCGGCGAACGGGAGGGCGACGTATTCCCACTCGCCGGGCGTCTTGGCGGTCACCTTGGCGATGAAGTTTTCGTTGCCAGTGTCGGTCAGGCGGATTTCGAGATCCTTCACCCCGACCATTTTCACCCAGAAGCGCAAACAGGCGAAGGTCGTCCAGTCGGCGTTGATCGCACGCCCCAGGGCGCACCAGCCGCCCTTCTGTTTGCGGAAGGCGGTGAGGATCGAGCCGTCGCCGAGCTTAGCCTGATTGAAGGTCGTGCGCACGTCGCAGACCGCGAGCTTGCCATCATGGCGCGCCTGCCAGGTGCTGGCCTTTTCTCCATCATCAAGGTTCAGCACGTCGGCCCCCATGGCACAGAGGGCGAAGCAGCTCAGGACGAAGGTGCGGGCGATGTTCACAAGTTCCCCTGGGGGCGGCGGTCGGTTGCGGTGTCAGTCAACACTGACATGGCGGCAGAAGTCGCGCATTCTGTACGGTCAAACCCTCGGCGCATTACCACGTTCTAGCGGTGGAACCGCTTCATGCAGCTGATGGTGCTATGGCTATGCACGAAATTCGGCGTGATCGGCGCGGTTCTTGGCCGGGAACGATCCCGCCGGCCCGGACACTTGGTCAGTGTAAGGCTCTACGCGTGTTCCAGGTTACCAAGTTTAGCGGCTGTCGGTGCCATCAGTTGGACGGCCGTAGAGCGCGGGCAGCACCTGAATCAGGATGCTGACGGTGAGCACGGCTGCCGGCCCCAGGATCAAACCACGAGGCCCGAAGCCGAGCACCCCTCCGACCAGGCCGAGAAACAGGAGGAAGCTCAACCACAGGTCGTCAGTGCCCAGACGGGAGGCGATACGCGAGGCCAGGTGCTCGATGAGCCAGGACGCCGCCAAAGCAGCCACGCCCAGGCCGATGGCCGAGGACACGTACCCCTTGGTCCACAACACGCTGGCGATCGGCAACCACGCCACCATCGGTCCAGCGACCGGCAGCAGGGCGAAAAACGCCACGACCACCGCCACCAGTACCGGATTGAAACCGCCAAGTGGCCAAGCCAACAGACCGATCGCAATGCCATGACAGGCCGCTCGCGCGGCGGTGCCGGTGACCAGATGCACCGCAGTGGAATGGAATCGTCCTTCGATGGTCAAGCGTTGGGCGTAGGTCAGCGGCAGGCACGACATCAGCATCGTCACCAGCCTGGGACCCTGCGAGTAGAGGTAGAACAACGTCACCAGCGTCAACGCGCTCTGTACCAGGAAACCGCCAGTGCCGGTGACGACGTACTGCATGAACGCTGATCCGACAGAAACCTGTGAGAGTGTCTCGGCGATGGAGAGACGGATCTTGGCGAGATCCAGATGCAGGCTGGGCATCAGCGAACTGGTGGCGACGACACGCGACATCAGGAGATCGATCACCTCGTTGATGCGCACCGGATCCTGGATCGCCACACCGATCACCAGCCGCAAGGTTCCTGACAAGTCCCCGACCACGGCGACCAGCAACAGCAGGGCGAAACCAACCATAACGCCGCCAAGCACCGTGGTGGCAGCGAGCGCGCTGAGGTAACGACGGGTGTCCACCTGCCAGGCACCGAACACCGAGGCGAGGCCGCGATCGATCGGCTGGAACAACACTGGATAGGTAATCACCGCCAGCGCCACCGCCAGCATCAACGCATCGCCCACCGGAGCGATCACCAGCAACAGCCACCAACCGGCAGCCAACGCCAGCGCGAGCAGCGCAAGGTGGGGCACCCAGGCGCGGAGGATTTCACGGGGGTCGTGGGCCATCATCCGGACGCTACGGGCTCAGGGCGATGCCGCCACCAGCGGGTGGAACTGCAGGAACCGCGCAGATGGAGTGCCGATTCTTGCCCTCATCGCTCAGAAGCGGTAACCAAGTGGCCCACCGCCCGAGGCACCCACCAGGTGCGGATTTGCACAGCGTCGTTCGATGCGTGAATTCTGCACGATTAGGCGGTTGCGCATTGCTGGTCAGGCAAGGTTAGGGACGGCTCCCAAGATTGGCGCGGCTGTTGGTTTTGGCCGCGCGGTAATAGAGATCTGGTTCCTGCAACACGAGGCGCGCGCATTCCTGACAGCAGACGCGCAACATGGGTACACCCCGTTCATCCAAGTGACCGGAATGGACGACTTCCATGGGCGGCATGGAATCAGGTACGACGGCTCCGCATACCGGGCAGAGGGTGTTCAATCCCACATAGGTCATGACGTGCTCCCGATGGATGCAGCGCGCTCGGTGCCAATAGCTGAGAAGGCTCCGCAAATTGGCATCACCGGCGCTTCTCGATGTGCAGACCGCGTATCGGGAGGAACATCATGACACCGCTGATCTTCGCCTCATCCTTGGATATTCTGTCCTGCGCTCGCGCAAAATGGAACCAGCCGCGCTACCGCTGCGACCCTGCGGCAGCAGAGGTCTTGCGTCTAGCAGTCGCTGGGGTGGCGTGGGGACAGCGCAAACGACTGAACATCAGGCAAAGCAGCCGCCAAACCGAGGGGGTTCGTGCAGTGCTTCAACTTCGGTCCAGGTTGGAAAGCCGTGGTCCGACGTCATCGCGTATAGTTTTCCAGTAATGCGGCGTCAGGCATGAAAGCCATTTGACAGCACGCCCTGCAGCCTATGGCGCAGCTCCGCTAATGGTCGCCGATCCGGCCGGGCAGCGCATAGTGCACGATCTCGCGCTGCAACTCCCTGCAAACTGCAAGGAGAGGGCTGCGTGGGCCGGGCACAGTAGCAGACGTTTTTGAAATCACTCCTAGATGAATGCAAACCGCTCCACCTCTTTCGTCCGAAGTGAACAAAGTGGCCGTGCAGGCTGCAGGACGATGGTTGGCAATGGCATGGTGTTTTGAAGGGGCATGGCGACGGCGCGAGTCTCACTTCACGCCTCGACTTGGCATACCAGTTGCACAGCTATCGCCATCGTCCTGTTCCTTGGCGGACACGGCTTGGAGGTTCGTATGCTCATCTACCAATCAGCGATTGATCAGCGAAGGATCAGCACGCGTTCCAAAATCCTGATGATGCTGGCGGTCATGGTGGTTCTGGCCGGATGCAGTCCTCAAGAACGCACTGCGATTCCGGGTCCCCTGAGTGGAAAACGGATCGCCATCCTCACCGAAGACGGTTTTGAGCAGTCGGAATTAATTGAACCACGTCGCGCACTGGAAGCAGCGGGAGCATCTACGGTCGTTGTTTCTCCTCGTTCTGGTCATGTGCGCGGATGGAGCGATGACCAGTGGGGAGAACGTGTCGCGGTCGACGTTGCCTTGGTCAAGGCCAACCCGCAGGACTACGACGCCCTGCTCTTACCAGGTGGAGTTATCAATCCAGATCGGTTGCGACTCAATACACAGGCAGTCGCCTTTGTGCAGACGTTCGTGCAGGAACGCAAACCGATCGCTGCGATCTGTCATGGACCTTGGATGCTGATCGATGCCGATGGCGTGAGGGGCCGTACCGTCACTTCCTGGCCATCCTTACGCGCTGATCTGATCAATGCCGGAGCCGTGTGGATCGATGCCGAGGTGTTCCGTGATGGGAATCTGGTGACCAGCCGGAAGCCGGCCGACATTCCAGCATTCAATGTCACCATGATCCAGGCATTCAGCGGAATGATGGCTGGGCCATCCCCCATGCGAGTGGCGGAATATCGTTAGACGACTAGCGGCCTTACCATGTTGACAGAAGCGAAATCCTGCGTTTTCACACCGGTTCCAACGACGCGGGTTCTGGTGCTGACGCCCGAGGTGCGCACGTTCGTCCTGCTATCTAATAGCTTGCGATCCTGCGGATGCCAAGTCACTCGTGCGGCCACCTTGTCGCCAGCAATCCAGATTCTGCGGGGAACTCCCCATGATGTGCTGTTTCTCGATCTTCCTGCGGACGCTGATCAGGCCGCATGGGTCGCTCAACTCCTCGCACAGAACTATTCGCTGCGCATCGTTGCCGTGGTGGATGCCGACAACCTGGATTGCGCAGTAAAATGTCTGCGTGCCGGAGCTCAGGATTGTTTGCCCAAGCCGATCAAGCCGCGCCAGGTGCGGCAGATGATCTCGCCACCCACAACGTCAGCGTCAGGAACCACCGACGAAGTGAGTGCTAGCAGCGCATCCTGCATGCGCTTGGCCATGGACAGCATCCGCCGCGCAGCGCAAAGCGATCTGCCCGTCATGTTGCGTGGTGAGAACGGAACCGGGAAAACCATGGTTGCCGAGTGTCTCCATCGCTACAGCCGTCGCGCGGCCTATCCCTTCGTCACGTTGAACTGTCCGTCGTTATCGCCGGAATTGGGCGCCAGTGAGTTGTTCGGGCATCGACGGGGTGCTTTTACCGGCGCGGTGTCCGACCAATTGGGCAAGGTGGAAGCAGCCCAGGGCGGGTCGCTCTTCCTGGATGAACTCGGAGATCTGTCGCTGAACGTGCAAGCCCGTATCCTGCGATTCCTGCAAGACCAAGTTTATGAGCGCATAGGAGAAACCGGTTCGCGTTATGGGAATGTGCGCATCATCACGGCCACCAATCGGAATCTTGAAGAACTGATCGCCAATGGATCGTTCAGAGCGGACCTCTTTTATCGCCTCAGTGGTATCGAGGTTACCATCCCGCCTCTGCGTGAGCGACGGAGTGACATTGCGACCCTGGCCCGGCAGTTTCTGCGGACTCACTGCGCAGGGCAGGGGAGAGTATTGGAATTCGCTCCCGCGACCTGTGACGTCCTGACGGCTTATGATTGGCCTGGGAATGTGCGGGAGTTGAGCAATGAGATCCAGCGTTGCGTGGTGATGACGAAGGGAGCGCTGATCACCCCCGATGACCTTTCAGCGCGCTTGTCGGCCGGTTCGTTGGGCGGCGTCTACCTAGGTGGAAAATTTACCTTGAAGCAGGTAGAAGACGAACACGTGACCCAGGTATTGAAGCGGCACCCACGTGTGGGCCACGTTGCTCGCGTGCTTGATATCGAGCGTTCGACCCTGCTGACAAAACGTCGACGCCTGGGGCTCCGTCCGATCCGCTCAGTAAATAAAGAAGTTGCCCACCCGAACATGGTCAGGTCTCAGCCAAGCTGAAGACATCAGATGATCATGCAAAAACATCCGACATGCGCAGCGGATCGTGGTGATATGCAGCGGTGAGATTGCTGCTGTCTGTGCGTAGACATCAGTGGGGAGGATTGGCTTGGCATGCCTAGCGCTGCCGGTTGTCCGGGGATCCTGCCATGCCTCGCCACTCAACTGATTCCAAACGTTCACCGCCCTCAGCGCAAAAAAGGCGTTCAGTCAAGGCGGCACAGTCACCTGTCAGGTATGCCGTGGTTGGCCTTGGCCACATCGCCCAGACAGCCGTCCTCCCCGGCATGACCCGGGCAAAGGGCAGCAAGGTGGCAGCATTGGTCAGTGATGACCCGATTAAACTCAAAGCTCTCGCACGCCGATATCGCGTGAACCTGACCGTCGGTTATGATGAATTTGATGCGCTGTTGGCATCCGGCGACATCGATGCCGTATACATCGCGCTGCCCAACGATCTACATTACCAATACTCAGTGCGCGCATTGCGTGCCGGTATCCATGTCCTGGTTGAGAAACCGATGGCGGTCACCGAACTGCAGTGCCGCGAAATGATCGATGCGGCTCGTGGGGGGCAGGCGTTGTTGATGGTCGCTTATCGCCTGCATTTCGAGCGCGCCAATCTACACGCGGTAGCGTTGGCACAGGAACGTAAGTTGGGAAATCTGCGCTTCTTCCATTCGACCTTCAGCATGCAGGTGACGAAAGGCGACATCCGCACTCGTGCGGCCACCAATGGTGGCGGTCCACTCTACGACCTGGGTGTGTATTGCATCAATGCGGCGCGTAGCCTGTTCCAGGTCGAGCCGCTGGAAGTCAGTGCCGTTGCCGCACGCAGCAATGATGAACGATTCACCGAGAGCGATGAAATGGTTTCGGCCATCCTAAGTTTTCCCGGGAATCGCCTCGCCAGTTTCACCGCCAGCTTTGGTGCTGCCAACACCGCAGCCTACGATCTGGTCGGCACACTCGGCAGCCTGCGGCTCGACCCGGCCTTTGAGTCCAGGGAGGAAATATGCCAGCGCATCACCATCAAAGGGAAGACCAGCATTCGCACCCAGCCGGTGGGTGATCAGTTCGCTGCCGAGATCGATTACTTCTCCCGCTGTATCCAAGAGGGCCGTGAGCCAGAACCATCTGGTACTGAAGGACTCGCAGACGTACGTGTGGTTGAAGCCATTATCGAGTCGATCCGCAGTCATCGACCAGTGGCAATACCGCCGCTTGAGGTGCCGATCCAACGCCCGGAGCCGAGCCTTGCCATCCGCTACCCAGGTGGAGCACAGCCGCAGGCGATTCATGCGCCACAACCCGATCAGGATCCGTAATTTTCACATACCGCCAGGAGAATCTTCATGAGTCTCATCACTGAGGGCTTGCCCTCTCACGCCATCACCATTGATCCTATCGAGGTCGACACCGCACATGTGCTTGCACTCGTGCAAGGAGATCTGGTCATCTCGACCTATCCTGAACAGCAGGTGGATGCTGCCATCGACCTCGCTCGGGTGTTGTGTCGTGCGCTCGCGCAACCAGTTGACGTCTTTCGTATCCGTCACTTCGGAACTCATGACGTGCAGGCAGGAGCTCAATCTGACAGCGGGGCACCGGAATGGATGCGCCTTGCTCACGTGCGTCTCACGTTCCTGTCGGGAGTAGAGGTGGACATGTACGATCGCCACGTGCGGTAATGGGTGGCGTCACCGCCACGTGGTGGCGGTGACGCCCCCTTGGCAAACGCGGTGGCCTTCTAGATACTGAGTTGCTAGCGTGTCTTGGTAGCACAGATTCTATCGTGCGAATAGCACGACGCACCAGTGGAGGTGTCTTTCACAGCAATATGGTCATGCCATTGTGCGAAACGAGTCTCTCATACCTCGCTCGTGGATGATCTTGCGCTCCCCGTGCTGATGGATCCACCTTTGCTGAATGCAGTCATTCAACGACTTATTCACTCTTGCGGTCTGCCCGAGACAAGTCGACAAACTTCGCTCTTGCCTTTTGCAGCTCGAGTGTCGCACGCAGGAGATCGATCTCGGCGACCAGGAGATGATCCAGTCTATTCGGATCAGCGCGATGTTGACGTAGCGCCTCAAGCCATTCCCGACGCGCTCGGGAGACGTCTGCCATATGGATTTTTAACAAGGTGAGCCCGTCGATTGCCGTGTGGGAATTTGCGGGGCCGCCTTCAGGTTGAGCCTCGGGGGCGGGAGGCGTCATTGGCAATGGATTGTCCAAGGACTTCTGGGTGGGAGCGAGCACTTCGCGGCGCGCGATGTCGTCCGCACGGATCGCAATGGTCGATCCATTATCCAAGGTCAAGCTGCCTCGGCATTCATCAAAGTAGCCTGTCTTGGTTGAGCCATCGCGAAAGGTTAGCCGCTCATGCTCAACTGACCACATGACGGAGGCGAACATCAGGACCAGGATCAAGCGGACGAGCATATCCATCACCTCCAGGTGCTGTTCAAAGGATTGGCAGTAGTAAATAGTGGTTTACGTGCCAATTGAAGGGCACCCTGTCCGGGGAAATGTTCCGACGGACCCTCCAGGCCCGTGCAAAATGCCAATGGTTGAAGACTCGTGCCCTGCAACCTGCACCGAGGATACTTTGAGGCGCAGAAAGATCGCGCTACGGGCACCACTGGCTGCGCTGCACATACGGCAGGGCAGGTGGGCATTGGTAGCGGTTAGTGGTGCGTGACAGTTTCTTGGCTTCAACAAATGGCACGGGGCGTGCATTGCGGCAGGAACAACCCCGTTCACAGGAACCCAAGATGAACACTAAGAATGCAACCGCCGCGACCTCATCCCGGTCAACCAAGGGCAAGAACCGCGCAAAGCGAACGAAAGGAAACGACTCGGCATCATCGATGGTCCTGCAGCTCATCGGTAGTGTAGTAGGCGACAGCCTATCCGACTCGGTCTCCAATCTCAAATCCAAGGTATCCGAGCAGGTCTCGATTCACGGTCAGGAATATCTCGAAAGCGCTCGTGAGCGGATTACCGACGCGACTACCCAGATTGTTGAATGGGGTAAGAAGCACCCGGTAAAGACCGTGGCGGCCGCTGCCGCGCTCATCGCGGTTTCGGGCTTCCTCTTTGCCACCCTGAACGGCAAGGCCAGTCAGGTCGCCAGAGAAACAAAGAGCAAGCTTAAATCGGCCGTCGGACACGGCTGAACGCGTTGTCTCACTAGCTGATCGGGATGCACCAGCGGTGCCCAAATTTTCCGCGCTCTCGGTGCACGCTCACCCGCAGGAAAAGAAATGGGAGCATGATGGCCTCCCGTCGCGTGGTGATTTTAGCTGCGTCGCTTGAGTGACAGCTTCACGCGCACTGGTTTCACGGCGATATCCATACCGCGAACGGCGATGGTGACGCCACGCCCATCAGAGCGCTTGATGCTGACGGTCCGCTTTCTGCGTATGACAATGACTTTGGTCATAAATCATAAAGCCTCCGATTCATGAATGATCAGCGAGTCTTGTGCCAAGGAGCCGTGCTCACCCGACCGATGCAGAGGTCGCACTCACCACAACGCCCCCCTGACCAATGGCCCATCAATCGCTCTCGCGTTGGCCGCGGGCTGGCCTTCGAGCTGGCTGAACAGCTGGGCGTTGATGGCCGTTTGCCGTTCGCCAAGTGTTATTTTCCGGAAGTGAAAACGAAAGATCCTCCGATCAAAGTCGATCGGAGGATCTCATGAAGGCTAAGTCTACTGCCACCGATGTGGTGGTCGTTTACTTGGCGGCGGCCTTCTCTTTTTCGAGGGCTTCGCGGTATTTGCCCGGGTCCTTTTCGTACTCTTCACTGCATTTCATGCTGCAGAAGCCGACCATAGCAGCCTTGTCTGCGCCAGGGCTTGCTTTGCCGGTGTTGTCGGTTTTGGGATTGTAGGCCCGCATTTTCACCGTGGCGTCAACGGCCTTGCCGTCGACCGGGCACATGTGGTTCATGCTGGTGTGATCAGCAGCCGCGGCATAGGTGCCGACAGCGAGGAGTGCAATGAGGGTTAAGAAACGCATGGGATGATCCTTGTGGGTTACAGATGACGAGGGCAGGAGATGGCTGGTTTGACCAAGCACTCATAACTCCGTGGTCGCGGGAGCTGTGCGAGCGATGTCGGTCAGATGAACGGGAGCGCGTCAGTTCGATCGACCGCGCCACCAGAAGGGGGAACGATAGACCACGAGCGACAGGACGAATTCAATAATGGCAGGGAGAAAGACGAGTCCCCAATTCCAATCAATGTTGTCGGTGAGTTTGAGCACCATGAAGATTAGTGAGAGAATCAGGCCAATGGTCATGACATACTCCTGGATGTGGTAACCGACTTCAGTGCATGTCGTGCCAATGCGCAGGAGGGAGTGCGGACGCCTCGGACGCCGGTTGGTGAGGAGCCCCCTGCAATGTGAATGGTGAAATCCCGGGCTTCGTTGCAGATGGCGGCGCAAGCGAGAGGTGAGCAACGAGGCATAATTGCTGGCCATACTCCACTCCGCCCCGTCACCGCATCTGATCGGTTTTTTTGAAGTATTTCACCGCATAGGCGACGATCTGCCCATCCGTCGGATGGTCGACGGTTTCAACGCCGACGATCTTCGGCAGCAGTGCGTGCTCATGTTCGTGCACATACTTAATGAACTGCAGCTTTGCCGTCGATGGCCCGACGATCAGGATATCCATGGCGGCATCGATGGCGCGCGCGACGGCGAAAAAGAACTTCCGGTCGTCTTCGGGATGAGCCTGGGCGCCTTCTGGTCCCTTGGGATGTTGATGATGCACGGGTCGGTGTGCTTTGAGGGTCTCTTCATCGACGTGGTTGGGATCGATGTGGAAGATCCGCGTTTCGCGGTGATCGATCCAGACAGCAATATGTTTTGACATGAAGGAATGGTCCTGAGGGGTGAGGGAGAAAGAAAAAATCCCGCATCAGATGCATGCCGGGGCGCAACGTGAGGTATCCGCTAGACGGCTTATTTTGGTGCGCTGAGAGAGCGACGACAGTCCCGGCAGCACTGGCTTGGTGCCTCGCTTCTTCCTTCCCACTTCCGCCCTCATCGCGCTCGGTCCGTCTCAGACCTGACGCGTATACACCAGTTCCATGACCTTCCGCTCCTTGCCCTCGTTGCGGTTGAACATGGTGATGGTGAACCGATCGTTCGAATCCCACGATACCACATGACGGAGGTGCACCTCACGCTGCGTTTGCGCACCTATCATGGTGCCGTGGTAGGTGATCTCCTGACCCTCGCGCGTCGCGGTGCCGGTGAGGTGGGCGATACCGGTGCCCATATTGTCGTGCCAGGTCGTGACGAAGTGTTTGTCCGCGCGGTCGAAGCCAGTGGTGCCGGTGCCCAGAAACGGTTTTCCTGCGAAATCGCTGGCGTATTCCTCATGGATATAGCGGCCATTGTACTGCGACGTGAAGATCGAGGTGCCTTTGGCTTGTTTCGCCAGATCATCTGCGGCCATCCACTGGGTGAAGTCAACGTCCCAGGTCCCGATCCATTTCATCAACTGGGAGTGTTCCGGTCCCGGTTGTGTCAGATCCAGGGCGACCGGCTCCATCGCCGTGGATGGCGCATGCCCTGGCTTGGGATGTGGTTGTGGGTTCGCGTGGGAATAATTCATGACGACCTCCGATAGGTTCGCTGAGCGAGGCGCAGTCGCGTCTGCTACGGGTACAGGATCTGATTCTTAGGAGCGCCAGCCATGCCACTCGCGGCGAACGGGATTTCTGCTGCGCCAGCTCGGATCAGGACCTTCCCAGCAGGATCGCTGAAGGCGGCCCCACCGGTCGTGCGCATTGCAGTGCCGCCACCTGCGGTTCCGTGCGAGGTGCCTGGATCCCTGGGATGGGTTGGCATCCCCTCCAGGACCTTGGTGCATGGATCGCCCCCGCGTCGCTGCAGTGCTACGTCTGGAGAGTCGTGGTTGGTACCCAAGTGCCCGGTGCTTCGCAGTAACGATTGCCTGATCGCGATGGGTCACTCCGACGTCCGCGGCGGTGCCAACGGAACAAGGTCACCCGCAGCGATCATATCCAACCACGTCCGGAGCGAGTGCCCAAACGGGATGGGGTTGGTACTGATCATGAATGTCGTCGTCTCCTGCGGCAGTGGAACACGCCACTGCCGCAGTCTTCACTGCTGCGATTCAGCCGAACGACGTAGCGGTCTTGCGCAGCGGCACCGAACCGGCGGTCTCGACCTCGCCGCCATTGCGGTAGATCATGCTGCCGCAGATGCCACCGATGGTGGCCGCGAAGAAGCCGACCAGCATCAGAGCAAAGGCCGCTGCCGCTGCCGTTGCCGTGTAATTCTTGGCCGCAACAGCAGCCTTCGCCGCCTTGTCCTTGGCCTCATCGACCGCCGCATTGTATTTGGTAACGGTGGCCTCCCAACTCTTCTGCCACTGTTCCAAGGTCTTCACCGCAGCTTCACGACTGATCCCGACCTGGGCTGCGAGAACCGTGGCGAGCTCGTCCCGCTCTGCCTGACTCATCTTGGTGCTGGAGTCGGTGACGAAGAACTTCGCCATCAAGTCGCCCATGCGCGATGCCTCGGCCAAACGATTATCGAGTGTGCCGGCCTGAGCGGCCGCAGTGGCCTTGCTCGCGGCTTCGTCCACCTGCTTACGGATGACATCCCACGACGGCGCTACGATCTGCGCCACTGCGGGAGCAACCGCCTGTGCGCCGGTGGCTGCGGCCTTCATACCTTCACCGACCAGACTGACAGTGCCGCCAGCAATCATGCCGACTGCAGTGGTCACGAGCACCGCGGTGACGACCGCCCCGGTCGCCCACACCAAAGTGCCATGCAATCCGGCGATCATGTGTGAATGGTAGTGGGCCAAGCGACCGGCGACCCAGCCGCCAAGGAACAGGCCAGCCAGCGCACACACGATCCAAGCGACGATGGTGCTGATCGCCAAGGTGGAGGCCGAGGCGCTATCGGAATCAAAGGGGGCGTACATCGCCAGACCGGCGGCGATGCAGAGTTCGGCGAGAGCGATCTGGACCGCGACGGCGGTCAGCATGCCGGCAATGATCGAGCCCCACGAAATGGTGGGACGGTTGGGAGGGGTGACCTCGACGACCTCGGTCACGGGGACGCTGGGAGAAGGGGACATGTGAACTCCTGGAGGATGATTTGGTGGCGGAATTGCCGCCGATCACTGAGTCGCATCCATGCCAAATCCAGGCGGAAGAAAAACCTGACCTAAGGAGATAGCTCATCATTAAGGTCTGCATTTACCGCAGTTTGCGCGTTCAACCCATTGCCGAATGCAGGGCCGCCTACCAGGCGTCAGTTGTGGCTCGGCCCAGGTGGATTGGCCGGACCCATGGCCACCAGACCACCAATCCGTCGGTGTCCTCGGAGCCAAAACAATCATCCCAAAGCGCATGCAGGAGCCGGTAACCACAGTGCTCAGGGACCGTCAACACCCGCACGTGACGACCAGTGGTCCCGAGCATCAAGGTGGTGCCGGACCGGTGGACGTGGTGCGTAGGCACCGGCGAAAGTGGTTTCTGCTGACGCATCACTGATCATCTTAGTGGGCGTTGCACTCGCGGCCGGAAAAATTCCCGGACCTTCCTCATCGATTGCCACGAGCCCGCCGATCAAGGCGATTTCCGCGGACTGACATGGCGGAGACTCTACTTCCAGGTGCCGAAGCGTCCGGCAATACGGCCACGCAGCAGACTCTCTGGTACCGGCCCGCTCCTAGGTGCTCGCATCCGCGGAGGCAGCAGTGCTCGCCACCAAACGCTCATAGCTTCCGCCCGCGCACATCAACTCGTCGTGTGTACCATGCTCCTTCACCAGCCCATCTTCGATCACCGCCACCTGATCGGCATTGCGTACGGTGGTCAGGCGATGAGCGATGATCAGGGTGGTGCGTCCGTGCCGCGCCTGTTCGAGCGCTTGTTGGACCAGTCGTTCGCTGCCTGAATCGAGCGCGCTGGTCGCCTCATCAAGGACCAGGATGCGTGGGTCTCGGTAGAGCGCGCGGGCAATCGCCAGGCGCTGGCGTTGACCACCAGAAAGACCGGCTCCGCGATCCCCCAGTTCATGATCCAATCCTCCTGGCAGTTTGGCGATGAACTCCATGGCATTGGCCAGCTGCGCAGCTTCATTCGCGCGTTTTCGATCTGGTTGACGATCACCCCAGGCGATGTTCGCCAGGATGGTGTCGTTGAAGAGCACGACGTCCTGACTTACCACGCCAACCTGTTTGCGCAGCACGCGCAGATCGACTTCACCGAGATCGATACCATCGATAGTGATGCGCCCCGCATGCGGACGATAGAAGCCGAGAATGAGGTTGGCGATGGTGCTTTTCCCCCCACCCGATGGGCCGACGAGTGCGATGGTGCTGCCGGCGCGGATATCGAGATCGAGACCATTCAAAATCGGACGGTCACCACCCGGATACATGAACGTCACGCGTTCGAGGCGGATGGCGCCTTTTAGTGCCGGCAAGCGGCGATCACCGTTCGGTGCTTCATCTTCTTCGCGATAGAGTCCAGCCAGACTGCGGATGGCATCGACCGCGCCGCTGACGGCCGGCACATGGTTGATGATCGCGGTGGTCGCACCAGTGATGATGCCGTAGTAGCTCAGCAACACGGTGAACTGCCCGATGGTGATCGGCTCGATGACATAGGACCACCCCATGGCGGTCACCGTGATGGGGTCGATGATGATCAGCCACACGCCGAGCATGACTACGGCGGTATTGAGCGCGGTGCTCAAAGCCCAGGAGGACGACCCGAAAAGATTCATCAGGAAATCAATCGCCAAGCCTTTATGCGCCACTTCACGTGCGCCGTCGCGCAGGCGACGTTCAACAAAACCTTCCGTCGCATGTGCGCGTGAGATGGGCAG
This sequence comes from Planctomycetota bacterium, assembly GCA_031426335.1. Classification (GTDB taxonomy): domain Bacteria; phylum Planctomycetota; class UBA11346; order UBA11346; family UBA11346; genus BOG-1363. Next base: position 39,823 of record JANPLC010000217.1, read on the forward strand.
CGCCTGGAGTGCTTCACCAAGACTATGGAGGAAGGCACCCTCGGCGGTGCGATAGGCCTGTTGTGCGTGGGTCAGGTGACGCCAAAGGAAACGCACCAACACCAGGTTCACCGTCACACCCAGAAAGATCACCGCCAGCAGGAGTGGATGAGTCATGAAGATGATCACGCCCATCACGATCATCACTGAGGTATTCATCAACAGACCATCGGCCACGAAGGATTGGAAGGATTCCAGGCGATTGAGATCGATGGTGAAGCGCCCTTCGATCTCCCCGATCTTTTCACGATCGTGGAAATGCATGCTCAGGCGGTTGAGCCGATGGATCAGCGCTCCGCGCAAAGTTGCGGTCAGGCTGCGCGAGATGCGCGACAACATCAGCCGGGCGCTGGTGTCCCCCAGCACGTTGACCACACACAGGCCGAGCGTGGCGATGGCGAAGGTCGGCATAAAGGCCATGGCCTGGCCATCCGCACCACGGTTGGCGAGATCAATGAGATGACCAGTCATCAATGGCAAAACATAGATCGGCGCGAAACGCAGATTCTGCAGCAGCCAGATGACGAACCATTGCCACCAGCGCCCGGGTTGCAGCCGCCAGTACGCCCGCAGGGCCCGCAATCCGCGTTCTTGTCCTGGCACTTGCGTGATGGCCACCTGGATGCGCTTGGAATCAATCGGCTCATCTGCCAGGGTCATCAACCCCATGAAGCCGCTTGGTGCGGCGGTCTTGGGCGGGAGGGCAGCCGGAAGTGGATCGGTCATCTCCGCCCATCGGCACGCCAGGTGCCAACCAGCGATGTCCGACCCGGAGGCGCGCTGCGCTGGTTTCCTGCAAAGTGCAAGGAGCAGGACCCGTTCGCAGTGCAAAAGAAATGGCTCTGCGGCGTTTGGTGTGGGTCCATTTCTTGGCCTTGGGACAACCAACGGCAAAGACGCGGAGATCGGAGGAGGGTGGCATGGAAGACTTGAAAGTTCCCCTTTCGCCTCTTCTAAACTCCGCGCCTCCGCATCTCCTGTTCGATTTGTCATCGGTTGTTTGAGCAACGCCAAGCGAAAGGACCTACACGAAACGCCGCAGAGCCATTTATTTGGTTTGTGGCGAGGACTCGCGCCGAGTACCACAACCACTCACCACCCAACAGATGGCCAGGAGCAGACACCAGGAACCTACGGTACCGCTCAAGTGGCTAAGGCGTGCACCACGCAGAGTTATCTTCAGGAGTGGTTTCAAAACCCTCTGCTACTGCGCCCGGCCCTCGTCGGCTGCGGCGGCGGCAGACGAACCGTTTGGTGCTCAACATGGCCTACGGCCATGCCTCCGCGCCAAACGGCCCGTCTTCCTTGCCTCGCTCGACGATGGCCGGGCTTGCTACGCAGATGGTTTTGAAACCACTCCTCAGTGAATCGGATTGAGGTGGCATCCTCACCACGAGAGAGCAAGCGCCATGCCACGGTCGTATTACGCCTGAAGATCACCCGGGAGAAACCAGTTGCGATGCGGTTCACATGACTCGCTGACGAACAGATATTCATTTTGCAGGAGCCCTTGGGATTATCCAAGAACGGAGGTCCAGAGTCGAGATATCAACTGGCACACAGCGCGCTGTCCTGTGAGCGGGAGGCGGATGGTTGGTAGTCCTTTCTGCGTTGTCTGCCGCCCTTGTGGTAGCGGATGGTGGGAACGGAATAGCGTGGTGTGAGCGGTGCGCGGGAACGTCCAGGCATCACACCAACCAACCATGCGCCTCGCATTATTTCACTGCGCCTCAGTCGCTGTCGTGGGATGGATGGCTCCGGTGCAGGCTACCTGTGGCAGAAGTGCTTATGCGCGTACTCGGAATAGGTGACTACGGCGATCTTGGCGACCTCTATGCGCACCTGGCACACCGTGGCCATGAGGTGCGCATGGCGGTGGCTGACGCCGCGTATCAGGATGTTTTTCGTGGAATGGTTCCGCATACGACGGATTGGCGCGGTGAACTGGAATGGATCCGTAGCGCTGGTCAGGACGGGGTGATCGTGTTCGAGACCGCCCACGACGGGGCTCTGCAGGACAGTTTGCGCCGCGATGGCTTCCAGGTCATCGGAGGAAGTGCATTTGGTGATCGCCTGGAAGGCGACCGTGATTTAGGCCAAGACATCATGCGCCAAGCCGGCATGCACACCGCCAGAACCCGGAGTTTCACCGATGTGCAGTCAGCCGTCGCCTACATCCGCAGTCGTCCACGCCGGTACGTCTGCAAGCACAATGGCCATCATCACCCGTCGACACACAATCACGTCGGGGAACTGGCGGATGGGGCGGACGTCATCGCTTTGCTGGAGCAGTACCAACGCCAAGCGGTCGACACTTTAGATTTCGTGCTGATGGATTTCATCGAGGGCGCCGAAACCGGAATTGGTGCCTACTTCGACGGCCAGCGGTTCATCGGTCCGGCGTGCCTCGACTGGGAGCACAAACGCTTCTTCCCAGGTGACCTGGGCGAACTCACCTGCGAAATGGGAACGGTGGTGACCTACCTGGGCAGTGAGCGTTTGTTCCGCGAGACGCTCGCTCCGCTGGCACCACTCCTGGCTGAGCATGGCTACTGCGGCTACCTCAACCTCAATACCATCATCAATGAAGACGGTATCTGGCCGTTGGAATTCACCTGCCGTTTCGGTTATCCGGGGTTCGCCATCCTCGATGCGCTGCACGTTGATGGCTGGGAGAACATCCTCCGCGCATTGAGCGGTGCGGACGTTCGCATTACGACCCATCCTGGCTACGCGGTGGGGGTGGTGATGACCGTGCCACCGTTTCCGTACTTGGCCGATCCACATCCGTCTCGCGGTCTGCCGATTACTTTCCGTGGTGGTCTGACGAGCGAAGATCTGCGTCACCTGCATTTCGGCGAGGTCGACTTCACTTCCGGCGACCCGGTCATTGGAGGTGCCAGCGGATATGCACTGGTGATTACCGGGCGGGGTGCCGATGTTGCCGCCGCACGCACTTCAGCGTATCGACTGGTGGAGCGTGCGGTGATACCCAATGTCCGCTATCGGACTGACATAGGTTGTCGTCTCATCGAGCGGGACGCCCCGCTGCTGGCGCGCCTTGGTTACCTGCCCGCCTTGGTTACCTGCCCATTGGGGCGGTGACTGCCAGCATGGTGCGGTAACAGGCGAAACACCGGGCACCAGCGCTCAGGCGCATCAAGGCGCCTTCGGCGATCCAGGTGGCGGCACGTGCATCCTGCTGGACCAACGGCACCAGCACCTCGGCATTCCACGCGGCTGAGTGTTTGCGGTCGAGCACGGCGTGAAGATCGAAGTAGCGACGATCAGCGGCGGAGATGCCGAGTCTCCGCAGTCCGGCAGCGACTTGCGCCACGCGCCCAGGTGCGGTCAGTTCGATGGCCCCCAATGCGCCAAGCGAATGATAAGCGTGATCGCGTCGCGTCGCCATGGCTACGAGTAGATTTCCCAACGCCAATGCTGGCCACACCGTGAAATCGATCCGCACCGGCAGGGCCAGCGACACCACCAGTCGTTCGAGCAGCCGCCCATGCATGTTGTCGGCCTGTCCTCGCCCCATTTCGTCCCAATAGTTGCGCGCCAGTTCCAGCTTTGCGCGCTCTGGCAGCTTCACCTGCGTCAATGCCACCAGGTCGTCGAAACCCGCCTCGCCTGCGGCTTCCTGGGTTAAGAACCAGCGCATCTCCCGCAGCCCGGCGCGTTCTGCCAACCACGGGAACAGCGAATCGCCCTGACCCGGTCCATTGTTTTCGAGCGCGGTGAACCAAGCGAGGAATCCGTCGGGGTCGGTCGGGGCCTGCGCAGCTAACTCGGTGATGCGCTCGCGTTCATCGGCCAAGAAGTGTTCTTCCCAGGTCAGCAATGCGCGCGCCTGCACCTCCTCAGGCAGGCATCCCGGCCCACAGGGTTGCAAGCGCTGCGCATTGAAGTGGGCGAGGCGACGGTGTGCTTCGCTGACAACCGTTTCAATGTCGTTGCTATCGAGGATCCGAAGGGGGGCGATCATGCGTTGTTCCTGATGGTCGTCTCATCGTTGTCCAATACGTGCAGCAGTGCGCGTCGAGCAGTACCGGGACATCCGATCGTCAACGCGATCACCGCCAGTCGTTCCACCCGTGCTGTGCGATACGCCTCGCTCGCCAACTCAGAGCCGAACACATCGACATCCAGCTCGTCGTAATGCGCCGGTAGACCCGCTGCACGTATGAGCGGGATCAATGCCTCAACAAGCAGGTCACGGCCATCAACCACCGGCGCGCCGGTGTAGAGGACGAAACAGCCATCAGGAGCCAGCAACGGCAGCGCTGCCGTAACCATGCGCAAGGCCACCGCGATCCCGAGATCACCACCATCACGATACAGGCGATGTGCCGGATCGATGATGAAGGGCGGATTGGCGATGATGGCATTAAAGGCGCCATCAAGTCGTGCCGCCATGTCGACACAGTGGACCTCCGCGTGATCGCAGCCTGACAGCGCCGCGTTGATACGCGCGTAACGCGCTGCCAGCGGGTTGATATCAGTCATCACCAACTGTTCATAGCGGTCTGCCAGACAAAGTGCTGCGGCGCCACTACCGGCGCCAAGTTCAAGCAGACGTCCGCCACCGCCAAGAGTGCGATGCAACAGGTGGACGAAACGGTAGGTATCGGGTCCGAAGAATACCGCGTCGCGATCGGTGGTCGGGAATCCGGTATGGAGGAACAGGCGATCTCCGATCGACGAGCACCGTACTCGTGCACGCACCACGCCATCGTCCACCTGCTCGACGGCCTTGGCAGCACTCAGGGCCAGCATCAGACGTTCGGGCAAGAGGCTGGGTTGGAAGGGACGGTGCCAGCCAAAGACCTCGCGCAGGTTGGTCGCCAGAACCTCACCTGAACGTGCATTGATGATGGTGTGGGTGTCCGGCGTGACGGTGGTGAAGCGGTACGCCTCCTGTTGCAGCAGGCGTCCGACCTGGAACAGCGCGGCGTCTACGGGATCGTTCGCCAACGCAGGGTAGACGATCGTTGGCTCGGCAGTGGCGCAGGTGGTCATGGGATTTTCCCAGGTAGGTCTGAAATGGAAGGTTGCGGATGTTTGCAGCGCGCAGCTACCAGACGTTGCAAGCGACAGGCGTCATGCTCCGCCGCACCGTCTGCGGTGTTGTTAAACAACGTGAAGGTATCGCGGCCAGTACGATGCCGATGGAAATGGACATGCAGACCTCGCGTCCGTGGCTCATGTCGCGAACGTGCCAACTAACAGACAGCGGAAGTGACCATTTATCTAAAGAATGACTGCGGAATCCCCGGTGATGCCCTGCGGTGATCTGCGGGTTGCAGGGGCGCTCACCAAATATTCCTCAGTATCATCGCGGAATCGCTCTCCGGAGTTGCATTAACCCGACCACAGGGCACAAGGTCCACATGTCCTTGCTCACATGGTCGTTTGATTGGCCGGTCCGCCGTGCGGTGGCAGTCGCCGCCCATGGCACCTATGTCATCGTCGGCGAGGCGCCCGGTGATTGGTCAGCCAAGTTCACCCGCGCCGATACGGAACAACACCGCCGCACGGCGCGAGGTGTCGGACAGCAAACCTGCCATTATCCCAACATGGCGGATGCGATGCGCGCCTGTCAACGACATGCTGACAGCCATTCTCCCCAATCTTCGGGTAGACTGGCGATGGCGACTCCGTTGCCCTGAGTTCAGGCCCGCCCTGCACTTTGGCATGCCGCAGCGCGGGCAATGAGCGATCCTGCGCGGTGCTAAGTCGGTCATGATCGGAGCCTTGAACCCTCCGTCGCCGTTTTGCCAATTCACCGGTGCGGTGTTGGACCGCGAGCGTGCACGTAGTGCGCAACGGCATCGCGATCCACAGAACCGAAAGTCTGGTCATCCACACCAACGACCGGCGGGAGTTGGCCCGATGACGGTGGCACGGCACGTGCTCCGTGATCATCACCCACCAGGAGATTCCCATGGCCACTCGTAATGATCCCAACCGTCAAACCCCTGCTGCCCGTCGCAGTCAGGCGGCTGAACGTCGATCGCATCGTGGAGATGCAGAACAAGCCGCCCGTCGCTCACAAGGTACGGTCGCTGCCCGCGCCGAACCATCGAGTCTGGGGGCCAAGCGCCGGTCAGGTGGTCGACGTTGAGCCGACCTGGAGCCGGTCATGGCCGAGCACCATTACCGGCTGCAATCCGTACAACCATCGGCGAAGACCGTGCCATGACTCGACGAGGGTGCAGCGGCACGAGCGCCCTGCAGTATTGCCCCAAGTAATCCTAAATCCGGCGATCGAAGAAGAGTTTTTTCAACGCGAAGGCGCGAAGACGCGAAGAAACCTGGGTGATTGCGACCGTTGGATTTCTCCATTCGTAACCAGGGCGGTGAATGTCTGCCGGTATTCAACCCTTTGCGCCTTCGCGCCTTCGCGTTGAAAAATCGGTTCTTTTGCCGGATGTAGGGTAATTTCGTGGATGTCTCAGGAGCCCTTTGGGGATCTCCAGCCAATCTCTCCGAGGCGCTCGCTCTCAAGGAGAACCCCGGCGAATGTCTGCATCATTTGAATTTCTTCATCTTTCGAATGACAGGGGTCCAGGCTGAAATGGCAGAGGGTGCCAAATATGGTTCCGTCCCGGTCTCGCAGAGGAACACCGCAATAGGATCGGACTGCATCCCGGCTCGGGTGATCTTGAACCCGTTGATCTAGCGGCGCATTGTCTACCCGAAACGGCTGACCAGAGTGCTTCACGTTGAGGCAATAGGAGTGGCTCGCCGGTTTTTCGGGGAACAGGGTCTGGAAGGCTGATTGTCGGTCAAAAATGAACGTGTTTTTCAGCATGTTGCCATCGAAGAGGAATAGACCGGTGTAGCGATGTTGGCTCAGGGAATTCAGGTACTGCAAACCGCTTTGAATGCCGTCCCATTGGATCATGGTCCGAAGCATCTGACTCGGATCAACGTGCGGCGGGTTATTCATGCTGGCACCCTGAGAAGCGACACGCCTAAACAAGTATACATACGCTGGCCATTCCTCATGAAAAATAGCGATATCCGTACCGTGTTGGAGATGAGAGAACGGTCGCAGTTGCACCCGCATGACAAATGGCAGTCCGTGGCAAGGGTGACTCGTGCTTCTTGCAGTGCCATCGACCGGTTGCATCCGCCAGGTTGGATTGGCATGTCGAGTGCAGCCAGGGAGTGGTCCCCGCACCTCTGGAGCTTAGCATGAAACTCATCCTCTCTTGTATTACCAAAGGTGAAGATCAGACCCGACGCGTCTTGGATCAGTTGATCAATGCGCAGATCGCCAAACACGCGATCATCGTGCTCCATGCGGGTGACGAGCAGCGGAACGAACTGACCTTGACGCATCCGGCGGCACTGAACGAAACGTCTCTGCCCGTGGGATCCACGGTAGGCGCTGCCGCCTCTGGCGGTGTGGCTGGTGGGATGTTCGGCTGGATTATTGGATTGGGTGTGCTGTCTATTCCGGGAGCCCTGCTGGGCGGAGCAGTCGGTGCTGCTGCCGGCGCTGCCATTCGTGCATCGCAACATCTCATGGCAGCCCACCATCAGGTGCCGGACGAGGTCCAGCATCATTATGCCAGTGCCGTCGTCGACGATCATGTCGCAGTCCTGGTCCAGGTGGAGGACCGCCAGCAATACGAAGCGACGCTCACGGCCTTCCTTGAGGCGGATGGCCGACACATCCTCACCAGTCGCAACAACCGTGTGATCGCCGAATCAGATCAACTCGAAGCACTCGTCCATCACCCGACATTGATCGACGGTCTAAACGATCGTCCGAAAGCAGTGTGATTCTTGCCGCCGTCGTACTGCATGAATACCAGCCTAACCCCCGCAGCCGACGAGGGCCGGGCGCAGTAGCAGAGGGTTTTGAAACGTTTTGAAACCACTCCTAAACAGGAAGCATAGGAATCCCACGCAGCGCCGGCGTTTGGTGGTGGAGGTGAGCAACCACGCGGCGAACACCGTCATCGCCATCGCCGGCCATTGCACGAGATCCCATTCCATAGGGCTCCCGGCTCAGACCGGAGGTGCCGTGCGCGGCGGTTTACCAGTCACTCGGTCCCAGTGCCGGTGCTTGGCGACCGCGGCGCGGAAATCGCGCACCAGCACATCCGGCTTGCTCGCTACCACCACGCCGGGTTGGTTTGCGGGATCCTCGATCCCCGCGGCGGTCAAGAGCGCCTGTCCTCGGCCAAGGGCTCCAACTGCCTTGTGATGACGGAAGGCCTCCTGCACGAATCGGTGGGCATCCGGATGTTGCGCCAGAATGGTGACACTGTCATCGCCATCGGCGACCAGCACCGCATCGTAGATGACTGACGGGGTGTTGAGCAGACTGCGCAGGGCTTCCACATCCGCTCCGTCACTGCTGGTGATGGTGCCCTGGTGGACCGACACGATCTCGACTACCGCGCCGTGTTTTTCCAACCCGCTCTTCACCGTGGCGAGCGAGCGTCCCACAACTCCAGGAGCAACGAGCACGGCGATGCGCCGGGTGGCGATCGTATCCATGACCGTGACGGCCATGCTGAGCGCCGGCGATGCTGCCGGACTTTTGCTGGCAGCACCTTTCTGACGGGTGACGGGTTTCGGTGCTGAGACGCCGACCGCCTGCGCGACGATTGCCGCCAGGTCAGGATCAATCTTGGCGAGGATATCGTTCACCACGCGCTCACGCACCGGCAGGCGATCGACCTTACCGATCTCGAAACACAGCGCATCGGTCAAATGCGCGCGTTCGACCGGTGATTGGCTGTCGAGGAACATCTTCGCCTGGGTGAAATGATCTTGGAAACTTGGGCTGCGCGCACGCACCGTACGTCCATCGAGACGTTCCTGGTAATGCTGATAACCACCCTCGGCGGGAGTCGCCGGGCGAGGACTGCCGTTCGACAAC